>NZ_AP018559.1 GCF_003574215.1 Hydrogenophilus thermoluteolus | reverse complement strand
GCAGGAAAACTGAAATCAGTAAAACATTGTTTGTTTTCACGCATGGACAGACAGAATACGGAGCACGACCCCATGCCCGAGCGCGCGCACTACTTCTGGGTCCATCCAGAAAAACAGCGCTGGTACGCGGTGCGCGTTACGCGCGATCTCTTTGGGGCATGGCTCGTCGTCCGCGCCTGGGGAAGCCTGCGCAATCGCCTGGGGGGCGAGCGGTGTGACGTAGTTGCATCTCCCGCAGCAGCTGCAAAACGGTTGCGGACGATCGCACGGCAACGGCAGCGACACGGTTACCTGTTGCGGTGAGTTGTGGTTTGCTCATGGCTGTTTATGGCACAGTGAGGATGTCATGATCAAACCCTACGCCTGGTGGGCTGCCGAAGTGACGCTCATCGCGGTGAGCACGCCGCGCCGAAGTCACTTCCTTTCGGTGTTCGAAGCGCTCGTGAAAGGCGCAGCGGAAGCGGCAGCGGTGAACGAACCACTGCTTTGGCATCTGCCGCAGAAGCGAGCCACCGATTGGCGCTACCAGCCCGGCGAAGAGGTGACCGTGGCGTTGCAACTCTTTGCCGAAGAGCCGGAAGCGGGGCAGCGCCTGACCGCACAATTGGCGCAACGGTTGAACGAACCGGCTGCTGCCCACACCCATTTCGTTTTCCGAACCGCAACGCCGTGGCGGTACGAAACCGCCCAAGCGATCGTCTCCTCTGATGGGTGGCTGCTGGAGTTTCTCACGCCGTTTCACCTCAAAGGCACGACAGACAAACAGACGGTCGCGCCGCACCAATGGCAGTGTGCCGCACAAAAACGCATTGCGAAACTGTTTGGTGCCCAGCCGCTTCTTCCGCCCGTCGCGCGTATTGTGCCCATTGACTGGCAATACTGGCGATGCGTGCATCGTTCGCGCTCGCAGAACGGGAATCCCTTTTTCCTCAACGGCGGTGTGGGCCGCCTGGCCTTTTTTGCCGATCCCGAGTGGCAATTCTGGTTGGGGTTGCTGGCGGCGGTGGGCACGGGGGATCGTCTTTCGTTTTCTTTGGGGCGGTTTCTCTGTACGCCGCTTTCTCCAATGGCGACGCAAAGGGCGACGCCTACCTCCAAAGAGACGGCACAGGCCCTCTACCTCACGACCCCAGGGCAGCGCATTGGGCTGGAAAATGGCGCGGTGGTGGTGAGCGGCCGTGAAAGTGAAACCCAGCGCCACCCGTTGCGGCTGCTTTCGCACCTATTTGTCTTGGCGCCGGCGACGCTCACCACTGCTGCGATCGAAGCATGCGCCGAAGCGGACGTGCCGATTCTGATCGCGACACCAAAACGCAGACCCGTGGTGCTGTTGGGGCAACGGCAAGCGGCGCGCAAAAACCGGATACTGGCTGCGCAGCACCGCTGCTGGGCTGCACTGAGCGAAACCGAACGCGCGCAGATTGCCGCTGTCTGGGTGCGGGGAAAAATCCTGCGGCAGCAGGCACTCATCCGTTCCCGCTATCGGGCGGGCGACGCCGCGGTGTTGGCGGCGCTGGATGAGGAGTTGCGTCGTTTGGCACGATGTCAGCGCGTTGCGGCGGTGCGCGGTGTCGAGGGGAGTGCTGCGCGACGCTATTACCCGTGGCTGGCGACGCAACATGCGGCGTGGGGGCGCTGGCAGGGGCGGTCGCGTCCAGCAAAGGATCTGCTCAACGCACTGCTCAATTTCGGCTACACGCTGCTCATTCCGGTCGTGGAGCGATGGGTGCGGGTGGAGGGGCTCGATCCGTATCTGGGCGCGCTGCACAGCAGTGCTGGACGCTATCCGTCGCTGGTGTTCGACGTGGTAGAACCGTTCCGGGCGGCAGTCGACCGGCTGATTCTGGCGCTTTGGGGACGAAGACAGATCGACGAAGCCGACTTTTTGCCCGATGCGGCGTCGTGGCGGCTCTCTCCTGACGCGCGACGGACGTTTCTGTTGGCGTTCGACAAAATGGTGCGGGGCGGCGAACGCCCGCTGGAGCAAGAGATACGTAGCGTCGTGGCGTCATTGCGCCAAGCGATCGAACACGACCAGGTGCGCGAATGGGTAGAAAAAACCTACTATTTTTGACAAAATTCGGGACCTCTTGTGAAACGGGCCGCTTTCGTGCCAAAATTGAGGAGGTCCCGAATGGAATGGGGCGGAAAGCCTTGCGCCACAAGGGATCTGAAAGGGTAGAGTCGACACTGTTATCCCAACCGGTTGGGCTTGTGACTGTAGCGGCACAAAGTTCGGAATTCGGCCAATGGTCGACACTGTTATCCCAACCGGTTGGGCTTGTGACACACGAAAAACAGTGCCCCCTCCATTTCTGGGTCGACACTGTTATCCCAACCGGTTGGGCTTGTGACCCATACGCCCGACCCATGCGATGCGAACAAAGTCGACACTGTTATCCCAACCGGTTGGGCTTGTCACCGTGTTCATGGAGTGCTGCAGCCGACCGGCGCGCTGGTCGGCTGCATTTTTTGCTTTTTTACAGAAACCTGCTTTTCTTTGTTTCGGTAGATCCCCATTTCCGTACCGGAAAGCTGCAGCGTCAGGCCTTGAGCGCGATGGGGATGGAAGGATGCTGTGATGGGTGCAGCGACGGCTTGCGATGAAGCAGCGTGGGCATTTTGTCGTTGTATGGGTGGGGAAGGCGGAAACGTCTGGTTACGCGATGACCCATACCGTGATTTGCGCCTATGATATTGCCGATGACCGGGAGCGTGCGCAGGCCCGAGATCGGGAGGCGTTCGTGCTACTCGGAAAAGACCTCGTCGAGCGTGTGCGCGTCGAGCACCCGATCGAGCCAGCGCTCGATCTCCTCGCGGCTTGCGGTGCTCAGGCGCACCTGCACCGATTCCGGAAGCGGCCCGAAGCGTTTGGTGAGCTGCCGCTGCAAGGTTTGCAGCTCGCCGAGGTAAAAACCCTTTTCCTCACCTTGCTGCAATCCCTGCTGCAACCCCTGCTGCAACCCCTGCTCCCACCACTCCCTGGTCCAACTCTCGATGCGTTCGGCCAACATCGTATCGACCTCCAGTAAATCCGAGACGTCAGGTACCTCGACCGTGCCTTTCTCCATTTTACGCCGCAACAGCCGCAGTAACCACCGGGTGAGACTGAAGCGCAGCGGCTTCTGTTCCGGTTCGGCGAGCCACTCGATCAGTTCCTGAACCACACGGCGCATATCCTCGGGGCTACGCGAATGTTCGAGCCGAAAGAGCGCCGCAGCAAGGTTACGCTTGGTGAGCGCCTCGGGCAGATAACGCCCCTCGTCGATCAAGAGGTAGCGCGCTTGTGGCTGCCAGCGTCTGAGCGGCTCAGGCCCGTGCGCGATCAATTCGCCGATCTCCTCGGCGGCGTTCCAGCGGGGCGTGCCGTTATAGAGCACGATCGGCAACACCGGCGGCAACTTCCCCTCAGGCGTCAACTCGTTGCGGCGCACCAGATCCTGATACAAAAGCCCGAGATAGACGAGCATGCGCAGCGCCATCCAGCGGTCGGGCTGCGCCTGGAACTCCAACAAGAGATAGACATAGAGCCAATGGTTCTCGAAGCGCACCTTCCAGACCATATCCTCGTGGCGCGCATCGCCTTTCTCTGAGACGTAACTGGCGTTTACCCGCTCGAGGGTCGAAAAGTCGAGCGTCTGCACCCAAGGCTCGGGAACGAACCCGATGAGCAGATCGCGCACCATCTCGGGATGGGCAAAAAGGAGCTTGTAGCCGGTATCGTGTTCTTGGGTCATCACAAGCAAGAAGGGGGCAACCGGTTCGATTTTACGGCACTGCGGACAAAGCGCGGCGCGAGCCAAATTGCGCAAATTTTTTACAGAAATTCGGAACCTCTTTTGGTCGACACGGTTATCCCAACCGGTTGGGCTTGTCACCGTGTTCATGGAGTGCTGCAGCCGACCGGCGCGCTGATCGGCTGCATTTTTTGCTTTTTTACAGAAACCTGCTTTTCTTTGTTTCGGTAGATCCCTTTTCCGTACCAAAAAGCTGCAGCGTCAGGCCTTGAACGCGATGGGGATGGGCGCAATGGCACTGGAGAGCGCGGGGGGAGCGGGCGAGCGATAAACGTTCCGACTCCAGGTCAAGAGCGATCGCGGTTTCGTGCGAAAATGGTCGCAACAGGCGGCTTGCAGGAAACGACCATGACCAGCAGCGCGGCAAAGGCCGTGCGTCGCAAACTCCCGATCGGGATCCAAACCTTTCGCGAAATCCGCGAAGAGGGCTACTACTACGTCGACAAAACGGCGTACGCCTGGCGGCTTGTCAGTGAAGGGAAATACTACTTCCTCTCCCGTCCGCGGCGCTTCGGCAAAAGCCTCTTTCTCGACACGCTCGCCGAGCTGTTCGCCGGAAACGAGCCGCTCTTTCGCGGGCTCTTTGTTCATGACCGCTGGGATTGGAACGTCCGCTACCCGGTGGTGCGGCTGAGCTTCGCCGAAGGACGGCTGCAAACGGCCGCCGCGCTCGACGAACACATCCACGTGCTTTTGAGCGACAACGCCGAACGGCTGGGCGTAACCATCGAACCGCCCCCGACGGACACCCACCTGCGCTTCAAGCGGCTCATCGAACGCGTCGCGGAAAAAGCGGGCCGGCGCGTCGTGGTGCTTGTTGACGAATACGACAAACCGATTCTCGACAACCTCACCACGCCTGAGGTTGCGCGCGCGATGCGCGAAGGGTTGCGCAACCTCTACTCGGTGATCAAAGGGCAGGATGCGCATGTTCGCTTTGCGTTTCTCACCGGCGTATCCAAATTCAGCAAAGCCTCGATCTTCTCGGGCCTCAACAACCTCAACGACATCACCGTCGACGCCCAGTACTCGGCCATCTGCGGCTACACCGAGGAAGACCTCGACACCATCTTCGCCCCGGAGCTCGAAGGGCTCGATCGCGACCAGATCCGTCACTGGTACAACGGCTACAACTGGCTGGGGGAAGCGGTCTACAACCCTTTTGACCTGCTGCTCCTCTTTCAAAAGCGCGAATTTCGCCCCTACTGGTTCGAAACGGGCACACCCACCTTCCTGATCGATCTACTCAAAGCGCGGCGCTTTTTCACCCCACAATTGGAACGGCTCTATGCCACCGAGGAGCTCTTGTCGGCGTTCGACGTCGACACGATGGCCCCAGAGGCGCTCCTGTGGCAGACCGGGTACCTGACCTTTCACGGACAGCGGCGCATCGGCGCACGCATCGAATACGAACTGGGCTACCCCAACCTGGAAGTCGCCTACAGCCTCAACGATGCGCTGCTCAAAGGGCTGATGGGCGACCCCTCGCTGGCCGAACAAGTGACCCTGAGCGCCTATGAAGCGCTGGTGCGAGCCGACACGACCTTACTGCGCCACCACCTCGAACGCCTCTACGCGAGCATCCCGCACGACTGGTACCGCAAAAACCCCATCACCCACTACGAAGGGTACTGGGCCAGCGTCTTCTACAGCCACCTCGCGGCGCTGGGGCTGGAGCTCATTGCTGAGGACGTCACCCACCACGGCTGCATCGACCTCACGGTGAAGCTTCCGGAGCGCATTTACCTCTTCGAATTCAAGGTCGTTCCAGACGAACCCGAAGGAGCGGCGCTGGCGCAACTCCTGGCCAAAGGGTACGCTGAGAAGTACCGCGGGGGAGGGCTGCCGGTACATCTTGTCGGCATCGAATTCAGCAAGCGCGCGCGTAACGTCGTGGCGGTCGATGCGGTGCGTGCGTGAGGGCGCAGCATGACGAAAAAACACAAAATTTTTACCAAAATTCGGGACCTCTTGTGAAACGGGCCGAGTCGACACCCTTATCCCAACCGGTTGGGCTTGTCACCGTGTTCATGGAGTGCTGCAGCCGACCGGCGCGCTGGTCGGCTGCATTTTTTGCTTTTTTACAGAAACCTGCTTTTCTTTGTTTCGGTAGATCCCTATTTCCGTACCGGAAAGCTGCAGCGTCAGGCCTTGAGCGCGATGGGGATGGAAGGATGCTGTGATGGGCGCAGCGACGGCTTGCGATGAAGCGGCGTGGGCGTTTTGTCGTTGTATGGGTGGGGAAAACGGAAATGTCAGGTTACGCGAACGTCTCAGGGTGTGCAAAACCGTCGAGGCCGCTCCCGGTAACCGGAAGCGGCCCTTTTGCTGCGGGACGTGCGGTCAGCAGGTCAGAGCAGCGACTCTTGCCGCCGTTGATGCGCCTCTTGCTCTTGGGAGTACTTTTCCAAGGTCTGTTGCAGAAACGCTCGGGTTCCGTAGAGGACCGTCATCGAAAAGGAGAGGTGCGGAGCGTTGAGAATCACCAGGCTGTCCCCTTGCTCGTAGATGGCCGAAGCGTCTCCGACAAACGGGATGTTTTCTTGCTGCACTTTGTATTTTTTGCGCAACGCGGCTGTTACTTCACGCAGCCGGTGTTTGCCCATTTGCATCATTACTGCCACGAGCTTGCCTGTTTTGTCGAAGACGAACGAGAGCTCTTCGATCCCGTCGATTCCCAAGCCTGCGCCGTTGCTTTTGAGGATCGGGCCACCGCTCACCTCGTTTACGCCCGCCTGCTGCAACGGAGTTTTGCCGCCCAGTCGCTTTTTCACGGTGTTGAGATCGGCAACCCCCACTTCCAGGCCAAGCGGAGCGGCGTTTTCGGCAAACGCCCCGGCAGATGCGAACGTGGTCAGACAAAAAGCGCGATGAGCAGATACCGCATGATTGGCTCCTTTCACTCGAGAATTAAATCCGATGTTCGTCGTTGCGCAGCGTGCGCGGAATCCAGCCGAAAATGGGTCGGGATTCGCGCACCAGCAGTTCACCCTGCCGCACATTGCTGCGGCCCTGGAAGTAGCCCGGAACCAGGACCCCGTAACCGGCAACGGAGACGCCGGTTGGGGTCTGTACCGCGAAGCGGCCATCGGGCAACGCTTCGAGGCGCACCAATACTTTGTCGAACCGCAGCGTGAGGAACAGTATGTCGAACCGAAAACCGATCTGAAACAGCCACGCCATCCAGACGGGAATCCGGTGGAATACGAAGATCACCCCGTGGCGGGCCACTATTTCATCGCTGCGGTCGATCTTTGCCACACCGTCGCGCACACGCACCAGATATTGCCGCATATGCATCGCTTTTCCTTTCATCGATGGTTGAAATCATTCCTTGCTCGTGACCGAAACCGGTCGCAGGCCTCGGCAGGACGAACGGACCGAGCACGCCACTATCCTCCCTGCACCCGCTTACCTGCCCGATAGAACTGGTAACAGTCGTTGGGTACGTAGAGTGTGCGCTGTGCGCGCGTCACTGCCACGTAGTAGAGATTGGCTTCCTGATCGGAGATTGCGTTCAACTTGCTTGTGCTCCTGAGATTGATCAGGCTTGGGAAATCATCGGCCAGCATTACCTCTGCCCACTCGGCGCCTTTGCTCTTGTGTGCGGTGGTAAGCACTACCCCTTGTTTGGAGACCGTGCGTTCGAGCGACTCCACCAGCTGCGGGAGATCCTTGCCGTACTTTTCCACCAGGCGGCAGATCGCCTGCTTTTCTTGGTCGTCTTCGCGTTCGGCCTGCTCTTTGTAGTCAGCGTAGGATTTGAATTTGCGCAGGTACGTACCCAGTTTGTCCCTTTTGTTCGCTTTCAAAAACGCCACTTCTTTTGCCATCAGCAGACGGTAATCTTTCACTTCGCCAAGAAACTGGAAGGGGATCTTCTTCTCCATGAGCGAGATGGCCGTGTCGATGAGCTTGCCGTTGGTTCGGGCCAGGTACGCGCTCTGTTCGCTGGGGGCAAGGTCGAACACGGTCGTGGCTTTGCGCACTTCGTCCTGGATTGCCGGATTGCCACGCACCGGACGCGTCTCTTTTTTCCACGATTGGAGGATGAGCGAAGCCAAAAGCGCCACCTCGTTGCCGAAGCGAAAGCTTTGCGTCATGTATTTTTCCGTTGCGTTGCCGTGATCGACCGCGTGCTGCATCGCGTTCATCGCACCGCGGAAACCGTAGATGCATTGGTGGCGATCGCCTACCAGCACCCGGGTGAGATGCTCTTGGCGCAAGAAGATGTCATACATCACCGGGCTGACGTCTTGCGCCTCGTCGAGCAAGATGTACTGGTAGCCGCCCGAGATCGACGGGTTGCTGAGATGCCACATCTTCACATAGACGTCGTGCCACGCGGTGATCTTGGAACGGGGGTCGGCGATGAGATTCCAAGTCTCGATCGCGGCATCGATGACGAACGGCTCCAAGCGCTTGTGCGCGATCTCTTCGGCGAACGCCTTTTCCAAAAACTGGCGAAGGTCAAGCGCGTCGCTGTTGGTGAATTGCTCCAGCAGCCGGATGATCTTGGGAAAATAGAACCGCTTCCAGCCCTCTTCAGTAAGCCCCAACTTCAGGCGGATGAAATCGCTCGCCTCATAGATGTCGGCAGACGTCGGTTTGCCGGAAAACTTCCCGTTGATGTCTTTGTAGACATGCCTGGCGAACTCGTTGAAACAAATGGCATGGATCGTGCCGACACGCACGTTGTTGGGCATCTTGCGCTTGGCTTCCTCAGCAAGGCTCCGGTTGAAGCACACGTAGAGCAGCTTTTCGTCGCTGCGCGCGAGCGCGAAATTTTTGAGCGTGTGGGTTTTGCCCGCACCGGCGTAAGCGTTTACCGCCAGGAACGGCGCAGTGGATTCGACCACGTCGCGCTGCTCGTCGGTCATTTGGGCGTGGGGCAGACGAACCGCGACCTTTTGGCGCATCTCTTCCCGGGCCACTGCCTCGATTGCCTGCGCCAACTGGGTATCGACAAAATCGTGGTCGTTCGCCACCTTTTCGGCTTCGCTGGGTGACACGACCACGGGCTTGATCGGCTCTTTCGGCTCGTGCCGCTCGTCGGTAGAAGCGATTGCTTTCTTCGCGAAGACCTTGCCAAAAAACGACATCCTTTTTCTCCTCTCTTCGTCTGTTGCCACGAACCCAGCCCGCTTCCCGACCTCAAAGCTTCACGGCCCGAACGCGCGAACCCATTTTCATGATCCGCACGCGATCGCCCGGCTTGATTTCCGCCGATTCGTCACGCCCCTGGACCAGCGCCTTGGTCTCCCCCGTGTCGTCCAGACGGTAGACGATCTCGATTCCTTCACGGGTATTTGCCGCTTTGTCGGCGACCACGCCGATGACGCCACCGATCAGCGCACCTGCGATTGCCCCGGCTAAGCTTCCGCGGCCACTGCCGACGTTGGAACCAGCGATCGCGCCCAAAGAGGCGCCCGTGGCTCCCCCTGCGCCGCCAGCGTGTTCAGGTGCCTCGATGCGAACCGGGCGAACCGACAGCACGGTGGCCAGTTTGACCTCCATCTCCTGCATGGCTGCGCTGCGCGCGTAGTCGTTGGCAGACATCGTGGACGCACAACCGGAGACCAGCAGAACAGCAGCTGCAGAAAACACGACACCAACACGACGCATCATGGTTTCGTTCCTTTATGCAATTGACCCTGACACTCCTATAACGACGGTGACGGAAACTTTTTTCATCGTCATGTACTGCGTGCGGTGGTTGAACAGGCAGAACAACCATCTTTTCCGGCAAAATAACGATCGGCACAAGAACTTCCCATGACGGACAAGGGACTTTGCAATGAGCGGCATGAAGAACGGTTCTGAACTGGGCATCTTGGCGCTGCGCGTCGATCGTTCATTTGCCCAGTTGTCCCTCTATTGCTATGACCTGCAACTCCTCAGCCCAGTGACCGAGGAGGACGTGGCGCCCGCAAGGATCGTCAGAGGCTGTGCGGCCGTGTTGCGTCACAGCAACGATTACGTTCCGGTCGTCGGCGTATGCGGGGCCAGCACCTGGAACATCTTTACCTTTGCGCCGCTAGCGACATGCGAAGGCCGACTTTGGCGTCAATATCCGTTCGTGATCGCCAACCCGCGTCGGGTCGTGCTCGAAGCGCAAAAAGAGAGCGAACGCCGCGCGATCCAAGAGCTGCTCACCCAGATCGTCAAAAACGCCCTTCCTGTCTGGTCCCGCCAGCTCGGCAACCGCTGGCGGCCTGAAAACGGCGCCAACGTTCCCACCCTCATCGAACGAACAGCGCAGCCATGCAGAGCCGACTACCTCAAAATCTTTCGCACTCTGAAGTTCGATCCTCTGGTGCTTCCCGATGGTGACGCTTGGCTACAACTGGATCTGCGCCACACCATCAATGCGGCTGATCATGTCACCCTGCAATGGATGCTTGCGCAGCGCCCCAACTGGTGTATCGAAAAGCTTCGTCACCGCTACACCACTGCCGACGGCAAGATCAAGACATGCACCTTTGATGGCATTGCCGAGACGCTCACACCGCAAAGCACCTTCTGCGACAACCAGTCGGGAAAGACCTATTCCTATCTGGAATACCATCGGGAACGTGGCCACATCAAAGAGGCGGAGCTCGACGCAGCGCGGTGCTCCCAAGTGGTTTGGGTGATCTACCCGAACGGAAAGCGTCTTGCCCACCTGGCCCAGCTCTTGCAACCGGTCTTTACCTTTGAGTCACTCGAGACCATCGACCATGAACTGCTGGCCGAGATGTCGCCAAAAATGCGGTTGCCGATGCAGAAACGGATCGGTGCACTCCTGGAAATCATCCAGCAAACGACCACCCTGCCCATCGACGGAGAACGGGTCAAGCTCAACCGTATTCAGCTCGACCCGCCGTTGGGGGGCAGAATCGACCGTACTCCCGTGCTCCGTTTCCACGCTGACCAGAATGGCACCAAAGAGCGCCAGGCGTTTCGCTGTGGTGCCTTCCGTCCTATGACCCGGCGGCGGATCGTCTCGGTCACCGTGGGCAGCATCACTTCCCAGCAAAGCGCCTGCTTTGACGCGATCGACCAAGCCACACGCGAAAAACTCAAAAAACTCACCAGTCCGCATCCAGAAAAACGGCCCACCTGGACCACCGAAAAAGGTCACTATCCGACGATCGAAGCGTTCCGGCAATTTCTCGATCGCCTCGACCGTACCGATGAAACCATTCTGCTCATTGGCATCACCCAGCAGACGCCGAAGGCCAAGATCCGCGATCTCTGCTTCGACCACGGCGCAGCCAGCCAATTCGTTCTGCTCAACCATCACCCGGCCATTTACAACGACTACTACTTCAGCAACGTCGCTGCCGGGCTCTACACCAAAGCGGGCGGCGTGCTCTGCACTCTCGACAACTTGCCGGGTGAAGCAGACCTCTTTCTTGGCATCGATCTTGGAGGGCAACGAGAGCGCGCACCAGCAGCGGCGTTCCTCTTTGCGCGCGACGGCGCACAACTCGGCTGGACACTCTGCGAACGGCAACGCGGCGAACGGCTCCAGGACGCCTCACTCGAACAACTGCTCGAACAGAGCATCGAAACCTACCGTAATGTGTTCGCCGACAAGCCGCAGCGGATTGTCCTCCACCGCGATGGAAAATGGCACGAGTCGTTCGATGTCATCACACGCTTTGAATCGCACCATGGCATTGCGATCGACATCCTGGAGGTAATCAAAAGTGGTTCCCCTCGTCTGTATCGGCGGTATCCTGGCAAAGAGCAAGGCAAATTTGCTTACACCAACCCCAAGGCAGGAGACGTCGTCTGGTTGCCCGACAGCGATACGGCAATTCTGGTCACCTACGGGCACGACGAATTCAATGAGGGATCGGTGCGACCGTTCAAGCTCCGCAAACGCTACGGAGAGACCGAATTCCCTGTGCTCGTAGAGCAGGCCTACCTGCTGAGCTACCTTCACGGTGCCTCACTTTTTCGCCACCCCCGCTTACCCATCACCGTGCATCACGCCGACCGCTTCGCCACTTTGCGACAAGAAAGCAATCTGAACGCGCTGGCGAAAATGGATCGGCGCTGCCCGGTCTACCTGTGAAGTTCGCGCAAACGTCCATCGAGACGTACATTGCCGTTGGCATCGATCTCGACGGCGATTTCCTCTGGCTACCGATCGCGCGCACCGCTTACGCGCCCTCGACGTACTCGAGAAAAGCGTGATTGCGTATGTTGCGCCAACTGAGCCCGTCGGTGCGTTGTGACCACTCGTTGTCGACCACGCCCAAAACCATCACCCCAAACGGTGCGGAAAGTGCTACTCTTTCGTCTTGCCACAACAAGAAGGAGGGCGGGTGGTGATCGAAACCGGTGCTTTGAGAGCCAAAGAAGACCCCATTGCCTGGGTCCAACAGAAAGCAGCCGAGGCGTTGCAACGCCTAGATCAAAAGATGGCCTCTCAGCCCGTGCAGATGTACCTACCGGGGTTCGATCTAGGGGCCTTTCCCAACCATGTGAACCGCTCCTCGCTCTTTGCGCCTATTGCGCGCGGCCGCCGCAAATTTCATCGACAAACGAAGATGGTCAGCCGCTCGGATGCTGTGATCGAATACACTGGAGAGCAGCTCGACGAAGCCGACTGCGACCTCATGATGGCGCTCATCTGGTTTGCCCAGAAAAAACCGTTAGGGGAGTGGGTGACATTGAACCGAGCGCAGCTGTTGCGGCGGATCGGGCGCGCGACGGGCAAGCAGAACTACGAGTGGCTCCATCGCAGAATGCGGGCGATGACCGAAGCGACACTCTACATCGAAGTGCGCAAATCCGACGGCAGCACACGCTACAAGATCGGCTACGCCGAGGCGTTTCACCTCATCAGCGGCTTTGCGTTCGATGAGAAAAGCGACGAGTACTGCTACCAACTCGATCCCCGCTGGGTACAGCTCTTCAGCAACCGCGAATACAGCCTGATCAACTTCGACTTGCGATTGCAGATCAAACGGGGTCAGGACATGGCGAAAACCCTGCAACGCCTCGTTGCTACTTCTTCCGACCCCATCCAGTCTTACGAACTCGAATGGCTCAAGAGCAAAATGGAATACACCGGAAGAATGCGCGATTTCAAAGAGTCGCTCTCCAAGGCATGCAATGAGCTGAAACGGTTGCACATCGTCAGTGAATACAAGATCACTCTGGACAAAAAGAAGCAACGGGAGCTGTTGAAGCTCTGGATCCCCAAAGCGATCACGGCATAAAAGCGGTGCGACACTGCACGATCAGAAAGTATTTTCAGTTACTCAAACACCGTTTTTTGTTGAAAAACAACGAATTGTCATCGGTATAGCGTCGCGCACCCGAGACGACCGACGGTGTCTGGCCATCGGTATAGCGTCGCGCTTTCTCCACCTCTTGAACAGTCGTTCGGCATCGGTATAGCGTCGCGCCTGCATCGGTATAGCGTCGCGCTTTTTCGGTATAGCGTCGCGCTTTTTCGGTATAGCGTCGCGCGGTTGTCAAAAAATCTATTATTATTCAATAAGTTACAAGCGGTTTTTGACCGTCTACTATATTTCTACTTATTTCTACTAGGAAGCGCCTGTGGATAACTTCGCTCTTTTCTACACAGCCCCTCAGCGGCGCAAGCGCGCCGCTGGGTAGAAAATTCCTATCGCAACGAACTGTCGTTCCTAAAAATAGGCTACTCGGTAAAACAACCGTATAAATGATGCCGCGTGCTCGGAGTCAACTCCAGAACGGCATCGGTATAGTGTCGCACTTAGCAATGTGCGAATATTTCATCGTTGAGCCGACTTTTGGAGATTGGTCATGGGAGATCCTCGGGTTGTCGAAGCGCAATTACGTGAAGGCCAGTTCGTTGGTGTCGGAGCTGGCGACCGATATCTGGGTGATCCGGACGTCGTCAATCGTTTGATCGCCAGCTACTGCACCGAGGTCGATACCGATCTGCGTCGGGTGCTTAGGGGCGAGCTGAGTCCGCGGGAGTCAGAGGCGCGCTACATGGAGCGTGCGAAACGGTACGCCGATATCATCGCGGGCCGGAACAAGGATTGGCAGATCGTCCGGGGTTATCACAACGTGACGCTCGATGGGAAGTTGCGCGCGGATCTTCGTGACTACTGGGCGAAGATCGATCATATTTCGGGCAACGATCCGCACCGCGTCTTTTTCCTGTGGCTGGGGGCGTTGATCGCCGACGCCTACAAGCGTTGGCCGACGGACGACATGCAGCACATGCGGACTGAGTTTTTGCGTCCGTTCATCCGCTACGCAGTCAAGGTACTGCTTGGCATCGAGGAACGCGCGAAGCCGGTGGAGTGAGTCGCGCACGTGCGGGACGACGACACCAAGCCGAAAGCCCGATCACCGTTGGACTTCGCTTGGTAAGCGCTGCCGCGCAGTTGTTGGTGTGTGCACGGCGCAAAAGCGACATCAAGCAGGTCTTTCCGGGCCACCCCATCAAAGAAACCCGCCACACCGATTACCGCTACCGCACGACGGTACCGCGCCACGTCGTAGCCGACACGATCGCCAACCGTATCCTTGCCATCGACTACGACAATTTCAAAAACAGTGTCGAAGATCATGACCTGCACGCAGCGTACGCGCGCGTCTGGGGGATCATGTACGCGTTGCAGCAAGGTTCATAAGTTCGATCTCATCATGCTCGCACTTACGTGGAGCGGCAAAGTATCGGAATGGAGTTGGCGACTTTGGCGCATGAAGGAAGTTTTCTATTTGTGCGAAAATGGTCGCAACAGGCGGCTTGCAGGAAACGACCATGACCAGCAGCGCGGCAAAGGCCGTGCGTCGCAAACTCCCGATCGGGATCCAAACCTTTCGCGAAATCCGCGAAGAGGGCTACTACTACGTCGACAAAACGGCGTACGCCTGGCGGCTTGTCAGTGAAGGGAAATACTACTTCCTCTCCCGTCCGCGGCGCTTCGGCAAAAGCCTCTTTCTCGACACGCTCGCCGAGCTGTTCGCCGGAAACGAGCCGCTCTTTCGCGGGCTCTTTGTTCATGACCGCTGGGATTGGAACGTCCGCTACCCGGTGGTGCGGCTGAGCTTCGCCGAAGGACGGCTGCAAACGGCCGCCGCGCTCGACGAACACATCCACGTGCTTTTGAGCGACAACGCCGAACGGCTGGGCGTAACCATCGAACCGCCCCCGACGGACACCCACCTGCGCTTCAAGCGGCTCATCGAACGCGTCGCGGAAAAAGCGGGCCGGCGCGTCGTGGTGCTTGTTGACGAATACGACAAACCGATTCTCGACAACCTCACCACGCCTGAGGTTGCGCGCGCGATGCGCGAAGGGTTGCGCAACCTCTACTCGGTGATCAAAGGGCAGGATGCGCATGTTCGCTTTGCGTTTCTCACCGGCGTATCCAAATTCAGCAAAGCCTCGATCTTCTCGGGCCTCAACAACCTCAACGACATCACCGTCGACGCCCAGTACTCGGCCATCTGCGGCTACACCGAGGAAGACCTCGACACCATCTTCGCCCCGGAGCTCGAAGGGCTCGATCGCGACCAGATCCGTCACTGGTACAACGGCTACAACTGGCTGGGGGAAGCGGTCTACAACCCTTTTGACCTGCTGCTCCTCTTTCAAAAGCGCGAATTTCGCCCCTACTGGTTCGAAACGGGCACACCCACCTTCCTGATCGATCTACTCAAAGCGCGGCGCTTTTTCACCCCACAATTGGAACGGCTCTATGCCACCGAGGAGCTCTTGTCGGCGTTCGACGTCGACGGGATCGAACCCGAAGCGATTCTGTGGCAGACGGGCTACCTGACGATTGGCGCGGTACACGTCAGCGCAGGCGTTACCGAATACGAACTGAGGCTACCCAACCGCGAAGTGCGCATGGCGTTGAATCGGGCGCTCACTGCGGCATTTTTGCCAGTACGACCAGTGGCTAGTGTCACAGCGCTCATCAACCTGATGCGCACGGGCGACCTGGAACGGTTGCGTGACCACTTCCAGCGCCTCTACGCGAGCATCCCGCACGACTGGTACCGCAAAAACTCCATCACCCACTACGAAGGGTACTGGGCCAGCGTCTTCTACAGCCACCTCGCGGCGCTGGGGCTGGAGCTCATTGCTGAGGACGTCACCCACCACGGCTGCATCGACCTCACGGTGAAGCTTCCGGAGCGCATTTACCTCTTCGAATTCAAGGTCGTTCCAGACGAACCCGAAGGAGCGGCGCTTGCGCAACTCCTGGCCAAAGGGTACGCCGAGAAGTACCGCGGGGAGCAGCTGCCGGTACATCTCGTCGGCATCGAATTCAGCAAGCGCGCGCGTAACGTCGTAGCGGTCGATGCGGTGCGTGCGTGAGGGCGCAGCATGACGAAAAAACACAAACTTTTTACCAAAATTCGGGACCTCTTGTGAAACGGGCCGATTTCGTGCCAAAATTGGGGAGGTCCCGAATGGAACGGGGCGGAAAGCCTTGCGCCACAAGGGATCTGAAAAGGTAGAGTCGACACCCTTATCCCAACCGGTTGGGATTCTCCTTTTTTGCGTTTTTTTACAGAAATAATGATTTCTTTATTTTTGTGAATTTACTTTTTCACGGGTAAATCGCTGTCGATCGAGCCGCCATTGGCAATTGCGTGCATCGCTTTTGTGACGGTGCGGGTTATGTAGTCGTCGATATGCCCCTTTTTCCTCTCCTCGAGAAGCGGTGAGGCTTCACGCATGGCGACTTCAACCGCTGCAACCGAAAATCCCTGTTCGAGCATTTCGGTGACGATCATCCAGTCAAGGCGGGAGTAGTCGGTGTTTGGGTAAAGCGCTTTGATTACTTTGGCTTGCCTGTGGTATTCCCGAATCGCTTTGGGGGCTTCACCTGTGTGGGCCATCCGCGTCTCGACGTGGCGATTCTCGCTATTGGCCTCTTTGTGCGGCAGGTTGGGGTTCGAGCTACTCAGCGCTTCGATGAGTGTTTCAGCCTGGGTCGCGCTTTTTTCTTGCATCATCACAATTTTGACGAATGGATACATGCCGTTGGGTCTGCGGTACTTCTCTTTGCGGTTGGTGAATCCTGCCAACCGGCCGTAGTGGTCCCCGTCGGCGCTATTTGGGTCGCCGTGGTAGGTCGCAGCGAGTTTTCTGGCAACGGCTTTGCGAATCGCGACCGCGACCGGTGTGCCAAGATGGATCCATGCCTGGTAGTTCCGTGGGCTCGTTTCTGTAACCAGACATGGTTCCCAGCCATCTTGCTGCATCTGTCCAATCGCTTCATGGGCGATGTCGTCTACCAGCACGAGCGGATGGCGTTCTCCCGCAGGCTTGATGTAGATGTGCGCTCCTTTGACATTTTCGTGCCGCAACCAGGAAATGGCTTGGTAGAGATCGGCCCAGGTGTAGTGCAAGTTGATCATCTTGCCGTCGGGTTTGAGTACGCCAACGAGGAATGCGCCGATTTTCATCGCCAGAAGCTGCCGAGCGATGGCCGCTACGGTGAGATTCTTGCTGGTGACCGCGATCGATAAGCTCGGAACCCGTTCCATCTTCGTTCCTTGTTCAATTGCATCCGTGCCATGCGCTTTCGCTTCCTGGTAGCAGATTGCACAGGCAGTGGCAATGGCTCCTGTCGTCGTTCGGTTGACAGTCATGATAATGGAAGTTATCATGAATCATAAAAGAAAAGTGGGGTTTTTCGTGACCGATTCACACTCCGATCCGTCGCGAGCCATCGTTCCGCTCGAAGCGTTCGACGAGCCACGAAAAAACAACTCAGAAGTTGCGGTTTATGCGGCAGCGCCTTTCCCGGCGCTGATCAATGCGACGAGCGACAAAGAGGCAGTGACACAGTGGTTGGCGATCAAGGGTGCGGGAAGTCCCCACACCTACCGTGCGTATCGCCGTGAAGCCGAGCGCTTTTTGTTGTGGTCACGGTTGGAGCTGGGAAAAAGTTTCGCTGAGCTCACCGTCGACGATTGCGCGCGCTATCGGGACTGGTTGTCGTTGCTAGGGCGTTGCTCAGAAAGTGAGTGGCCTTTCGCGATCGCGCAACACGCTTGGATCGGGAAACGCAACATCCCCCGCTACCATCCCGATTGGCGCCCCTTTGAAGGACCGCTTTCGCCCGTATCGGTGCGCTACGCCGTCACGGTGGTGATGAGCCTATTCGAATGGTTTGCGGCTGTGCGTTATCTACCGGCAAATCCGTGGGTGGCGGTAGGTCGCAAATCGGCAAGGTACGTCGATAGCAATGCAGAGATCGAGCTTACGCGGGTCTTTTCCAGAGATCAGTGGCAAGAAATCCTGGATTTTCTTTCCCAATTGCCTGAAAACGAAGCGACTGCCCGGATGCGCTTCGTGATGGTCTTTGCCAAAGCGACAGGTCTTCGCCTTGCAGAAATCGTGCTGTTGCGCGTAGCGCACCTCTACGTGCGACCGCTGCGCCGTGGCGGAACCAGGCTCATGGTCAAGGTGCTTGGTAAAGGGGGTAAATGGCGTGCGGTGCCCTTCCCTCCTTATGCTCAGAAGCCGTTGCAGGCGTACTTTGCTTTTCGTGGTCTTTCTCGGGAACTGTTACGCAATCCGCCAGAGACGCCGCTCGTTGCCGCGCTTGGTACCAATAGTCCGCTTTCCCCGAATGCTTTTTACAAAACCGTAAAAAAGTTTTTCCGTAATCTTGCCAATCGCGTGCGGCAAGAGGGAAACGAAAGTGACGCTTCGCATTTCGAGCGGGCCTCACCCCATTGGCTGCGCCACACCTGTGGTGCGCACCTTGCGGCAAGCGGCGTGCCGGTCAATTTGGTACAGCAGCTTCTTGGCCACGCGAGCTTGGCAACGACGAGCATTTATACGGTTAGCGACGAAGAGCGGCTATGGGAAGCCGTGGTTGTGGGGAGGGATCGATAGATACGCGTTCAAGAAGGATGCACCGAACCTCTTTCGTAATCGATACGCCAGCTGTGCCGAACGGATTTCTTGAGTTGTGCAAACGGACGCAGTGCGCCGGGCGAGCATCGAGGATCAAGACGCGGGAAATCCACAAAAACTGTGGATTGTGCTGTTGATTGCTGCGTAACCGTATCGTGGCACCGAGGAATTTTCTGACGGTCACCGCGTGACCGCCTTGGTGGTCGCGTTACTTGGCAAAGACCTCACTTTGGCCCAACTCTCGAAGCGTTCGGCCAACATGCTATCGACCTTCGGTAAGTCCGCCACGTCGGAGACATCGACCGTGGCTCTTCCCACTTTACACCGCAGCGATGTGACGCTTCGTCAATTCCTCGAGCAGATCGGGCCTGTGCGTGATCAACTCAGCGGTCTCCTCGGCAGCGTTCTCGCGGACAGTGGTGGAAACACCGATCGCCCCTATCCCGGTTTGGTGCAAAGGATTCCGCTTTTGCACCAAATTGTCGCACCGGCCTTTCGCTCTTCACCAAAATGGTGCTCAACGGTGCTAATTGCAGTGCGGCGACGCTGTCCGTTCCTCAGCTTCCAGTTCTTTGTGTAATTGTTTGTTTTTATGAAATTTTTTGTCTAATAAGGTAAGTTGGCAATATTCCTGGTACGCCCCTTGCTGAGTCACTCGTGGAGTAATCCATTCATCATTTACCTATCACGGAGGAACTTCTCATGAAAAGAAGGGATTTTCTCAAGGCGGTGACTGCTGCCGTTGCTCTTCCGGAGGCATTCGTCTCCCTGCCCAGCTTCGCTGCTGACACGATCAAAGTCGGAATCCTACACTCCCTGTCCGGCACTATGGCCATTTCCGAAACGGCGCTAAAGGAAACCGCGCTGATGACCATCGCCGAGATCAATGCCAACGGCGGCGTGATGGGCAAGATGCTTGAGCCGGTGGTGGTGGACCCGGCCTCCAACTGGCCGCTGTTCGCGGAGAAGGCACGCCAGCTGCTGACCCAAGACAAAGTGGCCGTGGTGTTCGGCTGCTGGACTTCTGTCTCGCGCAAGTCCGTGTTGCCGGTGTTCAAGGAACTCAACGGTCTGCTGTTCTACCCAGTGCAGTATGAAGGCGAAGAACTCGAGAGAAACGTGTTCTACACCGGTGCCGCGCCAAACCAGCAGGCCATCCCCGCCGTCGAGTACCTGATGAGCAAGGACGGAGGTTCCGTCGAGCGCTTTGTGCTGCTGGGCACGGACTATGTCTACCCGCGTACTACCAACAAGATCCTACGTGCGTTCCTGAAGAGCAGGGGCGTTACGGATGCAGACATCATGGAGGAGTATACCCCCTTCGGTCATAACGACTACCAGACCATCATCGCCAAGATCAAAAAGTTCGCCTCTGAGGGCAAGAAGACCGCCGTGATCTCCACCATCAACGGCGACTCCAACGTGCCCTTCTACAAGGAACTAGGCAACGCCGGTCTGAAGGCGACCGACGTGCCGGTGATGGCCTTCTCCGTTGGCGAGGAGGAACTGCGAGGCGTCGACACCAAGCCGCTGGTTGGCCACCTGGCAGCGTGGAACTACTTCATGTCCCTCAAGAACCCAGAAAACGACAAATTTATCAATATGTACCGTGACTGGGCCAAGAAGCGTAATCTGCCCAACGCCGACAAAGTAGTAACCAACGACCCGATGGAAGCTACTTATATCGGCATCAATATGTGGAAGCAGGCTGTGGAAAAGGCCAAGACCACCGACGTGGATAAGGTGATCGAAGCCATGGCGGGGCAGACTTTCAAGGCGCCATCCGGTTTTGTGGTGAAAATGGACGAGAAGAACCACCACCTGCACAAGCCGGTGTTCATCGGCGAAATCCGTCCTGACGGCCAGTTCAACGTCGTTTGGAAAAGCAAGGGCCTGATCAAAGCTCAGCCCTGGAGCCCCTATATCCCAGGAAACGAGAAGAAGAAGGACGAGCCGGATAGCAATTGAACTGAGAGAAAAATGAAGGGGCTAGAAGCCCCCCGATCAAGACAACAACCGGTCACTAGCCTGAATTAGGTAGCGAGCCATTGGCAAACGTGACCGAATAGGTGAGTAATCAAAGATGCACAAAGCATTTGTCCAATCACCTATTAGGAAGAGCGGTACTTTGAATTTCATAATTTCTCATTTGCTATCCCTACTTCTGCTGCTTGTGACGACCAGCGCTGCCGCGGCCCTTGACCCCGCCGTGCTCAGGGATCTTGCCTCCGACGATTCGGACAAGAAGATCGCTGCCATCGGCGAGCTGCTGGCCAGCGGCGACAAGCAGGCCGAAGCCGTGCTGCGTGCCATGAACGACAATGCATTGTTTGTGGCAAACGACAGACTCTTTTACCGAGTGGACGGCAAGGCGCTGGATGCCGCCACCGGTGCAGCCTTTCCTGACGCACCGGATTATGCTGACAGCGTCGTGGTGAACAACCGTGTGCGCGGCAAGCTGCAGAATGCGTTGGCCGCGTTCCAGCTGTTCAACCCGGACCGTGATGCGCGTCTGGCAGCGGCAAAGGAATTGCAGAGCAATATCGACTCGTCGCTGATCCCGGTGCTGAAGAAAGCGCTGACTCTGGAAATCGATCCCCAGATTAAGAAGCTTCTGGTGTTGGCTCATGCCCAGGCTAAGCTGCACAGCCCAGATCCGAAGGAGCGTCTGGTGGCAGTGCGCACCCTGAGCGAGAGCAACAGTGCGGAAGTGAAGTCGCTGCTACTGAGTCTGCTGCAAAAGAACGGCGACACCTACGCCGAGCCGGACCCGACCGTGCGGGAGGCAGCTCTGGCAGCGATAAAGAGCATTGAGTCGCACCTTGCCTGGGGCGAGGCGCTGAGCAACGTGTTCTCGGGGTTATCGCTGGGCAGCATCCTTCTGCTAGCCGCGCTGGGTCTGGCTATCACCTATGGCGTGATGGGCGTGATCAACATGGCCCACGGCGAGTTGCTGATGGTCGGCGCCTATACCACCTATGTGGTGCAGAATATTTTTCGCACACATTTTCCTGATCTGGCCGACTATTACGTGATCGCCGCGATCCCAGTGGCGTTCGTGGTTGCCGCGCTGGTGGGCATGGTCCTAGAGCGCCTCGTGATCCGCCATCTGTATGGCCGGCCGCTCGATACCCTGCTTGCCACGTGGGGCATCAGTTTGATCCTGATCCAGGCGGCACGAGTGCTCTTCGGTCCGCAGAACGTGGAAGTGAGAAACCCGGACTGGATGTCCGGCAGCATCGAGGTGCTGGCGAACGTGGTGCTGCCCTGGAACCGCGTGATCATAATCGGCTTTGCCGTAGGCGTGCTGGCGCTGGTCTGGCTGCTGCTGAGCAAGACGCGCCTCGGCTTGTACGTGCGCGCAGTGACCCAGAACCGGTCTATGGCAAGTTGCGTTGGTGTGCACACGGGACGCATCGACATGCTCGCCTTTGGTCTCGGCTCCGGCATTGCCGGTCTGGGCGGCGTGGCGCTGTCGCAGATTTCCAACGTTGGCCCCGACATGGGCCAAGGCTACATCGTCGATTCCTTCATGGTGGTGGTACTGGGCGGCGTGGGCCAGCTTGCCGGTGCGGTGTGGGCAGCGCTCGGCATGGGTATCCTGACCAAGCTCATAGAAGGCTGGACCGGGGCGGTGATCGCTAAGATTCTCATACTGGTGTTCATCATCCTGTTCATCCAGAAGCGTCCACAGGGACTGTTTGCCCTCAAAGGGAGGGCGGTTTATGGAGGTGTGTGACGTGAAGACCACGACGTTTTCCCGCACCCCGTTCGTGTTCCGCATAGCGCAGTCCCTGGACCGGCGTGCCTGGATCGCACTGGTCGTTGCTGCGCTGGTTGCCTTCGTGTTGATTCCGCTGCTGCATCTTGCCATCCCGGCGGACAGCATATTTCACTTGTCGGACTACTTCATTACGCTTGGCGGCAAAATCTTGTGCTACGCCATCGTGGCGGTAGCACTCGACCTGATCTGGGGCTTTGCCGGCATTCTGTCCCTCGGCCACGGCCTCTTCTTCGCACTGGGCGGCTACGCCTTCGGTATGTACCTGATGCGGCAGATTGGAAGGGATGGCAGCTATCAAAGCGACCTTCCTGACTTCATGGTGTTCCTCGGCTGGAAGGAGCTACCCTGGTACTGGTATGGCAGCGACTCCTTTCTGTGGTCGGTATTGCTGGTACTGGTGGTGCCGACACTGGTGGCCTTCGTGTTCGGCTTCTTCGCTTTCCGCTCGCGCATCAATGGCGTGTATTTCACCATCATTACCCAGGCTCTGACTTTCGCCGCAATGCTGCTTTTCTTCCGCAACGAGACGGGATTCGGCGGGAACAACGGCTTTACCGACTTCAAGCGCATTCTCGGCTTCTCCATCACTTCGCCAGAAACACGAGTGGTGCTGTTTGCGCTGTCGGCATTGGCGCTGATGCTCACGCTCGTTTTTGTCAACTATCTGATGAAATCAAAGTTCGGTCGCGTGTTGGTGGCGATCCGCGATGCCGAGTCGCGGGTGATGTTTCTGGGTTACAACCCGCTCTGGTACAAGCTGTCAGTATGGACGCTGTCGGCGATGTTGTGCGCCATCGCTGGCGCACTCTATGTGCCTCAGGTCGGCATCATCAACCCATCCGAGATGAGCCCAGCCAATTCCATCGAGATGGCGGTCTGGGTCGCTGTGGGCGGACGCGGCACGATTATCGGCCCAGTGATCGGCGCAGGCATCGTCAATCTTGCCAAGAGCTGGTTTACCGTGAGCTTCCCGCAATACTGGCTCTTTTTCCTCGGTACGCTGTTCATCGTGATCACGCTCTTCCTGCCAGATGGTCTAGTGGGTCTCTGGAACCGGCTGCGCAGGATGCGTGGAGGGGAAAGCGCATGAGTGACACGCAACTGACATTGGATCCGGAGGTCGGTGATGGTTACGGGGGTCCAGGTGAAGTTTTCGGCCACACGCTGCGCCCCGGAGAGCTCGACTTATCGCACAAGGTCATCCTGTATCTGGAGGATATTACCGTTAGTTTCGACGGTTTCAAGGCGCTAAACAAACTGTCGCTCACTATCGACGCTGGCGAACTGCGCTGCATCATCGGGCCCAATGGTGCCGGAAAGACCACCATGATGGATGTCATTACCGGCAAGACCCGCCCCGACTCCGGTAGGGTCTTCTTCGGTCAGACGCTGGACCTGACGCAGATGACGGAACCGGAGATCGCCAACGCTGGTATCGGCCGCAAGTTCCAGACGCCAACTATCTTCGACCGGCTTTCCGTGTTCGAGAATCTGGAGCTGGCAATGAAGGCGGACAAACGCGTCAGGAGTACTCTTCGGGCCCGGATCGACAGCGAGCAGCAGGATCGCATCGCTGAGACATTGGACCTAATCCGCCTCGGAGACCAGGCGCACCGGCTGGCTGGCCTGCTGTCTCACGGGCAGAAGCAGTGGCTGGAAATCGGCATGTTGCTGATGCAGGAACCGAAGCTGCTCTTACTCGACGAGCCGGTTGCGGGCATGACCGACGATGAGACCGAACGCACTGCGGAGCTTTTTCTGTCGTTGGCAGGCAGACATTCCCTGGTGGTGGTGGAACACGACATGGCCTTCATCCGCCAGCTGGGTGGCAAGGTTACGGTGCTGCACGAAGGTAGTGTGCTGGCGGAGGGCTCGTTGGACATGCTGCAGAACGACCCGCGCGTCATCGAAGTGTACTTGGGAAGATAACCGTGCTCTCGATCGAAAACCTCAACCAGTACTATGGCGGCAGCCACATCCTGCGTAATGTCAGCTTCAGAGCCGAGGCTGGCAAAGTCACCGTTTTGCTCGGCCGTAACGGCGTGGGCAAGACTACTCTGCTCAAGTGCCTGATGGGCCTGGTGCCAGCGAAGTCCGGGCATATCCAATTCGATGGCCGCGAGCTGACGCGCCTGCCGCCCTACGAGCGCGTGCGTGCCGGCATCGGCTATGTGCCCCAAGGACGCGAGATCTTCCCACGCCTTACGGTGGCGGAGAACTTGCAGATGGGCTTGGCCAGCCGTCCGCGTGGGAGTAAGTTGCCGGACCTCGTCTTTGAGCTGTTCCCGGTCCTAAAGAGCATGCTGCACCGTCGCGGTGGCGACTTGTCCGGCGGACAGCAGCAACAACTAGCGATCGGGCGTGCTTTGGCGGGGAACCCGAGGCTACTGATCCTGGACGAGCCGACCGAAGGCATCCAACCCTCTATCATCAAGGACATTGAGCGAGCGATCCGTACCGTGGCCGAGACCGGAGAGATGGCGATCCTTCTAGTGGAACAGTATTACGACTTCGCCCACTCGCTGGCAGACCAGTATTTGGTGATGGAGCGCGGGGAAATCATCGCCCGCGGCGCTGGTGTCGACATGGAGCGAGACGGCGTGCGGCAGCTGCTGTCGGTGTGATGATGTGGGTGAGCAGCCGACACATGAATAACGTTGTCGCCATTGCCGACTGCATGCGTAGCGGATGGAAGGCGCGCTTGGAGCTGGAGTTCGCGCGTCGGGAGCAGGCGACGATCCTGGTGCGACGCAAGCATTCGGGGCCACTGTGCATCCAGCGGCCGCTGTATCCAGAGGGCAAAGCGGTGTGCCATGGCATCGTGCTGCACCCGCCCGGCGGCATTGCCGGCGGCGATGAGCTGGAGGTGGAGATTAAGATAGGTTCGGGCGCCCATGCGCTGCTCACCATGCCGAGTGCGACCAAGTGGTACCGCAGCGATGCCTATCCGGCGCGGCAGAAGCTGGTTCTGCGCGTAGACCACGGCGCGGTAATGGAATGGCTGCCGCAGGAGTCCATTGTGTTCGATGGTGCACATGCGGAGATGAGCAATCGCATTGAGCTGGCGCGCGACGCGGTGTTCGTGGGTTGGGATGTGCTGTGCCTCGGCCGCACTGCGCGGGGCGAGACATTTACGCGAGGCATGCTGCGCATGCATACCGAATTGAGGCGGGAAGGTAAGCTAGTCTGGTTGGAGCGGGCAGTGATCCCAGGCGCCTCGCCGCTTCTGCATACGGCTGCGGGGCTGGCTGGACATGGTGTTGTCGGCATATTGCTCGCGGCGAGCGACAGGCTCGATGCAGACCTGCTTGTCGCATGCCGCGAGGTTGGGTTGGCGGGCGGACGCAGTGGCGTCACCCTGCTGCCAGGACTGCTAGTGGCCCGCTACCTAGGCGACTCGGCGGAACAGGCGCGGGACTACTTCACCAAAATCTGGCATGCATTGCGTATGCCTTTGACGCAAACGGCGCCGATGGTGCCGCGGATCTGGAACACATAGGGAGGAAACGACGCCATGGAACTGACCCCCCGGGAAAAAGACAAGCTGCTCTTGTTCGTCGCCAGCCTGTTGGCTGAGCGGCGCAAGGAAAAGGGCCTCAAGCTCAACTATCCGGAAGCCGTAGCCTATATCTCGGCGGCGATTATTGAAGGCGCGCGCGAGGGTCGGACAGTGGCCGAACTGATGAGCTATGGCGCGACCTTGCTGACCCGTGCCGATGTGATGGATGGCGTGGCGGAAATGATTACGGAAGTGCAGGTGGAAGCCACTTTTCCTGATGGCACGAAGCTGGTCACTGTCCACAATCCAATTGTGTGAGGAGATGACATGATTCCTGGCGAAATTGATACCCAGCCTGGCGATATTGCCATCAACGTCGGCCGCACTACGGTGAAGCTGAAAGTGGCCAACACTGGCGACCGCCCGATTCAGATAGGCTCGCACTACCATTTTTTCGAAACCAACGCGGCACTGGTTTTCGACCGACAGGCCGCATATGGCTTTCGCCTCAACATTCCAGCTGGCACCGCGGTGCGCTTCGAGCCGGGCCAGACGCGCACGGTGGAACTGGTGGCGCTGGCTGGTGCGCGCAAAGTGTACGGCTTCGCCGGTAAGGTGATGGGGGCGCTCGAATGACGACACTCTCGCGCCGCGCTTATGCGGAAATGTTCGGTCCGACCACTGGCGATCGCGTCCGCTTGGCGGACACAGAGCTTTGGATCGAGGTGGAAAAGGACTTCACCCTGTACGGCGAGGAAGTCAAGTTCGGCGGCGGAAAGGTCATCCGCGACGGCATGGGTCAGTGTCAGCTTACGTCTGACAAGGTTGCGGACACGGTTATCACCAACGCGCTGATCGTAGACCACTGGGGCATCGTCAAGGCCGACGTGGCGATCAAGGACGGTCGCATCTGGGGCATCGGCAAGGCTGGTAATCCGGACATCCAGCCCGGCGTGACCATTCCGATCGGCGCCGGTACTGAAGTGATCGCGGGCGAGGGCTTGATCCTTACCGCCGGCGGCATCGACAGCCACATCCATTTCATCTGTCCACAGCAGATCGAGGAGGCGTTGATGTCGGGCGTGACCACCATGATCGGTGGCGGCACCGGCCCGGCCACAGGCACCTGCGCTACCACCTGCACGCCGGGTCCTTGGCATATAAAGCAAATGCTGCGGGCGGCCGATGCCTTCCCCATGAACTTGGGCTTTCTTGGCAAGGGCAACGTTAGCCTGCCCGAGCCAGCACGGGAGCAGATTCGCGCAGGGGCCATCGGTCTCAAGCTGCACGAAGACTGGGGCACTACACCTGCCGCCATCGACAATTGCCTAGCGGTGGCTGAGGAGATGGACGTTCAGGTGGCGATCCACACCGACACCCTGAACGAATCCGGGTTCGTCGAAACCACTATCGCCGCATTCAAAGGCCGCACCATCCACACCTACCATACCGAAGGCGCTGGCGGCGGCCACGCACCAGACATCATCAAGGTCTGCGGCGAGGCCAACGTGCTGCCGTCCTCCACCAACCCGACGCGGCCCTACACAGTAAACACCATCGACGAGCATCTGGATATGCTCATGGTGTGCCACCACCTGGATCCGGCTATCGAAGAGGATATCGCCTTCGCTGAGTCGCGCATACGACGTGAAACCATCGCGGCGGAGGACATCCTGCATGATCTCGGTGCTATCAGCATGATTTCCAGCGATTCTCAGGCCATGGGCCGCGTGGGCGAGGTGGTAATTCGCACCTGGCAAACAGCGCACAAGATGAAGGTGCAGCGCGGCACGCTGCCACAGGACACGGCGCGTCATGACAACTTCCGCGTGAAACGCTACGTGGCCAAGTACACCATCAATCCGGCCATCGCCCATGGTATCAGTCATTTGGTCGGCTCGGTTGAAGTGGGCAAGTTGGCTGACCTGGTGTTGTGGAAGCCGGCATTCTTCGGTGTGAAGCCCGCGCTTATCATCAAGGGAGGCATGATTGCCGCGGCGCCCATGGGCGATGCCAACGCCTCCATTCCTACGCCACAGCCGGTGCACTACCGGCCCATGTTCGGAGCCTACGGCGGGGCCTTGAACACTTCCGTGACCTTTGTCTCTCAGTTTGCGCTGGCAGCGGGCATTGGCGAAGAATTGGGTTTGAGCAAACCGCTGGTAGCAGTGAAGAACACTAGACAGATCTCGAAGCGCGACATGGTGCACAACGATGCCCTGCCGCATGTGGAGGTCGATCCTGAAACCTATGCCGTGCGGGTGGACGGCGAGCTGTTGGTGTGCGAACCAGCGCAAGTCCTGCCCATGGCGCAACGTTACTTTTTATTCTGATCATGATTGTCATCGAACAACGCTACACCGGCAACGAGCCATCCCAGGAGTATTTGATCCTGCCCTTCGAGCTGCGCTGCAAAAGCCGCTTGCGAACCAAGCTGGCGAGCGGCGAGGAGGTGGGGCTGTTCCTGGAGCGCGGCGTCATTCTGCGTGGTGGTGACCGGCTGCGCGGCAACGACGGGCGCATTGTCGAGGTGGTGGCTGCTCTAGAGCAGCTGATCGAGGTGCGCACCGACGATGCGACGTTGCTGGCTCGAGCCGCTTACCATCTCGGCAATCGCCACATACCAGTGCAAGTGGGAGCAGGTTGGCTGCGTCTCGCCGCCGATTCGGTTCTTCAGACTATGCTCGAAGGGCTGGGCTTGAGACCGACTCAATTGCAGGCCCCATTCGAGCCAGAGGCTGGCGCCTATGCTCTTGGTCATCAGCATGGGCATTCGTCGGCGCTCTCCAAGATTCATCAGTACGGGGCGCACCCATGACTGCCTTTGTTCTATCGCGTTTGCTGCAGCTGGCCAGCCCTGCCCTGCCTGTGGGCGCCTACAGTTATTCCCAGGGCCTGGAGTTGGCAGCGGAATGCGGTGTGGTACGCGACGAAGCAACGGCCGGCGAGTGGATCGGCGGGGTATTGCGAGCCAGTGTCGGCAGCTTTGAGGCGCCGCTTCTGGTTCGCGTGATGGCAGCAGCGGAAGCAGACGACTGGGGACTTCTGTCCGCGTTGAACGAGCGCTTCGTCGCCAGCCGTGAGAGCAGCGAACTGCGCAATGAGACCCTTCAGATGGGCCATTCCCTGCACCTGCTGTTGGAAGCACTGCAGGACGTGCCGGCGAAGAAACGCGCTGGGCTACGCGAGATCGACGAATTGAGCTTCCCGGTAGTGTGGGGCTGTATTGCTGCAGCCTGGTGCATTCCGCCGTGCCAGGCGCTGACCGCCTATCTTTGGGCCTGGGCCGAGAATCAGGTGATGGCGGCCGTGAAGATCGTGCCGCTAGGGCAGAGCGCAGGCCAGCGCTTGCTGCTGCATCTGGGCGCCGCGGTGGAGCAGATCGCTGCTGAGGCGGTGAATCTCGACGAAGCGGAGTGGAGCAATTTTGCGCCGGGCTTAGCTATTGCCAGTTGCCAACACGAAACTCAATACACCCGACTGTTTCGCTCATAGGAGACGATATGAAGCAGACACAACTCCTGCGTGCTGGCCCATTGCGCGTTGGCATCGGCGGCCCGGTTGGATCCGGCAAGACCGCGCTGATCCTGGCTCTGTGCCGTGCCTTGCGTGAACGATATCAGCTTGGTGTTGTGACCAACGATATTTACACGGCGGAGGATGCGCAGTTTTTGGTGCGTAATGAAGCATTGGCGCCGGAGCGAATTCTTGGCGTGGAGACTGGCGGCTGCCCGCACACGGCGATACGCGAGGATGCCTCCATCAATCTTGAAGCCGTGGCGCGGCTCAATACAGCCTTCCCCGATCTGGACCTCGTGTTCGTGGAGAGCGGTGGTGACAATCTGGCGGCTACCTTCAGCCCGGAACTATCTGACCTGACGATCTATGTGATCGACGTGGCGGCCGGCGACAAAATTCCGCGCAAGGGCGGACCGGGCATCACTAAGTCAGATCTGTTGGTGATCAATAAGATCGATTTGGCACCAATGGTGGGCGCGTCTCTGGAGGTGATGGAGCGCGACGCGAAGAAAATGCGCGGCGAACGGCCTTTCATCTTCAGCAATCTCAAGACCGGTAAAGGCCTCGACGAGATCATCGCCTTCATCGAAACCCAGGGTCTGCTCACGGGCACCGATGCCGACGTTGCGCTGCAGCGCTGATCTGATACAGGAGACTTCATCATGAACGCACGCCATTTCATATTTTCTTCCCTCGTTGCCTTCTTGTCTCTGCCGGGCGTGGCGCTCGCTCACCCTGGCCATATTGAGGCGCCGGCTTTGCTGGCGGGGCTGCTGCACCCTTTCAGCGGTGCCGATCACCTACTGTTGATGATCGGTGTCGGCATTTGGGCCTCTATGCTGTCGCGGCGTTGGATCGGGTCCGTGGCGGCTCTGACTGCTATGGTGTTGGGCGTGTTGTGGGCTGCTACAGGAGGCGCTTTGCCCGGTCTGGAACTGCTGCTAGCGGGGTCGCTGTTGGTGATGGGCGGGGTACTTGTGGGTGTCCTGCGCGCGGTGCCGGGATTGACCGGGATGCTGGTCATGGTGCTGGCGGGCCTGCATGGCTACGCCCACGGTGTTGAGATGCCGCCGGGCACGCCGCTGTCGAACTATGTACTCGGGTTGGTGCTAGCGAGCCTCGTGCTGCAGCTTTCCGGGATGACGCTTGGTTGTGTCGCGAAAAAGCGTCTGGGCGAACGGCGCGGCCTACTCGGCCTGCCGCTGCTGGCGACGGGTGTATGGTTGTTGCTGGGTAGCGCCTGAGGCGCACGGTGTAGCGACTGTATGCTGAAACCGGTGGCCCAGGTACGCATGGATCAGTTCGCCCACCATGAGTCCATGCCGGAACGCGATCAGGATCAATGCTGTGTCGCGCTCCTTGTGACGACCAAACCTGCGTGCCGCCGTGCCAGCCACCATGGCATGGCTGCGGCCTAAGAAGCGGGGAGTCTCGTCCGATAGGGCGGTGAGAGGTCACTTTGTGATGCGCAACAATCGGCTGAGTAGCGGCGAACGCGACGCGACGAACGGGTTGACCACGGTGACGCCGCGCCAGGTAAAGCCATCGTGAAAATCTTCCGAGAACAGCAATCGGCAGCGGTTCTCTGCAGCGACGGCCAGGATCAGGGCATCCCATATTGGCAGCTGATGGTCGACGATCAGATCTAGGGAATCCCTGAACAAATCGATTTTTGTTGTTCCACTACCGCATCGCGAGTTGATTGTGCGATGCTGACCTTCGTAACCCCAAAAGCGGGCCCAAAAGCGGGCGTTTTTTCTCCGATTCGCGCCGTTTTTCCCGCAGTGGCGCCCCTCATCCCGGCTTTTTCCGGGAATCAGGACGCAATTTGGCCGTGTTGTGCCAAAAGTCGCCGCTTGACGAGAAAAAGGTTCGCCAGCGCAAAGAGGGTAAAAAGTTGCGCCGTGTTCTTCGCAAGCCCCTTGTAACGCACCTTGCGATGGCCAAAGCGGTTCTTGACGATGTGAAACGCGTGCTCGACTTTCGCGCGAATGCTCGCTTTGCGCCGCTCGGCAAGTCGTGCGGTTTCGTCGCAGAGCGCGCTTCGTTTTCCCGCGCGCAGTGCAACGTGCCAACATATCTTCAACCCTTGGGTCTCAGCACGCCTGTCAACGCCTCGATAGCCCGCATCGGCATATACGTCGCTCTCTTCGCCATGCACCAGGGCGTGTGCCTGGGTCACGTCATGGACGTTGGCAGGAGTGGTCACCAGGTGATGTGTCAGCACCGATGGTAAATGTCCGCAAAACACCGGTTTGAGATGTCCTCCCGACAAAGCTGGTGCATCCTTGTGTTGTGTCAAGAAGCAAGGAAAGCGCCATGCTCAACCGAGAGGACTGGCTCATGATACGCGAAATGCGAGAAAAGGGGTGTTATCTCCGTGAGATTGCCGAAGAAGTGGGATGCTCGGAGCGAACCGTGCGTCGTGCGCTGTGGCGCGGTGGGCCACCTCCGCGACGGTGAAGCGGGATTCGGTCCAGCAAACTCGACCCTAATGGTTTGCCGACTGGGGCGAGATCTTTGCCGACCAAGTGGTGGCCACGGCCATTCTCGACCGGCTGCTGCATCATGCCACCACCCTCAACATCAAGGGCGAGAGCTTCCGGCTCAAGGAAAAGCGCAAAGCCGGGCTCCTGACCAAAGCGGCCAACCTACCCCAACCAGAAGGAGACAGGTAGCCCACCACCTACGGCCTGGGCAGCCAAGCAGCATTCCGTTGAAAACCGGACATCTCGAATCGGTGAAAAGCGGTCAATTGTGGTCGGTGTTGACACAACCCTATGCCCGCCGTCAGGTGGACGTGGGGGAGGTGGCCATTGCCCTTTACGCCGCTGGGGTGAGTCAACGCAAAGCGGCGGAGGTGATGAGCCTCTTGCTGGGCCACCGGTACACCCACGAAACCATCAGCGCCATCACCGACCAGGTGCTGGAAGCGGCCGAGGCTTTCCAGAAGCGGCCTTTGCCGGAGGAGATGGCCTTTGTTTACCTGGATGGCTTTTTCTTGAAGGTGCTCAGGGAGGGACTTGGGGTGGAGAGGGCGGCCGTATACGTGGCCCTGGGGGTGACCCCCAAAGGGGAGAGGCAGGTTCTGGGCTTCTGGCTCCTTCCCACGGAGAACGCCCATGCCTGGGGGGAGGTGCTGAAGGAGCTTTGGGAAAGGGGGCTAAGGCGGGTGTTGCTGTTGGTCACCGATGGTCTACCTGGGATAGAGGAGGCCATCAGGAGGGTTTATCCCATGGCGGGGTGGCAGCGGTGCGTGGTGCACATGGTGCGCTCTAGCCTGGGGCAGGTGCGTTCCCGGGACAGGGCTCTTTTGGCCCAAGACCTGAAGGGGGTGTACATGGCGGGGAGCCGACAGGAAGCCCTGGGTGCTTTGGAGAGGCTGAGGGAGGCCTGGGGTGCCAGGTACCCTTCCCTGGTGGCCTCCTGGTGGGAGAACTCGGGGGCTCTGCTCCGTTTCCACGATTACCCCCAGGTGCTCTGGCCCTATCTGCGGAGCACCAACCTGATGGAGAGGTTCATCCGGGCTCAGCCCGCAGGGCTAGCGTTCTGGTGAGGCGTGGGACGAAGGTGCGGGATCATAAGTTCCCCCGACCCGAGTCTGTGTTTAAGCTCCTTTACTTGGAGGCGGAGCGTCAGGAGGGGAGGTGGTCTGAGCGGCGATTGAAGGGCTTTGCTGAGGTGCGGGAAGTGCTGGAGAAGATGCTTCTGGAGAGGTATGCCCCCCGTACACAGACGCTTACACATAAATCTTGACACGACCCCAACTCCCGGCCGTGGAGCATACCTTTTGGGTTAAGGGGGCTAAGGCCATGGCCGAGGGCAAGCCCCTGCCCGAGGTCATCCGGCTCACTGCGGAGGGGGAGAATGCGCGGAAAGGCTAAGGGCCCACTGCCCCGGCCTGTTTTCCGTGCCAAACACGGTCAGCCGGGACGGGCAGGTGTCATTCGCTACCTTGGCAGCTCGATCGGACGCGCTCGGGGCTCAGCTCGGCCGCGGAGGTCTCCACGACGTAAGGGACCTCGAGCTCCCGGAAATGGGCCCTGCCGCTCTCGATCTTGAGGCGCTCGCTGACGCGCAGCTTGGTCACGTCCTTGCTGCCCTTGGTCTCGCAGATGAAGTAGAGCTTCTCCTGCTCACCGTCCACCATGACCACGGCCCAGTCGGGGCGGTACTTGCCCAGCGGGGTGTCCACCTCGAACCAGTCGGGCAGCTTGACGAAGAGCTTCACGTCCTCGCGCCTGTCCAGGGCTTCGGCGAAGCCCCGCTCGACCTCCGACTGGAAGATCACCCCGTCGTAGATGGAATTGCTCACCTCGACGATTTTGTCCAGATAGCCGATGAGTTCCTTGCTCTCGAAGAGCATCATGTCGTAGGCCTGTCCCTCGAGCCGTTCGTACTTGATGCCCTCCACCATCAGCTCCTCGAGGGTGTTCCTGACGGCAGACAGGGCCAAGTCGATGAACTGCTGGGGGTTCACCTTGGCATCCGCCAGCCGCCCCGACTCCTTGAGGATGCGGGCCAGGGTGCCGCGGGTCAGCTCGGTCTCGCGCTGGAGGTAGGCCAGCAGGTCGGGGACGGCGGGGCGGAAGTCCGGGTCTTCGGTGTTGACCCTGGCGAGTTCGGTCTCGAGGTCTTTGCCAAGCCGGACGATGCGCCCCTTCTCGATGCGGTAACGCGGGCGCTCGACCTTCGGCATCTCCCGGATGGCCTTGGCGGCCCGCCGCACCAGGTCCTCGGTGTCGAACTCCACCCGGTAGCGGGTGTGGTGCTTGATCCGTTCCCAGAGCGCGCGGAAGTCCTCGTTGAGCTCCCAGCCCTTCTTGAGCTTGAGGGTGCGCCGCTCGCGGCTGTTTTTGATGCGCTCCTGCCCGAAGGCGATGCCGGTCTCTTCCTCGATCTCGGTCTGCAGGGCCTTGGCGAAGTCCCTGTAGCTCTCGTTGGCGATGACGGTCAGCCGGTTGACCCGGGCGTCGAACGAGCGTTCCCCGTTCTCGCGCACCGGCAGGCGCAGACCCCGCCCGATCTCCTGGCGTTTCTTGATCTCGGAGCGGGTCTCGTTGAGCGTGCAGATCTGGAACACGTTGGGGTTGTCCCAGCCCTCGCGCAAGGCCGAGTGGCTGAAGATGAAGCGCAAGGGCTCCTCCAGCGACAAGAGCCGCTCCTTATCGCGCATGATCTTCTCGTAGGCCTCCTCGTCGGCCTGGGTGTTGCCCGAGGTGTCCTTCCACCCCGTCCTGTCCTCGGCGAAGTAGCCCCCGTGCACCTGCTCCACCGGGGGAAGGTTCAAGGAGGCGTAGGCCGGGAGCGCGGAAAGCTCGAGGTAGGCCTCCTCGAACCAGCGCCGGAACTTGGCGTCTTCGCCCCGGTAGTTGGCCACCCGGTCGATGAAGAACAGGGACAGCACCTTGAGGCGCTGTCCCTCCGGCAACCGCGCGACGGCGAGTTCCTTGTTCAGGTGTTCCCGCACGGTTTCGCGGATCTGTGCCCGCATGAGCGCGTCGGCGCCCACCCCCTGCTCCTGCCCCTCCTCCAAACGCACCCCATTGGCGAAACTCACGTACTTGAAGCCCGCGTCGATCTCGTCCACCACGTAGCCCCGGTACAGCTCCCGCCCCCCCGACAGCTCGTAAAGGTCGGAGCCCTGCTTGAGGGTCACGGATTTGCGCTTGGTGGCGCTCCCGTCCCAAACGTCGAGCTCTGCTTTCGCGCTGATGCTGCTTTTGGTGGCCTTGACCTCCTTCAGCTTCAGGTAGGGAACGTTGAAGTTCTCCTCCTCGAGCACCGACGTCACCTCGATCTGCTTGACCAGCCCGAGGTCGTAGGCCCGTACCGGGTCGAGCCGGTAGAGCAGGTTGTAGGGGTTGCGGTGGGTGGCCGAGTAACGCAGCGTGCAGAGGGGGTTCAGGCTTGCCAAGGCCCGTTTCGCCAGGTCGCTCTCGAAGTTCTGCGGCTCGTCCACGATGACGATCGGGTGCGCCGCCCGGATGAACTCGATGGGGCGGAAGCCCGAGAGCCGGTCGTTGGGGAGAAAAATAACGTTGTTGCCCGGCTTGTTGAAGGCGTCGATGTTGATGATGAGGATTTGCAGGGTGCTCTCGGTGGCGAAGGAGCGCAGCCGCGAGACCTGCTTGGAGTCGTAGACCCAATAATCCACCGGCACGTTGCCGTAGAGGGCGCCGAAGTGCTCCTTGGTGAGGCGCAGGTTCGAGAGCACCCCCTCCCGGATGGCGACGTTGGGCACGGCGACGATGAACTTCTTGAAGCCGTAGAGGTGGTGCAGCTCGTAGATAGTGCGGAGGTAGACGTAGGTTTTGCCGGTCCCGGTCTCCATCTCCACCGAGAAGTTGAGCGCGATGCCGCCATCGGGGATCTCGATGGCCTCGAGCCGCTCGCTCAGGGGCAGCCCGTTTGCTTCTTGCACCCGGCGGACGTTCTCCAGCACAGCCTCCGGGCTGAGCAGCAGTTGGTTAGCGTAGGCGGCGATGCCGTAGAGTTCGTCGGACTCCATGCTCAGGGTGTAGAGCCCCTCGCCCAAGGGCTGCCCTTCGAATACCCCCGTCACCGCCCGGATGGCCTCGAGCTGGTACTCCTGGTCGCTCTCGAACTTGATCTTCATGTTTACACCGTGCGGAAGCGGATGCCCCGGTCCCGCATCTCCAGGGCGATGTTGGTCTTGAGCGCGTCGTCGCCCGAGAAGGCCACGTCCAGGCACACCACCTGAAGGGGCTTAGGCTCCAGGGCCATCATCGCCCGCAGGGTCTCGGCCCGGATGGGCCGCTCGAGGCAGACCAGCAACTGCCCCTCCGCCACCGAGTACACCTTTTGTCCCTGGATCTCCTGTTCCTGAATCTTCGAGGATAGAGGCAGACCGGCCTTGAGCAACAGCTCGAAGAGCACGTCCTCCTGGCTGCGCCCCTCGACGAGGTTATCCACGAGCGCCTCGAGCTGGCCCTGAATGTCCTCGGCCTCGCCGTCCCAGAGCTTGAAGTTGCTGGTATCCAGGCTGAAGACCCTGAAGCCCAAGTCCTGGCCGTCCGGCTCCAAGAGCCGGACTGCTGATTTTTCCTCCCCCGACCTGATGCGCTCCGCCGCTTTTTGCACCCGGCCTCGAGTCACGCTGCTGATGGTCGGATAGTTGGGGTTGCGGGTGGGTTCGGGTAGCTGGACGAGGACGAACCTCCGGTTGCCCCCATCCTCCTGGTTCATCTCCAGCACGGCCTGACCCAGCGTGCCTGACCCCGCGAAGAAATCAAGGACGATATCCCCGGCATCGGGCTCGGTAGCGAGCTGAAGCAGCCGCTTGAGCAACCTCACCGGCTTGGGCGTATCGAAGGCGTCGGCGTCCTCCCCGAACAACGCCTTGAATTCTTTCTTCGCTTCGTCGGTGTGCCCGACGTCGGTATGCTCCCACCAAGTATCGGCCACTACCCCTGCAACCTCACTCAAGTAGCGCTTATAGCGGGGTGTTTCATTTTCTTGGTTCAGCCCCCACCAGACACGGCCTTCTCTAACATTTTGTTCGTGCCTTTCTCTGCTGTAGCGCCAAACGGCAGTTCGGCTCGGCCATATCTCCTTGCCGGTCTTGGGATGAATGATCGGATAGTAAAGGTTGGGCCGCTGTTCCGCTGTCTTGTTGCACGTATAGTCCCCAGACATCCACGGCCCTCTGGGGTCATTGTCAGGGTTTTTATAAAGCCGGTTCTGCTCTTCCGTGCGCTCCATTCGTTTGAGCGTCGCCACGGCTTTCCCTTGCTCGTTGAACCGGCGAGACTTCACGTAGGAGAGCAGATAGTCATGGGTGTAGGAAAAATCGGTGGTGTCATTCGAGGGGGCATACTTTTTCTGCCAAAGAACGGTGGCGAGGAAGTTCTCCTCCCCGAAAATCTCGTCCATGATCGCCCGGAGGTTGTGCAGCTCATGGTCGTCAATGCTGACGAAAATCACCCCGTCGTCCCGCAGGAGGCTTCGGGCGAGTTGCAGCCGGGGGTACATCATGGACAGCCACCTGCTGTGGATTCGTCCTCCTTCTTCGGGTGCGGTGGTCAGCCTGACCCCATCCTCGGAGAGTTGCCCGGTGAAGCGAAGGTACTGCCGGACGCCCTCCCGGAAGTCGTCGGGGTATACGAAGTCGTTGCCGGTGTTGTACGGGGGGTCAATGTAGATCAGCTTGACCTTGCCGTGGTAGGCCTGCTGCAGCAGCTTGAGCACCTCGAGGTTATCCCCCTCGATGATCACGTTCTCGGTGGTGTCGAAGCCTACGGACTGATCCCGCCTGGGCCGCAGGGTCCCGCTGCTGGGGATTTGCACCGCGCGGATGGCCTCGGACTTCCCGGCCCATGACAGCCCGTAGCGCTCCCGCCCCGTTTCCACCCTCTCGCCGAGCAGCAGCTTGAAGGTCTCCAGGTCGAGCCTCCCCTCCTTGAAGGCCTCAGGGAAGAGTTCGCGGAGGGCCTCGATGCGCTCCTCGATCGGGTTCGGCGTGGTGAGGAGAAGCTTGTCGGGTACCATGATGTAGAGTCTATCATAACCCAAGTTGCTACCTATCCCGAGGCCTGAAAAAATAGTGGCCGCTATGCTGTCGCGCATCATAGCGGCCTTTTGCATTATAGACGATGCCCTCCAGGCCCTGGGCTACAAAGACGACCCCCAAGCCAAGACCCCAGCCTCCGCCATCCTGACCCTCGCCATCCTGGCCGCCATGGAACTGGGCGGCAAGCACAACAAGGCCCTGGCCCTCGCCAAAGACCTGCGCCTCTTTACCTACGTCCCCTCCCCAAGTCGCTTCAACCGCAGACTCCACGCCCTATACCCCTTCTTCCTCCCCCTTCGCAAGATAGCCCCTTCGGGGCTGACCCACCTCCTAGCCCAGGCCTGGAAAAACCTCCACCAGGCCCAGGCCTACGCCTTGGACACCTTCCCCCTCCCCGCCTGCGAGAATATCCGCGCCCCCCGCTCCCGCCTTTGCAAGATAGCCCCTGCAGGGCTGACCCCAGACAAGGCCTACCGCGGCTTCATCCCCAGCAAACGGGTCTACTTCCACGGCCCCAAGCTCCACCTCCTGGTGGACGACGGGAAGTTTATCCATGGTCAGCCCGAAGGGCTACCTTGTAGGGTCGTGTAAGGAATTATGTGTAGGGGTTTGTGTATAAAAGGGGGGGGTACCAGGATTAGGAAGGAGGTACCCCGTGGACCAGGATACCTTGCAGGTGATGCTAAGGACACGCTGAACAAATCAGCATTTGACTGGAAATGAGCGAGAGTGACCGTATCCCTTCGACAATCACACTTTGGTGGGCAAGAAATGTCTTTTTTGCCGCCATTTTCGGCTGGCTTTCGCCCCGTTTCTCGGCGAATTTCCTCATTTCGCCCCTCTCAGGACGCACCTTGGGCGTTGAGCGCAAACAATTGCCGCTTGGCGATCAGCAGATTCGCCAACCCAAAGAGCGTGTAGAGCTGCGCAGTGTTCTTCGCCAATCCCTTGTAGCGTACCTTCTTCATGCCGAAGAGGTTCTTGACGATGTGAAACGGGTGCTCGACCTTGGCACGCACGCTTGCCTTGAGTTGCTCGATCTTGTCGATCAATCTGCCCATCGCCGTCTTCGGCAGCGCCTTGCGTTTGCCCGGACGCATCGCGACTTCCCATCGAACCTTGCCGTTGCGGTTCTCTTGCCGCTTCTCGACGCCCTGGTAGCCCGCATCGCCAAAGGCCACTTTCTCTTCTCCATGCAGCAGGGCATGGGCTTGGGTGACATCATTGGTGTTGGCCGGGGTGGTCACCAGCGTGTGGGTGATGCCGGTTTCGGCATCGACGCCAATGTGGGCTTTCATGCCAAAGTACCACTGATTGCCCTTCTTGGTTTGATGCATTTCCGGATCGCGCTTGCCGCTTCGGTTCTTGGTCGAGGACGGTGCGGCGATGATCGTGGCATCAACGACCGTGCCTTCCTTGAGGATCAAACCCTTCTGCGCCAGCACGGTATTGATGGCGGCGAAGATGCGCTCGGTCAGATGGTGCGTTTCCAGCAGGCGGCGAAACTTGAGCAGGGTGGTGGCATCGGGCGCAGACTCCCGCGACAGGTCGATGCCAACGAAGCGCCGGATGGCCTGGCTGTCGTAGATGGCGTCTTCGATCCCTTCATCGGACAATCCGAAGCACTGCTGGGCAATATACATGCGCAGCATGCGTTCCACGCCAATCGGCGGCCGGCCTCGTCCGGTTCCCTTCGGGTAGAACGGTTCGATCTCAGCCACCAGCGCCGACCAAGGCGTTACCGCGTCGATTTGAGCAAGAAACCGGTCACGCCGCGTCACTTTCTTCTTGCTCGCATATTCAAGTTCGGAAAAGCTCGCTTGCATCGTCAAGTGCCTATCAAATGTCAGTACTTCAATTCTCGCATGTCAGGGATGAGTTCGGCCCATCGATCTGCGAATAAATCAGTGTGTCCCTAATTTGACTGTGTCAAAAAAGATGCTAGACTCTTCCTATCTTGACCCCTTCCGAAGGAGCCCCCCGATGACACCAATCGATGAACTGGAGTGCTACCTCACAGAGCTTACTGAGGTGCTGGGCCACGCCGATCGACATGCGGGGCTCAAGGACTACTGCCGGGGGCTTCTTTTGCCGATTGCGCGCAAAAGCATCGAACCGATTGCCGCGCACCTTGACCCTGAGCGGGTTCAGGCCAAGCATCAGGCGCTACACCACTTCGTGGCGAAATCTCCGTGGTCGGACGAAGCGGTATTGCGCAAAGTGCGCGAAATCGTCGCTCCGCACCTGGCACTCGATGAGGCGTGCTACTGGATCGTCGATGAGACCGGCATTCCCAAACAGGGTCGCCACTCGGTGGGCGTTGCCCGGCAATACTGCGGGCAGGTGGGTAAAAACGAAAACTGCCAGGTCGCTGTGTCGCTCTCTTTGGCAAGCGAGAAAGGAAGCCTACCGATTGCCTTTCGTCTCTACCTACCCGAAGCGTGGGCCAATGACCCCGAGCGGCGCAACAAAGCGGGGGTGCCGGAAACGGTGACGTTTGCGACGAAACCCGAAATCGCACTCAGTCAGATCTCGGAGGCGCTTGCCGCAGGCGTTCCCCCTGGGGTCGTACTTGCCGATGCGGTTTATGGCGACACCACCCATTTTCGCGATCAACTCACCGCGTGGGGTCTTCGCTACGCGGTAGCGGTACGGGAAGCGACCACCGTGTGGCCGCCTGGGGTCGAACCCTTACAACCGGAACCGTACACAGGACGGGGGCGACCGGCCAAAAACCTGCGTCGTAGCCCTGGGCACGAACCGGTATCGGTCAAGGCGCTGGCACTGAGCCTTCCGCAGAGCGCCTACCGGACGGTCACCTGGCGCGAAGGCAGCAATGGGGTGTTGCGCTCACGCTTTGCGGCGGTGCGGGTACGAGCCGCGCACCGTGACTATTGGCGATCCACCCTTCGCGAACCCGAGTGGCTGCTCATCGAATGGCCGGAAACGGAAAGCGAACCGAGCCACTACTTTCTCTGCACGCTTCCCGAGACCTACCCATTGACGCAGCTGGTTCATACCGTCAAGATGCGCTGGCGCATCGAGCGCGATTACCGCGAACTCAAACAGGAAGTGGGGCTTGGCCACTACGAAGGGCGCAACTGGCGCGGGTTTCACCACCATGCTACGCTCACGATTGCCGCCTACGGGTTTCTGCTCCTGCAACGACTCAAAGGCCGGGATAAAAAAAACGGTCTTTTCCCACAAGCGCCTGCCTTACCCCACTGGTACGTCCCCCGGGGAAGCCCCAAGGGCACAACGCCACGTACCCGACTCGATCGCAACGATTCGCTATTGGATTGCCCAACACATCGCCCGACAGCTCTTGAGGTGTCCCTGCTGCGGGAGAGCGCGTAGGTAGGGGGTGAAGAAAAATTTTGTGACACAGTCAAACTAGGGGAACGCAGAAAAAACCGCCAGAGCGCGGGGATTGAGGGCGCAGGGGATGAGTTATCGGAAGATCGCAGAAGCATTAGGGGTGGATTACAGAACAGCGTTGAGATGGTGCAAATGAGAAAAATTCTCGAATGATGCTTTTCCGCAACTTGTATACCCGCCCCGTGGGGGGCGTTCCCTAGAGGTGGGGTAAGGAGAGAAGAGATATCAAAAACTCATGGGGGCGCTCGCGAGCACGCGAGCGAGGCGCGGAGCACCGCGCCGTCCCCCCGCCCCCGGAGCCGAGCACGGCGAAGGGGGCGCATCTGGCGAAGCGCGAGCACGCGCGAAGCCACTACAGTGGAGGCGATGATGGAAGACTTGGGCGTGATCGTTGAGAACGAACGGGACCGGCGAACGCTGCGGTGGCTTATCGACACCGTTGGCCGGGACGCGATCCGAGAGGCGATCCAGCGTATACCTGGAAACCGTCGGCCGTATGTGTCCAATGTGGCCAAGGTTTTGGGGGTAACGCCTCCCAAAAGTCTCGAGATCGCCGATCGCGAAACCGCGTTACGTCACATCGATGCAATCCGACGGCAACTGGCGAATAAAAGTGTATTTTAATTGTATTTTCATATATTTTTGCATGTTTTTTTGATTTTTTATAATTTGCTTTTACTCTTTACTTTTTTGTGTTCATCACCTCCCCGATTTCTGCCGCTTTTGACTATACTTGAATGCCAATTGTCTTTTTATGGGGTGGTGCGATGACAACGGCACGATTGTCTTCTTCGGTTGTTTCGGCGGCAGACCTCCTCGGTGGTGAGGCTGTACTTCGTACTCGGCCTCGCTTGAGTCTGGATTGGATCCCTTTGGTCCGTCGGGGGCTTCCTTCGGCTTCGGTAGATGCGATCGTGCGACTGACGCGGATCACGCAAAGTGAGCTCGCCCGCGCACTGGGTATCCCCGAGCGCACGCTTGCCCGGCGCAAGCGCGAAGGCGTGCTCTCGCCTGATGAGTCAGCGAAGCTCGTACGTTTTGCCCGTGTGGTCGAGCGGGCAGAAGCTGTTTTCGAAGACAAAGAGGCAGCACTCGAGTGGTTGAGGAGCCCTAACGCAGCGCTTGGAGGCGAAGCACCTATTTCACTCTTGGATACCGATATAGGAGCCGACAGTGTGCTCGATGCCCTGGGTCGGATCGAGCACGGAGTATTTGCGTGATGCGCACGGTCTGGCGTATCACGACTGCGCGTTTCGTCAATTCTGCCTTCAGTGGCGAAGGCGCCAGGCGCTATGGTGGGCGTTGGAATCCGAAAGGCTGGCCAGTCGTCTATACCGCTGAATCCCAATCATTGGCTCTGCTCGAACTGATGGTCCAAGACGCCGCTTTGAGGGCGCATTACGTCTTCATTCCTGCGTACATCCCTGATGCGCTTGCGCAAACGGTCATCGAGGTTCAGGACCTCCCGAGCGACTGGCGAACTCTTGGCGCAAGAGATATGTTGCAAGCATTGGGTCTAGCCTGGCTCAAGGGTGGGCAGACGGCCATTCTGAACGTTCCTAGTGCCGTCGTCCCGGGAGAGCGGAACTTCCTACTCAATCCGAATCACCCAGATTTTGCGCAGATTGTGATCGGAGAGCCTCAAGATTTCCAAGTGGATATCCGTTTGCTGCGCAACCTGAATGCTCGTGACGCGGAACAGGGTGATTGGTGAATAGAGGTAAAATAATCCAATAGAAAGTTAATTCCTATTTCTTTTCACTCTAAAAGAATTGTAAAATGATCCTGACAGTCGGAAACACCAAAGGCGGGGTCGGCAAGACCACTCTTGCATTTCAGATCGCGATCGCCCGGGCACTTGCCGGTCGCGATGTCTGGCTGATCGATGCAGACCGTCAGGGAACCGCCGCCGCAGCGGTTTCGGCACGAGCCGAATCCGGGCGATCGCCTGGCATTTCCTGTGCACACTACCCCGATGGACCGACGTTGCGGGCGCAGGTACAACAACAACGCGGCAAATGGGAAGAGATCGTGATCGATGCTGGCGGGCGGGATTCAACCGCGTTGCGTGCCGCGCTCGTTCTCTCGGACGTTTTGTTGGTTCCCTTTGCGCCGCGTTCTTTTGATGTGTGGGCGCTCGAGGACATGGCCAAACTGATCGACGAAGCCAGAAGTATTCGAGACGGCCTTGTGGCGTACGCCGTGCTCAACCAGGCAGACCCTGGATCGCGTTCGGATGACAATGAGGAGGCTGCACAAGCGGTCGCAGCGTTTCCTCAATTCGTCTATCTGCCTACGCCCGTTCGGAGACGGAAAGCTTTTGCCAATGCGTGCGGAGCAGGGCTTTGCGTCAGCGAACTCACGCCGAAGGATTCGAAAGCCATTGCTGAGTTAGAAAGCGTCATTTCATCGCTATTTACTATCCAAAAGCAATGAAATTAGAGGTAAAAAACATGGCTATTCGTCAGAAACCACGTATCCAGAACGAAGCGGTCGATGCGTTCATCCAGGGAGCGCCCGATGCCAAGTCTTTGGCCGACGAGCCCTACGACAAAGGTGTGCCTAAAGGACGTAAGCGTCAGATCACCCTGACGATTGCGCCCGAGCTGCTACGCCGGGTCGATGAAACGGCGCAGCGTACTGGCCAGACCCGGGCGGCGATCATCAACATGGCGATCTTTCATGCCCTCGAGCAGGGTCTGTTTGGTAAATGAACGCGGGACTACCTACAAACGTCCGTTGCTGATGGGTGACGTCCCTGCCGCCTTGGAATGGCTGCGGCCTAAGAAGCGGGGAGTCTCGTCCGATAGGGCGGTGAGAGGTCACTTTGTGATGCGCAACAACCGGATGAGCAGCGGCGAACACGACGCGACGAACGGGTTGGCCACGGTGACGCCGCGCCAGGTAAAGCCATCGTGAAAATCTTCCGAGAGCAGCAATCGGCAGCGGTTCTCTGCAGCGACGGCTAGGATCAGGGCGTCCCATATGGGCAGCTGATGGTCGACGATCAGATCCAGCGCCGACTGGAAAGCACCCCAGGTGGAGTCGACCACTGCAAAGCTGTCTGCCCAACTCAACACGGCTTCGCGCGTCTGCTCGGCAGAGCGTTTGGCTTTGCTCGTCAGAACCCGAGAGAGTTCTCCCAACGTTTGAGCCGGCAGCACCACTTCATTGCTGGGCAGTTGCTCGACCAATTGGATGGCCATACGGCAACGTCGTTCATCGCCGATCCCTTCGGCATAGGCCAGGATGTTGGTGTCGAGGGCGACTCTCACCGATCAGCCCTCGTACAGTTCATCGCGCGTCCAATTGCGAGTACCGCTGGGTTTTTGTTGACGCAGCCGCTCGAGTAAAGCGCGCTTGGCCGATTCACGTTCGGGCTCGCCAGAATGGGCGGGGGAAATGGTGGCCACAGGCTTACCGCGCGACAGCACGGTCACGACCTCGCCGGTTGCAACATCGCGTAGCACGCTGGAAAAGTGGCGATTGGCGTCGCCGGCAGAAATCGTTTTCATCGGGTTTCCCACAAGTAGTGCGTAGCACTACATTACTTTAGTGTCGAACGTGTCGTCAAGGAGAGTGCCACCCTCTCCGTCGGCAACTCGGACGGTGTGTATCGTGTGATAGGTGGCACACCTCGGTCGAAGTGAGACTGCGGCAGTACCGGTCAAAGCGCACGTTCAAAAAAACATGAATTTCATGCAAAATAATCTCTGGGAATTCATGGTTTTTTTTGGATACACGAACAGTAGGAACGCGTCGATGACAGAGAGGGAAGGAAGCGCCGACCTTGGTCAGATCGGTATCGCTGCCTTGGCGCTAGACCGCAAACTGGACGCGGTCAAAGCTTACGCATACCGCGTGATCTTCGACCAGCAACCTGACGGACCGAGCTTTGCCAACCCAACCGAAGAAGACCCATTCAGAAGGATTCGACGTGCGGCGAATCAGCTCCGCTATGCCAACGGCCGTGTCCCCATCACCAACCTGGATGCCTGGAACGTGGTGTCGTTGGTTCCGCTGAACGTACGGTTTTCCGACTGGAAGGGCCTCAAGTGCCGAGTCATCGACGAGCGCGTCGTAGTGCTCAGAAGCGAGAACCCTTGCGAGCGCGAAGCCATCCAACGGCTGCTCAATCAGTCGCTGATGCAAGGTGCGATGGCTCTGGCCAAAAGCAAAGGAAACAGTATGGAGGCGGGCTATGGGACTGACGACCGCGTCGAACTGAGAGAATTGACCCCATCCGATCGCGTCCCGATTCGCGGTACCTATCTCGAAGCGTTCAAGACGGTCACCCTGATCCCCGAACTCCTTCCAGACGGCACGGCGCTCATTACCTTCAACGTACGCCATCGCCTCATTCCCACACCGAATATCACCATGGACTGGGTGATTCGCCGCAGGCCGCAGTGGCTGGAAATCAACGGCATTCGCCGGGTGAAGCACCGCTACGAGCTACCGGGAAAAGGATATTTGACTGCCGAATGGCTCGGGGTTGCCGAAGGGATGACCCCAATGAGCACGTTTCACACCGCAGAAGGGGAGACCACCTATTTCGATTACCACCGCAAGGCGGGGAACATCCCCAAAGATGAAGAGGAGCTCGCCAGAAAAACCTGGGTGGTGACGGTACGCTACGACACGAGGACACCGCCAAGGCATCATTTGGCCTCTCTCCTCCAGCCGATATTCGATTTCGAGACGCTGCAACAGATCGACAGCCCTTTGCTCAACCAAATCGCCAGTCGCCTCAAATGGTCGGTTCATGACCGTCTGCACGCTGCGACCAAAATGGCCCGCGGCATTGAGATCCCCCACTGGAACGCCGCCCTGCGCACCATCGAAGATCTGGAAAAACGAACCCGCTCCTTGAAGCCTACCGTGCGCCTCAAGTTCGCCCAAGGAAAATGCGCCGACAACGAGAAAGCGGTCCTGCTACTGGGGGCGTACCGAGGCATGAACCGCAAGTGCATCGTTCCTATGACCGTTGGCGCAGAGCCGGCCGAAATCGCAAGCGCACAGCGCCATTTCCGCAAAGTCAAAGAGATCTGCGACCGCTGGTCGGGCGGCACGAAACCTGCGTGGACAGAATCCATCCATTTCAAAGACGCCGAGGAACTGGAAGCGTATCTTGTCGGGGAGTCGTTATCCGACAAGATCCTTCTGATTGCACTCGGGAAACCGGCCGACAAGCGCCGCATACGGGATATCGCCTTTGGTTACGGCATGGCGACCCAGTTCATGCGCCTCGATCACCCTGCGAGGACCTATCAAGACCCTTACTACAACAACCTTGCCGCAGGCCTATTCAGCAAAGCGGGAGGCATGATCTGCGCCATCGACGAGATGCCCGGCGACACCGAATTGTTCATCGGGCTAGATCTGGGGGGTACGGGGCAACGACTGCCTGGAATCGCCTTCTTGTTTACCCGAGAAGGTGCGCAACTGGGCTGGCAGCTTGCCGAAGCGCAACGGGGCGAGCGTGTCAGCGACGAGGTGCTGAAAGAACTCCTCGAAAGAAGCCTGCAATCCTTCAAGAAAGCCCATCAAGGCAGAACACCGAAGCGGATCGCCCTGCATCGAGACGGTCGTTTCTTCGAATCGCTTTCGGTTATCAAGGAGTTCGAAAAAACGCATGATGTGGGCATAGATGTGCTCGAAGTCGTCAAAAGCGGCGCCCCGCCTCTCTATCGCCGAACGATCGGCCCCAACAAGGAAAAAAACTTCCGCAACCCAGAAGTGGGCGACGCTTTTGTACTGACGGGACTAGACGAACTGATCGTCTCTACCTATAGCGGCGACGAACTCGGGTCGAAGTGGGGCCAATCGGTCACCGTTCACCCCTTGCGCCTTCGCAAACGCTATGGCGAAACAGACCTGGAGACGCTTGCCCAACAGGTCATTCTCTTGAGCCGGATTCATGGCGCCTCCCTGTATCGCCACCCTCGCCTACCGGTCACGATCCATCATGCCGACCGCTTCGCCACCCTCAGACAAGAATGCAATCTCGACGACCTATCAAAGATGGACCGCTTGTGTCCCGTATATCTTTAATCAGCGCCGAATGCGCCGGACCTCCTCCGCAATCGATTCGCTGTGCTGGCGAGAAACGATGGCCACGATGCGGGAAATCCACAAAAACTGTGGATTGTGTTGTTGATTGTGACGTAACCAGGGTGTCGCGCTGGAGAATTTTCTGACGGTCACCGCGTGACCGTCCAAGCGGTCGCGTTACTCGGCAAAGACTTCGTCGAGCGTGTGCGCATCGAGCACCCGATCGAGCCAACGCTCGACAGGGCAATCGCATGAATGCCACTGTCGTGGACTGCTGAAATAGTCGTTCACAATCAATGGGTTGCCAAGGGGGCTATACACAGTGTCTTGATTTGTGTAGTTTTCTGTCTTTTTGGGGTGGCCCATGGAGACGGGGAACAGGCTGCGGTTGGCGGATGTATTCGTATCGATCCGTGATCCGAGGCAAGCGGGCAAGGTCAAACACGACCTGGTCGAACTGTTGGTAGTGGCGGTCAATGCGGTGCTGGTTGGCGCCGACACCTTCGTCGAGATCGAGCTGTGGGCAAAGGAGAAGCTGGAGTGGCTGCGCCGCTACCTCAGGCTGGAGGCCGGCATTCCCTCGCACGACACCTTCGGACGGCTGTTTGGTCTGATCGATCCGACGGAATTCGAAGCGGCGTTCCGGCGCTGGGTCGGTGCGATCCTGCCGGCTCTGGGCGCAGACACGGTGGTGGCAGTCGACGGCAAGACCAGCCGACGCACGGGCAAGGTGGATGCCACGCCACTGCACCTGGTCAGCGCGTTTGCCGCAGGTGCGGGCTTGGTGCTGGGGCAGCGGGCAACAGCGGCGAAATCGAACGAGAAGACGGCGATTCCCGAACTGCTGGCCACGCTGGCGCTGGAAGGCTGCATCGTCACCATCGATGCGATGGGCACCCAGGCCAACATTGCCCAAACCATCCGGGATCGTGGTGCAGACTATGTTCTGGCGGTAAAGGATAATCAGCCGACGTTGGTCGCTTCGATACGAGACTTCTTTGCCCAATTCCAGGCACACCCGACACTTACCCCGCACACGGCGGCCGAAACGGTCGAGAAGGATCATGGCCGCCTGGAAACGCGCCGTTGCTATGCCTTTGATCAACTGGACTGCCTGGCCAGACCCGAGCAATGGCCGGACCTGAAATCCTTCGCAGTGATCGAGACGGAACGCTGTATCAACGGCAAGACCTCGCTTGAACACCGCTTCTACATCAGCAGCCTGCCTGCCGATGCCCACCGCCTGGCTCGGGCGGTACGCGCACATTGGGCCGTGGAGAACCGCCTGCATTGGTGTATGGATGTTGCCTTTGCCGATGATCAGATGCGCGTTCGCACCGGCCATGCTGCTCACAATCTCGCCGTCTTGAAGCACATCACCCTGAATCTCATCCGCCTCGATCCCGTCAAACGCAAGGGCGGTATCAAGGCCAGACGCCTCATCGCCGCTACCTCCGACATCTACCGCGCTCAGCTCCTCGGCCTGCAGTGAGCCGTTCATGCGATTGCCCTGCAACGCTCGATCTCTTCCCGGCTCGCGGTGCTCAGGCGCACCTGCACCGCTTGCGGCAGCGGCCCGAAGCGTCTGGTGAGCTGCCGCTGCAAGGTTTGCAGCTCACCGAGGTAAAAACCCTTTTCCTCACCTTGCTGCAACCCCTGCTCCCACCACTCCTTGGTCCAACTCTCGATGCGTTCGGCCAACATCGTATCGACCTCCAATCAGTCCGAGACGTCAGGTACTTCGACCATGATTGTTTCATTCTATTTGGCTTTGCAGCGCAGTCTCATTGCAACTACCATATCGATAACCCACGACTTCAGCCGCTGGCGTCGAGGTCGATGAGGAGAGGAGACCATATTGCAAGCGATCATCAAAGTTCGCCCTTATACATTAGCGCTCGTTGCCGATTACGTACTCAACGACTCGATCGAATACTTTCCGCACTACATGAAAGAGTTCATCGACGCGCGCTCGCACCCACTCAATCGCCCTGTCGAGCGGCAACGGGCGATGGTCGAAGAAGAACCGGCGCTACTGCCGGAACCCGTCTACAACGTTTTCCTGGCGGGGATTGCCGAAGCGATCGCGCAAAGCGTCGGGTTCGAGCCACCTGCCTGGGTCGAAAAACCCGAGCGCTTTTTGCCACGTCCCGTGATCCTCGGCGGCTCCAAAGCCACGAAAGCCTACATGGTCGCGGAAACGCAAGGGCCGTTTCGTCGCCGCAACCTCTTTTGCGGGTTCGTGTTACTGAGAAACGAACGGTGGCGAGAAAAGAACTACCAAGATCAGACCGAAACGTCGCCATGAGGTTAGCGTCCCGATCTGATGGCTGATGTCACCATAGGGTCACGCCGCCAATAGCGAAAGCGTTGATCTGGTTGCCAAAAACGAGACAAAATTCCGAAGAATTGCTATAAATATCGGAAACTGCGGTGCGCAGCGAACGGGAGCGGAAGGAGTGAATCATGGTATTTCGCACGAAAGAAGAGCGTGAAGCGTTCGTAAACGATCTCATGGCAAGCGGCGGTTACGGCCAGGCGGCTGGACTGAACCTGATGGCGCTGGACGTTGCCGCGAATTTCGTCGGCGGCATTGCGCGCAGTTGGATTCAAAATTCGTACCTCAAGACGCTCAAGAAGCAGGAAGAATACTACGCGCAGAGCGCGGCACGGCGCGCCGAACGCATCAAGCAACTCGACAAGGAGATTACGCAACTCGACAAGGAGATTACGCAACTCGACAAGGAGATTGCGCAACTCGACAAGGAGATTGCGGAGCTCGACGAAATCTCGAAAAAAGCCAGGCAGGACCTTTACGAAACGCGTGTGAGAAATTACATCGAGCATTTTTACAAAGCGCGCGACAACATGGCCGAGATTCAGAAACTGCGTCCCGAAGCGTTGCGTCTTGGTCTGCACGAGGTCGTCGCCAAAGTCGACAAGTGGCTCAACCGAGTTTTCAGCAAGCGCTTTTACGCGCCCAAGGACATGAGTCCTGCGTCGATCGTGGCCTTTGCGCACGAATGCGCGCGCCGTAACAGCGACACCGAAAGTCTGGGGATGATCGCGGTCGCGTCGGTGACAAGGCAAAGCAAGGAAAACTTGGCCGAGGCAATCCGGGCGAAAAAACAGGAGCTGGGAACCATCGAACTGGGGTGAGCGGCGAAAGGAAGCGCACGACCCTGCGCACGGGGAGCTGCGCTTACTAATCCGACCAGAAGCGCTCGAACCGCCCGGGCGCCAGCGCCGTGTAGCGCACCGTGTGTTGAATCGACCGGTGCCCCAGGTACGCCTGGATCGCCCTTGTGTCCTCCCCTCTGGCGGCCAAGTAGAACCCCGTTGCGTGGCGCAGCATGTGCGGATGCACCGGAAAGTCTAGTCCAGCCGCACGCCCTGCCCGCTCGACGATCTTGCGCACCGCAGCTGCCGAAAGCGGACCGCCGCGCTCCGAGACGAACACATAGCCGCTGGCCAACGTCCCATAGCGCCGTTCGAGCGCGCGCAAGAGCCGCAATTCCGGCCCACGCAACGGCTGCACCGTATCGACCCCGTTCTTGACCCGGCGCACGTGCAGAAGACCTGCGCGCAGATCGACCTGTGCCCAACGAAGCGCCACCAGTTCGCTCACCCTGAGCCCATGGCGAAACGCGATCAGAATCAACGCCGCGTCGCGCTCCCCGTGGCGGCCGAGCTTGCGAGCCGCTGCGACCAGGCGGTCGACCTCCTCGGCGGTCAAGTACTCACGTGGGCGACGAGCGGCGTTCGGCACGCGACGCGGTGGAAACTGCTTTTCACCTGAAGCCATGGGCATCTATCATCGAACATCGGTTTCCATCGGTGGCGTGTCCGCTGCCTTGGCAAGAACTGCGAGCGCCTCATCCTTGCTGGTTCGTGCCGCGAGCGCGCGCAGCCGCGTCATGTAAAGCATCTGCTCGCGTATCAACAAGCCATCGTGGATGAGCTCGGCGTAGAGGCGGTTTTCCGAGACGCCCAGCTCCTTGGCCAGGCGCTTACCACGGGCCCGCTCCTCCTCAGGAATCCGCAACGGGAAAGAGAGTTTGCGCATGGTTACCTCCTAATGGGTCAAAGCGCGCAGCAACTGCCCTGGGGTACAGAGGGCGATATGCGGAAAGCGCAGTTCTGCCCGAACAAAATCCCTGACATTGTGGGTGACGATCGTGCAGGGCCAAGCTGCCACGGCGATCTCCATGATGAAATTATCGGCTTCATCCTCGAGGTTAGGGCGCCACAGGTAGCGCACCTCGACCTCATGAGCGCTGGCCACCAGGTGGGCAAGCACCAGTTCGACCTCGTCCCAAGAAAGCCCCGTCTGCGCCAAAATCTCCGGACGGCTGAGCACCGCACGGTACTCATAGACCAGCTTGTGATGAACGACCAACGCGAGATCGCCCGTCAAGGCGCGACGGACAATTGCGTTGCTCGCCCCGTTTCTCGACCGGAAAGCGGCGACCAAGACATTGGTATCGAGCAGATAGCGCATTGCTGAATGATATCAGTATTGATATCCATTGGAAAACATCCTCGGGTGTTGCTCGATCCTGTTCGGCAAAGCTCGATACTTTCCCGTTTTCGTTGGTTGGCGGGTGGTGTCGGGCATGGGCGGAATTCCAAGCGCAGCCGGGTAGTCAATCGGAAGACTTTACCAAAAAGGGATCTTTTGGGGAAAGTTACGCTGTGGATGCTTACCTGCTAAAGCCCCAGCAACACCGCACATGCTGATGCAGTGATCACGACACGACCCGAACGAGGATTGTCGAGTAACAGCCGATCACCCGTGACCAGGATGGCATCCGGTTCGCTGTCGAGTAGCGCCCATAGATGATCGTCACCGGGATCCGGAGCAGACTCGTGCGAATTTTCGGTAGGTTCGCGCCACAAGGCATTAGCTGTCAGCTCCGTCAGCAACCGATCGATCTCATTGTCACCGAGCCGATGCAGCCGCACCAGTTTAGGGCGCAACAGCACCTGCCGGTACTCGCGTAAAAGTGCGGGCGAAAGCAAAAAAAGCAAACGCCCCTCCAGCATCGCATCGAGCACCTGAGCAGTTGGACTCGACGGCTGCGACGTGATCAGGCCGGCTACGATAACATTGGTGTCGATGATGAACAGGCGTACCGTCATTTCTGGCGCACCGCACGCGTCTCCTCGACCGCGATATTGAGCGCCTCATCTTCGTCACAAGCCGCATTGCTCCGAGCTCGCGCAACCAACTGCCGCGCACTCTCCATGGGTTTGATCCCCCGCAGAATCAAGCTTTCCTCGATGATCTTCCCGATTGAGCGCCCCTGGCGGGCAGCGGCTTCCCTGAGCGCCTGATGAACGGAATCATCGAGCGTAATGGTCAATCGGCTCATAACCAGTCTCCATGTGGCACCCGGTACATGTCACCATAACACTAATGTGCAGCTTGATCAATCCCCGGATCCGCTGCCAGCGTTTCTCCGCGCTCATCCTCAGTTTGTACAACATCGCCAGCATGGTGTTGCGGCTCACGCAGCCCTTTGGCCTGGTCACTGCGACGACGAATCGTGGCAAAGGACGACTCAATGGTTTCGATGGTCACGCGGCTAATCGCACTAGCGCGTGCTTAATAGAGAGGTGGACTTTTCCGTGTTCATCCGTACCACGACACGACCCGAACGACGATCGTAGCGGGCAGGCACTACGTAACCGCTCTTTCTTTGCACCTCGACCGTTCGTTGGCTTCACCGTACTGACTTTCAGTAATCGACATGGATCCTTTTCCATTCGTCACACATTGTTGTCAAGTGTCGCGTCAGCTCATTCTGGATTGCATTCAAATCCGGTAAGGTGAATCCGTAATTTTCGCGAAGCTCGATTGATCCATCTGGGCAGTTCAAGAAGCCAATAGGATAATCGTCGGCAAATGGCTCGCCGTGCGGTTGCCTGGCTTACTCAAGAGGAGGAGAAATGGCACCTTGGGTTTTCATTTCCACATTGGTGAAACATTATTCCGCTATACCCGCTTCGGACTGGAGAAAGACGATGCACGACCTGCTCAATGACCCGCTCATCGGCGTGCGCATGCCCCGGGGCGAGCGCCGCGTGAGCCTGCCCGAGCTCCTCGCGGCGCTCTCGGCCAACGAAGTGGAGGGCTACACGGGCCTGCGTGCCCATCAGGCCGACCCGTGGCATGTATTTCTGGTACAGCTGGCGGCCAGCATCCAGGCGCGATGCCCGACCAACTCGCTTCCAACCGACCGGGAATATTGGTGCAATGGGCTTCTGAATCTGGCAGATGCAAACGCCTGGCATCTGGTCGTGGAGGACGTCACCCAGCCGGCGTTTTTGCAGCATCCATGTCTCCCCCGCGCACGCGGGGATCGACCGCCTGCGTGCCTCGATTCGTCGTTTGCGCTCTCGTCTCCCCCGCGCACGCGGGGATCGACCTTTGAATCTTTTGGGGAAAGTTACGCTGTGGCCCACGAGCTTCGACAGAAGCGCTCGCAGCAAAGAGCGCGTACCCGATCGATCACGCGCTTTTCGTGCGCGGCCTTCCGCCTTTGCGTCCGTTGATGCGGGCACTTGCCGCTTTGACGGGGGTGCGGGCTTTTCCGCCTGCGGCGCCAAGCTGGGCAGCCATCCAACTCGGGGAGCCGAATTGGCCAGCCGCTAGCGCTTCGTAGCTTCAAAGCACGGCATCCAACCCTTTGCGTTCAATCAGGTTGAGGAGTTTCAGGGACGAGCCGCTTGGCTTCTTTTCACCCACTTCCCATTTCTGCACCGTAGACAAGCTGATGTTGAGCACGGCTGCAAAAACCGCCTGGCTCAGGTTCGCCTGTTCGCGCAGCGATTTAATCCGCTTCGGCGTCATTTCGTGGACATCGAGATGGCACAAAGCATCAAACTCCCTCATGCGGCGCTTGCTGATGAGCCCAGCGCTGTGCAGGCCGCTTGCGGTTTCATGCATCTCGTCTAGGATGCGACTCTTGCGTTTGGTCGTTGCCATTGCATATCTCCACAATCTCGCCTGACGTCAGAGCGATTGCCAACTGGCGGTCGTCAAAACCCAGGAGGTCTTCTGCTACCTCCTGGAGCACCTTCAGTTCGTCCTTGTCGATATTGGCGCGTTCATTTTTTCCAAAACCGTAGAGGAAGAACCACCGATCGGCCAGTTTGGTCGCGACGATGGTACGCGCGCCGCCGCGTTTTCCCTGACCTGGTAGTGCAACTCGCTTTTTCACCACATGGCCGCCCAAATCAGCGTCGATAAGACCCTGAACCATCTCGGAGACGGCGTCACAAAGTGCCTCATCTGTCAGACCGGTCCGCCGCATCCAACGGGTGAAAGTTCGGGTACGAAACACTCTCCTCATTGAGGAATCGTATCACTTAGTGCAATAGATTGCCAATACAATGCGAACCCTAGGATGCCCGTCTTCGGGTTTTTTTGCCTAGTAAAGCTTGTGAGAACAGCCGTCCCAAGCCCCAGGAGTCGATCACGGCAAGGGATTTTTTGGGGCTTTAGCAGCTCAACGATTAGTTGCTCAATCTTGCGCGTTATTGTATATTTTGCGCATGTCTCGCAAACTTGTCTCGATTCGCGAAGCCGCTGAAGCGCTGGGCGTTTCGGCGCAAACGCTGCGGCGCTGGGAACGCGAAGGCAAGCTCCTGCCCGATGAACGCACAGCAGGCGGGCGCAGGCGCTATGACCTTGCGCGGCTGCGTCCTGAGCAGTTTCGTGCGGGTGATGCGCCTCGCCGCACCATCGCCTACGCCCGCGTCTCCAGTCACGACCAGAAGGACGATCTGGAGCGGCAAAAGCAGGTCCTTGAACGCTATTGCGCCCGGCAGGGCTGGACGTTCGAGGTGATTGCCGACCTGGGCTCCGGCATGAACTACCACAAGAAGGGCTTGAAGCGCCTGCTGGACGCGATCATCGAAGGGCAAGTCGGGCGCTTGGTTATTACGCACAAAGATCGGCTGTTGCGCTTCGGCGCGGAACTGGTGTTTGCTGTTTGCGAAGCGAAGAATGTTGAGGTGGTGATCCTCAACCAGGGAGAGGACACCACCTTCGAGGAAGATCTGGCCAAGGACGTGCTGGAAATCATCACGGTCTTTAGCGCCAGGCTCTATGGCAGCCGCTCGCGCAAGAACCAGAAGCTGCTCGAAGGCGTCAAGGCCGCTGTGGAGGCGTCGCAATGCTGATCGCCCACAAAATCGCGCTCGATCCGAACAATGTGCAGGCCACCTATCTCAAGAAAGCCTGTGGTGTGGCGCGCTTTGCCTATAACTGGGCGCTGGCCGAATGGCGGCGGCAGTACGAGGCATGGAAAGCCGACAACACGCTACCCAAACCGTCGCAAGCAGCGCTGCGTCGCCAGCTGAACGCCATCAAGCGCGAACAATTCCCGTGGATGCTGGAAGTCACGAAGTGCGCGCCGCAGATGGCGATCATCCAGCTTGGAGCGGCGTTCAAAAACTTCTTTGCCGGTCGTGCCCGCTACCCGCAGTTTCGCAAGAAGGGGGTGCATGATCGCTTTACGCTCACCAACGACCAGTTCACCGTCGAGGGCTGCCGCATCCGCATCCCCAACCTTGGCTGGGTGCGCATGCGCGAGCCGTTGCGTTTCACTGGCAAGATCATGTCGGCCACGATCTCCCGCGTGGCTGACCGCTGGTTTGTCAGCATCACCGTGGACACGCCCGACGGTTCGCATCTTCCCCTGGCCGAAAACGAGCCGCAAGACGAAAACCAAGTTTGCGGCGAGTTTCGGCGCAGCCAAAACCAAGGCGCGGTAGGTGTCGATCTGGGTGTGTCGGCGCTGGCAACGCTCTCGACGGGAGAAAAGATCGCTGGCTCCAAACCGCACAAGGCGCTGCTGGATCGCTTGCGCAGGCGCTCCCGGAGCTTGTCGCGCAAGGCCAAGGGATCGGCCAACCGACGAAAGGCCAAGGCCAAACTGGCGAAATTGCATGCCCGCATCGCCAATATCCGGCAGGATGCCCTGCATAAGCTTACGTCCGATCTCACGCGGCGGTTTCACACCATCGTCATCGAGGATCTGAACGTGCGCGGGATGATGGCGAACCGGCATCTGGCCCGTTCTATTGCCGACATGAGCTTCTTCGAGTTCCGGCGGCAGTTGGAGTACAAGGCTGCGATGCGCGGTGGTATGGTGGTGGTGGCGGATCGCTGGTTCCCGTCGAGCAAAACTTGTTCGCCTTGTGGGACGGAACAGGAAAAAATGCCGCTGGCAATACGCCAGTGGACTTGCCCGGACTGTGGAAGCATCCACGATCGGGACGTGAATGCAGCCAGAAACCTACTGGCGCATGGCTTGGCCGCCCCAAGCGGCTCTACGGCGAGTTCCGCCGGATGTGAAGCCTGTGGAGAGGAAGGCTCTGGCCGCCGTCGCAAGACGGCGGTAAAACCGGCCTCAGTGAAGCAGGAAGTCAGCTTTGTTCCTGTTTAGGCAGGAATGAGTAAGTCTGACGGAACGGAAAGTTGTCGGTTACCAGCAACGTTTCGCCCTGTTGGCCTCAAAAGTTCGAGTCCGTTATTGGTATTTCCATACCAACTCAAACGGGATATAATGTGACATGTAACATTTCTCGATTGAGGAACGACAATGACAGTACCGGTCAAAGCGCGTGTTCAAAAGTATCGCGACGCGCTGCGCCGCTCGGGTTTGCGTCCGGTTCAGATCTGGGTACCGGATACCCGCCGCCCGGGCTTTGCACAAGAGTGTCGCCGCCAGTGCCTGCTCGTGACCCAGGCAGACGCCGCTGATACGCAACTCCAACGACTCATGGATGAAGCCTTGGCAGAGATTGATGGCTGGCAGGCATGATGCGCGGCGATTTGGTAACGATCGTTACCCAGGGCGACTTTGGCAAACCAAGGCCAGCGTTGGTGATCCAGTCCGATCTGTTCAACGAGCTCAGCAGCATAACCGTCTTTCCTGTAACCAGTACCATTGTGGATGCCCCGTTGTTGCGCGTCACGGTTGAGCCAACCCCGGAAAACGGCTTGCACAAGCGATCACAGGTGATGGTGGACAAAATTATGACCGTGCGGCGGGACAAAGTCGGTCAGATCATTGGACGTATCGATACGACTACGCTGACAACGATCGAGCGCTGCTTAGCTGTCTTCTTGGGAATCGCGAAATAAGAGGCGAGCTATGCTCGAAACTGGTGTACGGAGTGATTGAAAAGGGCGGCGTACTCTGCTGAAATCGGTTTTGCCCAACTGATGAACAGCAAAGGAGCACGCCACCATGGGTAAAGATAACACTGTTGCCTTGTCGATGCCAGAGGGTATGGAGGATCCATTGACGGAGTTGCTGCGCAATGGCGCCAGGCGACTGATTCAGCAAGCGATCGAGGCGGAGCTGGCCGAGATGCTGGCAAAATATGAGGGGCAGGCAGACGAACAGGGACGCTGTCAACCCCGACCACAATTGACCGCTTTTCACCGATTCGAGATGTCCGGTTTTCAACGGAATGCTGCTTGGCTGCCCAGGCCGTAGGTGTGGGTTACCTGTCTCCTTCTGGTTGTGGTAGGTCGGCTGCTTTGGTCAGGAGCCCGGCTTTGCGCTTTTCCTTGAGCCGGAAGCTCTCGCCCTTGATGTTGAGGGTGGTGGCATGATGCAGCAGCCGGTCGAGAATGGCCGTGGCCACAGCGTCCCTGCTCCAAGACGGCGGCGCCTGGCACCATCACGAGCACGCTCACCCGGCGATCGTCACTTCACCGCTTGAACACCAGCGAACGACGGAAAAGGGAGCGCGGAAGCCCATCCCAATTGTCCCCGTGGTCCGCACCGTCTGGGGGAATGCAGAAAATAGCGCTAAATTTAGCGCTAAAAATAGTGCCGAATTTAGTAGCACTAAATTTAGCGCTAAATTTGGCGTTACAAGCGCTTTTTGCTCTGATTTTGCGCCAAAATTGTGGCGTTCGGCCCTTTACCGCAAAATTTAACGATAAAAATAGCGATAAAAATAGCGATAAAAATAGCGATAAAAATAGCGCTAAATTTAGCACTATTTTTGGCAAAAAGTGCCCGGCTCGGCCACAACCACGCAAGACAACCTAGCAAAAAAAACCGACACACACATTCTTGACGACGAACAAGGCCCCGAAGGCCCATACCTGTCACTCACCGGCTCGAAATCGAACCAAAGCAGCGCTATACCGCCCCATGAGATCGCCTTCTGCGCCGATTTCTCGAGGTGGTCAATACCCAACAGCTATCCTCCAAGCGCCCCAACAATAGCCTGGCCTACGTGAGGGGAGCACATAACCCAGCAGCACCGCCGCCCCAAGCGGCGGCGGACAACAAAAGGCGAGCAAACGCACCCCTTGAAAACACCGCCGTACACTGAACCCCGCCTCTTGTCGTTGTCCTTCTGGTCTTGATCTTTGCCCGCGGATCCTCTATATTTTCTCATAAAGCCAGCATAGCACGTGGCCCTGACGGCCCCCGTGCGCTGGCAAGGCGGGGCTACCGCCCCCCTTGACCCCCCCCTCCACCCTTGACGCCAACTGAAACAAAGAGCGCCGCACCATGATCCCGACCCCGAAACCCACCAAAGCGCAGCGCGACGTCATCGTCAAAATTCGCATGACCGAAGCAGAAAAAACCCAACTCAAAGAAGTCGCCAAACGCGAACGCACCACCCTTGCCCGCCTCATCCGTGAAGCCGTCCTGCAAGAAGCCAAAGATCGGCACAAAAATGTCACCTACAAACAAGTGATCGTCCACGCCGCCGACCCTGCGCTCGTTCGAGAAGTCGCCCGCATCGGCAACAACATCAACCAGATCGCCCGCACGCTCAACACCCTCAACAAAAACGGAGCGCTTACCCGCTCAGAGGTTCTCGAAAGCCTCATCACCCTGAAAACCATCTCCGACCACCTCCAGAACCTCGTAGCGCAACATGCTGAATAAATTCTTCCCGCACGGCACCGGCATCGGCAAAGAGCCGATCGACTACCTTCTTGGCGAAGACCGCAACAGACCCGGCGCCACCATCCTACGCGGCGACCCGGATCTCACTGAACAACTCATCAACACCGCCCCTGGGCGCTACCGCTACACCTCAGGCGCCCTCTCCTTTGCCGAACACATCGACGACGCAACCGCCGAGCGCATCATCGACGAATACGAACGCTTCTTCTCCGCGGACGGTGCCGCCGAAATCAACATCCTCTGGGTCAAACACACCGACAAAGGACGAACCGAACTGCACTTCCTCATCCCCAACGTCGAACTCGCCACCGGCAGAGCCTACTACCCGTACGTCCACACCCTCGACGAACGCACCATCGACGCCCTCAAAGACAAGATCAACGCCGAATACGACCTTGCCGACCCCAACGACCCCGCACGCAAACGCCTGACCGCCTCTGCGGCCGACTACCTCAAACAGACCAAAGACAGAAAATCGCTCCTGGCCGTGATCGACGACCACATCACCCAACTTGCTGCCGCCCACGTCGCCCGAGGAAACGTCTGGACCCGAGAAAACACGATCCAAGCCCTGCAAGAACTCGGGCTTAGTATCGAACGCCGAAGCGACAAATTCCTCAGCGTTGGCCACCCCGACCACAAAAAAAACCTGCGGCTGAAAGGTTGGTACTACGAATCCGATTGCCGCATCGACCACCGACACGCTCACAAAATCGCACAAGCCTCGGAACGCTACCGGGCAGAACGCCACGAGCGAGCCCAGATAGCCGCAAACCGATACGAAGAGCTATTACGCAAGCGCCACCAGCGCATTGCCAACCGCTACCGAAACGACAAAGCGGCACAAAAGACCCTGGGCGCACACCCCCCCGAGCCCGCGGAAACAACCCCCTTGCCAGCGCCAACCGACCGCCACGAACCACCCGACGAAACACCACTACCCTGCCCGACACCGGAGCCTCGACCCAAACCAACCCGAATCGCGACCAACCCGAAAAAGCAAAAACGAGCGGCATGGAACCCGGTGCATCGTCATCCCAAACGGCAGACCCCGCAGACAGAGCCACCCGACCGCGGACGACCACTGGAAAGCCCGCACGCGCCCATATCGATCCCGATCTACTTTCATGGCAGGCTGATCGGCATGCTCATCGACCACGGTGACCTCATCGAAGCGCAGCAAATGAGCGCCAAAGCAGCCGCGTTCAACCTCGTCAAACGTGCGCTCGAAAAAGGATGGCAGCAGATCCAATTCAAAGGCAGCGACACGTTCCTCTACCACGCCATGCGCATCGCGCTCGACCGTGGGCTCGAAGTGATCCCCACCGACGAACACCAGAAAAAGATCCTCGCAAAAGTCGAACAGGAGAAAGCAGAAGATGACCGAGCTCGAGCGACTCTTGATGCAAACCTTGACCGCGCAAAACAAGCAAATCGACGCCTTGGCGCAGCAAGTCGAACACTTGACGAAACGCTTGAACGAACTCGACGCACGTATGATCGACTGGAGCAAACAGGTGGCCAGCTTCGACGTGCGACTGAACACCTTGATCGACTCGCTAGAGCGGTTGAACGAATAAAGACGCAGCGTCACCGCGACGCTGACAACGACTACGACGGCCCATCCTTCTGATAACGGGCAAGTGCTGCCAGACGTTTTGTAATCAATTACAATGTTGTACGTATTCAGTGTAGATGAGGTGATTATGCACCGGAAAATGACGATCACGCTCGACGAAGAAGTCTACGAAGGGCTTTACCGAATGGTAGGGCGGCGCAAGATGAGCCAATTCATCGAGGACTTACTGCGTCCTCACGTCTTGGATAGGTCGCTCGATGAAGGCTACCGGGCGATGGCAGCCGACCAGGAGCGAGAAGCAGAAGCGATCGAATGGTGCAACGCCCTTGCCAGAGACATGTCCGATGAAACGCGGTGAAGTGTGGTGGGTTGAATTCGACCCGGCGGTTGGCAGCGAAATCCGCAAGACACGCCCGGCTGTGATCGTGAGCAACGACGCGGCCAACAGGAATCTGTCGCGCGTTGTGGTGGTGCCCGTGACCAGCAACACCGGAAGACAGTACCCTGGCGAAGCCGTCGTGACGGTTGCCGGACAGAGTAGCAAGGCGATGGCCGATCAGATCATGGCCGCAGACAAGTCTCGGCTCAAAAATCGGATTGGTGTGCTATCCAAGGCGGATATGTTGGCCGTTGAGGATGCGATCAAGGTGCATCTGGCGCTACCGAGGTAGCACGGTCATCACCGATGACAAAGCTGGGCTTCTAACCAAAGCGTCAAACCTATCCCGACCTGAAGGAGACGAGTAACCTTCACCTACGTCCTGGTCGGACAAGAAAAAATTTCGTTGCAGACGGGAGCTCTACCATTCATTAAAAATATCGTCGTTGTCGAAAAGATTATCCATGCTGCTAAAATCTGTGCCATATGGATTTCCTTCAATATCAACTCCGCCAACCATCGGAAGGCCATTTGCAGGATTTATTTCGTTGTTGCACAAAAAATCAATTTCATCGACCATGTTATCAAATGAGGTTCCAGTGTTGTCGTTATTCGTGTTCGACGTATTATTGAAAAAAGAAAACCATTTGATAAATCCCATTTTTATGTCCCCTCTCGATCTGACAGAAAACGAGGATATGAAAAAACATCAATCAGACTGATCGATTTAAATCAGGAAAACATATCATCCCATCAGCAAATTATAAAAAGTATGCCACCAATTGCTTCTCGTTTCTTCAGAAAATAATGTTAATATCTGTAATGCAGAAATGAGGCCCAAGGCAAAACCGATCCATTGCCAACGCTTGTTTTCTTTGTCGCATTCCATGTCAGATATAATCCGATAAAGTACTTGTGTTTGTTCAATGAGCTCTTTATTGAAGTTTTCGATGCGCAAGCGATCGATGATCGCATCCCAAATAAGCGGAAGCTCGCTATTTTCCATTTTAACTGGGTGACGGAAATAGCATTGGGCATTGAAAAGTAGTGCATTGTGCACAAGATTCTCCAACTCTTTTTTGTTAGGCTGGCAATCGCTCAGCATGTTCATCAGCTTTTCGATTTGAATGCGATAAGCGACAGCGAGAGAAAGCAGGATGATGGCTCGCTCGAACGTTTTTTTCTCAAATGTTTTACCTATCATAGAAATACCCATTCCATCAATGCAGATATAGCGGTTGGAGCGCTCTTCGTAATCTTTTTGTTGGTTGTGCAACCTTTTTTCTGTAAATTTCCGTGGTGTTGGTCATGACGCCGGGGTTACGGGTTGAGGTTGAGATAGACCTTGCCGGTCATCCACTCGTCGTCGAGTTCGGCCAGCAGCGCCGAGACCAGGCGCAGGCAGGAATCCATGTTGGGGAAGATGCTGGCCACCCGGGTGCGTCGTCGCAGTTCCCGGTTGATGCGTTCCAGCCCGTTGGTGGTACGCAAACGGATACGGTGCGCAGCGGGGAAGTCGAACACCGTCAGGGATTCAGGAATCGCGGTTTCGGCCCACTCGGCCAGTTTCGGATGCTCCTTGCGCCAGGTGTCCAGGGCGGCTTTCAAAAGCCGCTCGGCTTCTGCCTTGTCCGGAGCATTGAAGATCGCGCGCAGTGTCGCGGCGACGTGCTTTTTCGCCTCCTGTCGGGTGACGAACTGGCCGGCGTTTTGCTGCAGATGGAACTGGCAACGCTGCCAGGGAACAGAAGGGAACACCGCTTTGCGGGCAGCTTTGAGGCCCGCATGATCATCCGCGATGATGAGCTTGATCCCGTGCAACCCTCTGGCCAGGAGGGATTCCAGGAAACGTCGCCAATTGATCTCGGCTTCCGACGTGGCCACCGTGCAACCGAGCACCCGCCGTTTGCCCGTCGCATCGACGCCGACGGCGATCAAGACGGCACAATCGACGATTCGCCCTTCCAGCCGCACTTTCTCGTAACGGGCATCCAGAAAGAGATAGGGCACTTCGCCCAGAGGACGCTCGCGCCAGGCCGCAAGCCCCTCGTCGAGCCTGGCGGCGGCACGGCTCACCTGGGCGGTGGAGAGCGAAATCTCCGGCCCCAGCAGGCGCTGCAGTACCTCGATCACCCGGCGGGTGGAGACCCCCTGGACGTACATCTCGGCCAGGGCCAGATGCACCGCCTGATCGGTGCGGGTGCCTTTTTCGAGGGCAGAAGGGTAGAAGTCGCCGCAACGCACCTGGGGCACCTGAAAGGTCAGCTCACCAAGGCGGGTGAGTACCGTCTTGGGTTTGTACCCGTTGGCGTAGTCACGCCGTCGCTCACTACGTTCATAGGGCGCCGCTCCAAGGAACTGGGATCGTTCGATCTTGGCGGCTTCATTGACGAGGATGCGCAGAGCCTCGCCGGCACCCTCCAGTCCGTGTTCGAGCAACACAGCATAAGCCATTTCCAAAGGATTGGTTTCGACACGCATCGCCATGATGGGCATACTCCTTTCTCGAAGTCATGGCGTCAGACCGAGCGCCGCGCACTTCCTGCCAGAGGCGCTAAACGGAATTTACAGAAAGGATGGTACACAACCTTTTTGTTTGAGTGAGTTGGAATCTCTCAACCATTGAGATGCATTTTTGTAATGCTCTTCGTTTGGTTCTTGGTTTTGATCGAGATCCTGCCATATTGCCCTTGCAATAGCATTTTTGTCTTCTGGCTTCGTTGGGAAGAAAGTGACAAAAATGTTTGTCTTGAAAGCCGTGTTGCCGAAGAACTCTAGGCGCCAGTATTTTTTGTTGGTGATTGGCTTGACCTTTTGCTTTCCTTTGAATCCTTTGATCAACGGGTTTTGAAGGAAGTTTATCGGTTTTCCGTCGATTTTCAATTCCTCCCATTCGGTTTCATTGTATTCTTTACCAATCTCTTTGTTGATTTTTACGTGCATCGTCATCGCTCCTTGTTTGCTTTTTATGGTTACGAAGGTGCCAAGATCATGAATGGCACGGGACGTCAAGTCATTGACCACAAGAAATTTGGAAAAGGAAAGCCATCATCCGTGATCCAACCAGTTGAGCTTGTGTCACTGATGTAACGACAATGCGACTAAGTTTTTCAATCGTCGCCCCTATCCGAACTACTTGACTGGTAGGTTCTGGCCCTGTGTCTTCGTGAAAAATGCTGCAACTGAAGAAAACGAAGAAACAGACCACCTTTGTGCGCGGTCAGCCGAGCGCACAAAGGTGATCGTTGCCGTGTAGTGCGTTGCTAATCAACCTGTGATGGCAATTCCAAGACGAAGCTCTGTCCACGAAATCCGCAATTACTGATTTCCGTATTTCTCGAAAAGCAGCTCGCGGATCTCATCGACGATCTTGTTGCCCCGCATCGCGCACTGCGCTTTGATCTTGCGGTGCAGGCTTTCGGGAATGTCGATGGTGAGCCGCTTCATCGGCTCTTTATGGAGTTCGCGGTTTTTGACCCAAGAATCGGCGGCACCTGCGGTGGGTTTCGGTGAGATGGTGATTTTCTTGCTCATGGGGCAAACCTCTGCAATTCGTCACGCAATGCTTCGATTTCGGTGGTGGCGGCCCCGTTGGGGTCGGCCTCATGCACGGAGAGCCCCTGCGCGGCCGCCTCGGCAAACACCACCCGTTGTGTGATCGTCGTCTCGAAAACCGGAATGGGGTATGCTGCGAGCGCCTCTTTGACATCGCGCCCGATCACCGTGTTGGCAATGCGGCGGTTGATCACGAACGCCGATTTCAGTGCCTCTTTATAGATGGCTGCCTCTTGGATGAGCGAGACCACCTCGGCAGCCGCCCAAATATCGTACGGGGACGGCTGGACCGGGATGAGGACGACTTCTGAGGCCATGATCACCGACCGGGCAAGATCGGTGACGCGCGGCGGGCCGTCGATCACGATGTGGTCGTACCCGTGCCCCAAGTGGTTGAGCTCTTTGTGAACGGTGGCCCGGGGAAACCCCACCACTGTAAAGAGCGGTTCACCTTGTCGCGCAGCGGCCCAGTCGAGCGCGCTGCCCTGGGGGTCGGCGTCGATCAGCAAGACACGGGCGCCTGTCCGCGCCAGGCTTGCCGCCAGGTTGACACTCAGGGTGGTTTTTCCCACTCCCCCTTTTTGGTTCAACATTCCGATGATCATTACCGGCTCCGTTGTCGGTCGTAATTGAAATTTTACAGAAAAAATGATATAAGTGAAACATCAGACCATGTTTTCTGTTTTTGCGGCATGCGAGCGGAATCCGCAGCAAAA
>NZ_AP018558.1:1997500-2223143 GCF_003574215.1 Hydrogenophilus thermoluteolus | reverse complement strand
GGGGATGAGCGAGAAGTTATCCACAGCGGTTGTGCAGTGACGGCCTGTCCGGGTCGGAGTGTGGGAAGGTGAGGAGAAAACGGGTCAGGCCCTCCCGCGACGTAACCGAAATCGACCCCCCATGCGCGACGACGATCGCTCGGACGATCGCCAACCCCAAACCCAATCCGGTGATCGATTCGGACGGGGTTTCTGAGGCGACGCGGTAGAAGGGATCGAAAAGATAAGGAAGGTGCTCAGGCGCGATCGGTTCCCCGACATTGGTGACGGACAAGGTTCGTTGCCCATTCGTTTCGCCGATTTCCAGCGTAACCGATGTTCCCGGATCGGCGTGGCGAATCGCGTTGGAGAGCAGGTTGCTGACAGCGCGGCGAAGCTGCATTCGGTCGGCCACGATCGCTCCCTTTCCCGCTACGATCAAGCTGATTCCTTTCTCTTCGGCAAGGGGTTCGAAAAATTCGACCAAATTGCCCAGTTCGATTTCGAGCAGAAAGCGCTCCTTGGCGAGGGTCGTTTCGGAATAACCCAGTTTGGCCAAATAGAGCATCTCGCTGACCATTCGGCTCAATCGGTCGATCTCTTCGACATTCGAGGCCAAGATCTCGCGGTAGGTTTCGGGATCGCGCTCACTGTGCAGCGCAACCTGTGTTTGGGTGAGGAGGTTGCTGAGCGGGGTGCGCATTTCGTGCGCCAAATGGGCAGAGAACGTTTCGAGGCGAACGAACGCAGTTTGCAGCCGATCGAGCATGCGATTGAGCTCTTGGGCAACCGTTGCGATCTCCTCAGGCATCGCAGAATCATCGAGCCGCCGATCGAGATGGTTTTGGGAGATCATCGTGGCGTGCTGGCGAATCGTCCGTAACGAAGCCAAACCGCGATAGACGACCCACCAACCGATTCCGACGGAAAGGGCGCTGGCGAGCAACGCATAGAAGAGGATTTGCTGATGAAACGTCTGCAAAAACCGGGTGTGGGTCTCGGTATCGACCGCGATCTGGATGGTCCATGCGGTGTTCGGTGCAAAGTGGGGCGAAACGGTGAATGAGAAAGCGCGATAAATTTTTCCCGCGCTGTGCCACTCTTCCCACCCTTTCCTGTCTTTGGTCACGGTTTGATCCCATGAGAACTGGCGGTTGTTGGCGAAGAGGAGTCTGCCGTTTTCGGTTCTGACTGCGACCACCAGTCCAGGGTGGTGATTCAGTGCCTCTTGGAGTAACCACAGCGCGTCGTCGGTCGAGTTGGCGCGCTGCAAGAGCTCCAAGATCAACGCCCGTTTGTCGTTGAGGGTTTGTTGATCGAGACGGACGAAATGTTCGTCGCTCAGAAGCGTGACCAAACCCGCCAGTCCGAAAATCGCGCTGATCGTGATGAGTGCAAAGAGCAAGACGAGTTTGGCGGTGAGCGATCGGCGAATTTTCACGATCTGTCTCGCCTATCGCGCTTCCAAGACGTAACCCATCCCGCGAACGGTGTGAATCAATTTCGGCGTGCGCCCCTCGTCGATCTTTTGACGCAGCCGTCGGATCGCAACTTCGATCACGTTGCTGTCGCATTCAAAGTCGATTTCCCAAACTTGCGACGCGATCAGTGAGCGCGGTAGAACCTCTCCCTGCCGACGCAGGAGCAGTTCGAGCAAAGCGAACTCCTTTGCGGTGAGCGCGATGGTCTCCCCTCCGCGGCACACGCGACGGCGCAACAGATCGAGTTCCAGGTCCGCAGCGCGCAAAATCGTGGAGGAAAGGCTCTGACCGCCCCGTCTGAGGATCGTTCGGACACGGGCGAGCAATTCGGCGAACGAAAACGGTTTGACGAGGTAGTCGTCAGCGCCCATTTCCAACCCTTTGACCCGATCTTCGACCCGGTCTCGTGCCGTGAGGTAGAGCGTTGGGGTGGTGATCCCTTCTGACCGAAGTCTGGCCAGCACTTGCCAACCGTCGAGGCCAGGGAGCATCACGTCGAGGATGATGAGATCGAAAGGGATTTCGCGAGCCAAATGAAGGCCATCGATGCCGTCTTGTACCCATTCCACATTGTAGCCAGCTTCGTGCAGCCCTTTTTTGAGATAGGCGCCGGTTTTGGGTTCGTCTTCGATCAAAAGGAGTTTTCTGACCATTTTGTCATCTTCCTGTCACGTGCGCGCAAGGAGCGAACGATTACGATCGCGTTGCCTTTTCCCTTTTGCCATAAAGCGGAGGATTGGATGAGAAACGATCGAGATCGGTTCCCGCAAGTCGCGCTCGCATTGCCGAACGCGGGGCGGCGGCGTTTCGTCGGTGGTCTGGTCGCGGGGGGTGTGATCGCAAGCCTATCACCGTGGGGGCGAGCCACGGCGCAAGGAGTGACCGAGACGCGCACGGGTTTGGCGCCCGTGCTCAGCGGCACGAACATCGACCTGGTGGTTGCCGAGTCGCCGGTCAACTTCACCGGCAGGCCAAGGATGGCGACCACGATCAACGGCTCCATCCCGGCGCCAACGCTCAAACTTCGGGAAGGCGACACGGTCACCATCCGCGTCACCAACCGCCTGCGCGAGGCCACCTCGATCCACTGGCACGGGATCATCCTGCCCTACCAGATGGACGGGGTGCCTGGGGTCAGTTTCCCGGGCATCCCCCCGGGCGAAACCTTCACCTACCAGTTCAGTCTCGAACAAACCGGCACCTACTGGTACCACTCGCATTCCGGCACGCAGGAGCAGACCGGTATGTACGGGGCGCTGATCGTCGAGCCGCGCGCAGGCGATCCCATCCGGGCCGACCGCGACTATGTGGTTGTGCTCTCCGACTGGACCGACGAAGACCCGATGCGGGTGCTCACCAAACTCAGGGTGCAGAGCGATTACTACAACTACCACCAGCCGACGGTCATTGACTTCTTCCGTGATGTTGCCGTGATGGGGCTTTCTCGTGCGCTCGAGAAGCGTGCGATGTGGAACCAGATGCGGATGAACCCGACCGATCTCGCCGATCTCTCGGGGGCGACATTGACCTACTTGATGAATGGCGCCACTCCTGCCGGCAATTGGACTGGACTGTTCCGCCCTGGCGAACGCGTCCGTCTTCGCTTCATCAACGGCGCGGCCAACACCTTCTACGACGTCCGCATCCCGGGGCTCAAAATGACGGTGGTGCAAAGCGACGGGCAGGACGTCGAGCCCGTCACCGTCGATGAGTTCCGCTTCGGGCCGGGCGAAACCTACGACGTCGTGGTAACACCAAAGGACGAGGCCTACACGATCTTCGCGCAAGCGATGGATCGTTCTGGATTTGCCCGTGGCACGCTCGCAGTTCGCGAAGGACTCGAAGCCCCGGTTCCTGCACTCGACCCTGTCGAATGGCTCACCATGGCCGACATGATGGGCGCGATGGATCACAGCGTGATGAAGCATGGCGGTTCGACCATGGGCGTGATGGACCATGCGGCGATGGGCCACGACATGTCTGGCATGAAACACAACATGTTCGGCATGAACCATGGCGCGATGGCCATGGATCACGGTCACCACGCGATGCATGGCATGGCCGGTGGCGCATTGGCCAAGCCCAGCGCCACGGTCCGTCACGCGCGCACGGAATACGGTCCAAGCACGGATATGCGGGTGGATACGCCGCGCACCAATCTCGACGATCCAGGCATTGGTCTGCGCAACAACGGCCGGCGCGTGCTGACGCTGGCCGACCTCAAAACGATCGGCGGCCCTCTCGATCCTCGCGGGGCCGAGCGCGAGATCGAGCTGCACCTCACCGGCAACATGGAGCGCTATACCTGGTCGCTCGACGGCCTCGAGTTCGGCAAGAGCACGCCGGTGCATCTGAAGTACGGCGAGCGGGTGCGCGTCATCCTGCACAACGACACGATGATGACGCACCCGATGCATTTGCACGGGCTGTGGAGCGAGGTGGAAACGCCCGACGGGCAGTTCCTGGTGCGTCGTCACACCGTGCCCGTCCAGCCTGCACAGCGCGTCAGCTTCCTCGTGACTGCCGACGCCTTGGGGCGCTGGGCTTGGCACTGCCACTTGATGTTGCACATGGACATGGGCATGTTTCGCGTGGTGGTCGTGTCATGAAACTGATCAAAAGAAGATTCGCCATGAAACCCTGTTCTCTCTTCACTGCGGCGCTGGTGTTGCTCGGTGCGGCACCCGTCTGGGCGCAAACAACGATGGAAGGCGGCGGCCATGCCGGGCACCCGGGCACGGCTCCAGCCCCAACGCGAGCCGAATCGCCCGCGAGCGCCACCATGGACCACGGCAGCATGAACATGCAGGGGGGCCCCGCCCCCGCCGATGCCCGTGATCCGCACGCGTATTCCAATGGCTTGACTTTGGAGTCGGGCCCTTACGCACTCCCCGGGCCACGGCAACTTCGGCTGTCCGATGAACATGCGTTCGGCGCCGTGCTCCTCGATCGCCTGGAGCGCGTTCACACGAAGGAGGGGAACGCGACCACCTATGACGCGCAAGCCTGGTTCGGCGGCACCTACGACCGCTTGGTCCTCAAGGCCGAAGGTGGCGTCGCCAAAGGCAAATTGGAGGAGGCACGTACAGAGCTCCTTTGGGGTCATGCGATCTCAGCATACTGGGACAGCCAACTCGGGGTGCGGCAGGACAGCGGCACGGGGCCTGACCGGACTTGGCTCGCTTTCGGTTTTCAAGGGTTAGCGCCCTATTGGTTCGAGGTTGACGCAACTGCGTACCTAGGTACTTCGGGACAGACCTCACTTCGGCTTTCGAGTGAGTACGAACTGCTTGTGACGCAACGTTGGATTGTGCAACCTCGGCTGGAAGCCAACGTTTATGGCGAAACGGAGGAAAACCGGGGAATAGGGAGCGGATTGTCCGATCTCGTGGTCGGGATTCGCCTCCGTTACGAGTTCAATCGCCAATTCGCGCCCTATATTGGGATCGAATGGGCGGGGAAATATGGCAAGACGGCCAGTTTTGCACGTCGGGAAGGGTTGGATACGCGGCAGACGCGTTTCGTTGCCGGTCTTCGTGTTTGGTTTTGAGTGTGGGTAAAAGGAGTCGATGATGTTTGTAATGAAAAAGTTTGTCACCGTTGCGGTTTTGTCCCTCAGTGCTGCGCTTGTTTACGCGCATGATCCGAGCCAGCATCACGCAGTCACCGACCGGGAAAAGCCGGATTGTTCGATGATGCAGCAAATGCACTCCGGGAGTGACCGTGACGACCCAGTGGTGCAGGCGATGATCGCACGTTGTGCGGAGATGATGAAAGAGGAGCATAGGGAGATGATGATGCCGCATGGGATGCAAGGAGCGATGCCGCAAAATGGGATGATGGGCCACGGTAGCGGCGAAATGAAATCCAATCACCATCAGTAAGGAAAGGGCGATGAAGCGTTGCTTGCTTGGGTTTGGTTCCGCTCTGGTCGTTTTGGTCGCGGTGGTAGTGTGGGTGCTCTACTCTGGCAGGGTATCGGTGGCGGCCGATGAGCCCCATGCTCAGTGGCTCTACCACCTGCTGGAGTGGGTGCGGGAACGCTCGATCGCACAGGCTTCACGTACGATCGAGGTACCCAAGGATCTCGATGCACCCCAGCGGTTGCTGGCGGGAGGAGCCGATTACGATGCGATGTGTGTCGGTTGTCACCTTGCGCCTGGTATCGCGGAAAGCGACTTCACGTTGGGACTCTATCCAACCCCTCCCAAATTGACGGAACCCCGAGCAACCTTGCAGGGTCTGAGCGAGGAAGCAGCAGCGCGACGGGATTTTTGGATCATCAAACACGGAATCAAGGCATCTGGTATGCCAGCGTGGGGAAAAACGCACGATGACGAACGGATTTGGAACATGGTGGCTTTCCTCAAACGGTTGCCGGATCTCAATGAGAATCAATATCGAATTTTGACCAGTCGTCAAGGAGACCGATGATGATACGGCGTGTCTTTATGGGTTTGGCGCTTTCCTTTCTTGCTACTTCTTCTTTCGCTTCCGGGAAAGAGTTTGCTGAGGAGTCGCCGCTCGTCAAGGTGTGGAAAAGCCCGTATTGCGGTTGCTGCAAAGAGTGGATTGCCCATATGCAGGCCAACGGGTTCCAGGTTCAAACGTTCGAAGTGGGCAATAGTGAGGTTCGGAGTCGTCTCGGTATGCCCATGCGTTATGGTTCGTGTCACACCGCCGTCGTTCAGGGTTATGTGATCGAGGGCCATGTTCCTGCTGCCGACGTCAAACGGCTGCTCGCGGAGAAGCCGAACGCGCTGGGTTTGGCGGTTCCGGGGATGGTGATCGGTTCTCCGGGGATGGATGGTCCGGCGTATGAGGGACGCAAGGACCCTTACGACGTCCTTTTGATCCAGCGCAATGGCGAAGCAGAGGTCTATCACGCGTATCGTTGATCTTGGCGTAGTGTAGCGTGGTTCGCGTGCGGTAGCGCTCCTTGGTTTTTGTTTTCCTGGTATAATTCGCGATTTTGATCGGTCTCGGGGAAAGAAGATGAAGCGCACCTATCAACCTTCCAAAGTTCGCCGTAAGCGGACCCATGGTTTTCTGGTCCGGATGCGAAGCCGCGGCGGTCGTTCCGTGATCCGCGCCCGCCGCGCCAAAGGGCGTAAGCGCCTCGCCGTATGAGTGCGCCAGGCGCGCGTTTTCCGCGTGCCGCGCGTCTGACGAAACCGTCCCACTTTGCCGCGGTCTTCGCTGCGCGGCAGAAATTGTGCGGACGGTTTTTTTGTGTGCATTGGCGGGAAAACGGTTTGCCACATGCCCGTCTGGGCTTGGTGGTGGCAAAGCGCGTGGCGAAGCGAGCGGTCCGTCGTAATTGGTTGAAGCGGCAAATTCGGGAAATTTTCCGTGTGTGGCCGGGTCGATCGGTCGGGGTCGATCTGGTGGTTCGTGTGACGCGGCCTACCCATGACGCGACGCGGCGGATGTTGCGTGCGGAACTCGAGGTGTTGTTCGCGCGCTTGCTGATGCGGTTGCTGCACTCGGAACCCGCGGCACGCCCCTGTACGGTCGATTCCCGTGGATAAGGGTTTGCGTCGATGAATCCGCTTGCGCGGGTGTTGGTCGTGTTGGTGCGTGGTTACCAGTACCTCATCAGCCCCTGGTTGGGGCAAAATTGCCGCTTTACACCCACCTGTTCGCAATATCTCATCGAAGCGGTCGAGCGTCATGGTGTGGTGCGCGGGTTGTGGTTGGGTGTGAAACGTGTGGGCCGCTGCCACCCGTGGCATCCCGGCGGTGAGGATCCGGTCCCGTAACGAAAGGAAAGCTGCACGATGGAACAACGGCGTTTGATTTTGTTGGTGGTGTTTCTTTTTTCTTTGTTCATGCTGTGGGAAGGGTGGGTGCGTCAAAACATCCCGGTGCCCCCGCCTGCTCCTGCTGCGTCACCGGCAGCGTCGCCTTCCGCGACCCGTGACGAGGTGCCGGTTACCGAGTCGCAGCAGATCGCAAGCGATGCCAAAGCGCTACGTTCTTCTGATGCACTCCCTGCCAAAACCTTGCGGGTGGAGACCGATCGCTATCTGGTCGAGATTTCGGAGCAAGGTGGAGATATCGTTTTTCTGGCGCTGAAAGACCACCGCGATCGTGAACGCCAAGATCAACCGTTCATCCTCTTCGAGGATGGCCGTCTGAAGCATACTTATCGGGTGCAGTCCGGCGTGGTGGGGGATGGGATGCCCAACCACCACAGCCGTTGGCAATTGCCCGCTGAAGCGATGCATTTGCAGGAGGGGCAATCGGCTTTGACCGTGACATTGACTGCTTCGACTGCCGACGGGCGCACGGTTCGGAAGATTTTGCGCTTCGCGCGTGGCTCCTATTTGATCGACGTCCGTCACGAGATCGACGGTGGCGGCCCTCTGACCACCTACTATCACTTCTTGCGTGACGATAAACCCGCCGAAGAGCAGCAAGTTTTCGGCGTACATACGTATACGGGTCCCGCGATCTATACCGAAGCGACGAAGTACCGGAAGATCGATTTCAAAGCGATCGCGGAAGGCAAAGCGGAATATCCGAGCCAAGCGCAGGATGGGTGGCTCGCGATGATCCAGCACTATTTCGTCGCCGCTTGGTTACCGCCCGAGGGTGTCGCACGGGAATACTATCTCCGCCGCCTATCGAATGGACTCTATCAAGCCGGTGTGCTCTTGACCGGGGACGGTACCACTTCGACCCGGCTCTATGCCGGGCCGCAGGATCAGAAGGTGTTGGGAAGCATCGCGCCCGGTTTCGATCTGGTGGTCGATTACGGCTGGTTGACGTTCATTGCTGCGCCCCTTTTCTGGGTATTGTCGTGGCTACACGGTCTTACGGGCAACTGGGGGTGGGCGATCATCCTGGTGACGGTACTGATCAAGGCCCTCTTCTATCCCCTGTCCGCAGCGAGTTATCGGTCGATGGCCAAGATGCGGTTGGTGATGCCGCGGTTGCAGAAGATCAAGGAGGCGTATGGGGACGACAAGGTTCGGCTGCAGCAGGAGATGATGCGCCTCTATCAAGAGGAGAAAATCAACCCATTGGGTGGCTGCTTGCCGATCTTGGTCCAGATTCCGGTGTTCATCGCGCTCTATTGGGTACTGCTCGCCAGTGTCGAGATGCGTCACGCGCCGTGGCTCGGGTGGGTGACCGACCTCTCTTCGCGCGACCCCTACTTTATTCTGCCGCTCTTGATGGGAGCGACGATGTTCATCCAAATGCGGCTCAACCCGCAACCGGCAGATCCGTTACAGGCGAAATTGATGATGGGGATGCCGATCGTCTTTACTTTCATGTTCCTCTGGTTCCCGTCCGGGTTGGTGCTCTACTGGTTGACCAACAACCTGCTTTCGATTGCGCAACAGTGGTGGATCAACCGCCAGCTGGAGCGGATGGGGTTAGGCCACAAAGCGATCAAAGCGGCCAACGATTAGGTTTCACGTGAAACCCGTTTCCGATACGATCGCAGCAGTTGCGACGCCACCGGGCCGCGGTGCGGTGGCGATCATCCGCATCTCGGGGCCCGACGCGCATCGCATCGGGTGTGTGCTGGCAGGAAAAACCGAATTGCCCGCGCGCCGCCCGGTTCGCGCATGGCTCACCGATCAGGATGGGTCGCTGCTCGACGATGGGCTGCTGCTCTTTTTTCCCGAACCGAATTCATTTACCGGCGAATCGGTGGTGGAGATCCACGGTCACGGGGGGCCGGTCGTCGTCGATGCGGTGCTTTCCCGTGTTTTGTCGTTGGGTGCGCGGTTGGCGCGGCCTGGCGAATTCAGCGAACGCGCTTTTCTCAATGGCAAAATCGATCTGGCGCAAGCCGAATCGATCGCCGATTTGATCGACGCGACGCATCGCGCAGCGGCGCGTGCTGCTGCGCAAGGGTTGCAGGGGGCTTTTTCGCACGCGGTCGCGGCGCTCGATCGTCAACTGACCGAACTCCGAGTCTGGGTGGAAGCGGCGATCGATTTCGTCGACGAAGCGATCGATTTCATCGCCGAAGGGGATGTCGCGGCGCGGATCACAGCGGTACGGCAAGCGCTCGCCCATTGGCTCGAAGTAGGCCGCCAAGGTTTGCTGCTGCGTCACGGTGTCCGGGTGGCGGTCGTCGGAGCGCCGAACGTCGGCAAGTCGTCGTTGCTCAACGCGCTCGTTGGTGAGGAGCGGGCGATCGTCACGGAGATACCGGGAACGACGCGGGATGTGATCCGGGAATCGATCGATCTCGACGGCCTTCTGGTCCATCTCCTGGATACCGCGGGCGTCCGAGAAACCGACGATCCGGTAGAACGGATCGGGGTCGAGCGCAGTTGGCAGGCAATCGCAGGCGCCGATCTGATCTTATGGATTCGCGCACCCGATATCGACGACCGCGCGTTGGCCGAGGCGTTGCAGGAACGCGGCATTGCGCCGCAAGCGATCCTCGAGGTGTGGAACAAAGCGGATCGGTTCCCGGAACGTGTCGCTGAGACTGCGGTGTGGATCTCGGCCAAGACGGGATCGGGGTTGGACCGTTTGCGCGCCACCATTCGCGATCGGGTAGGATTTCGCGGTGTCGAGGAATCGGTTTGGCTGGCACGCGAACGGCATTTAGAGGCGTTGCGCCGAGCCGACCACCATTTGGCGCAGGCGCTTTCCATGCTCGTCCAATGGGAGTTTTTGGCGGAGGAGCTCCGCTTGGCGCACGATGCGCTGGGGGAAATTACCGGACGTATCGACGCCGACGCGCTTCTGGGTGTGATCTTTTCGCAATTTTGCATCGGGAAGTGAGGGATCGAATTGGATGCGTGGGATTGGCTCACGTGGCTTGCGATGGGGGTCGCCGCATTCGCTGCTGGGAGCATCGATGCCGCGGTCGGCGGCGGCGGTCTGATCCAGGTTCCGGCGCTCCTACTGGGATTTCCCAATCAACCCCTCCCCAATCTTTTTGGAACCAACAAAATCGCGTCGGTTTTCGGTACCTCGGTTGCCGCATTTCGCTATTTGCGGCGTGTTGCGATCCCGGTGACGCTCCTTACCGGTGTCGTGATCGCAGCGGCGGTAGGGTCTGTGTTAGGCGCTTCCGCCGTGACGCTGCTTCCTCAGGCATGGGTCAAGCCGATCGTCCTTTTTTTGCTCATCGCGGTGACGGTCTACACCCTGCTGCGCAAAGAGATGGGGTTGGTAGCGCGGGCGCATCCTTTGACGACGCGTGAGCGCTGGTATGCATTCGGCTGGTCTGCGGTAATTGGCGCGTACGATGGTTTTCTTGGCCCGGGGACAGGGAGTTTTTTGATCTTTGCGTTTATTCGTTTTCTCCGCTTCGATTTCGTCCAAGCTTCCGCACTGGCAAAGATCGGCAACGTATCGACAAACCTCGCGGCAATTGCGTTTTTTTCCTGGCAGGCGCAACCCATTTGGCTGCTGGGGATCTGGATGGCACTGTGTAACGTGGCTGGGTCATTTTTTGGCACTTGGTTTGCCTTTCGCTTCGGGGCGTTGTGGTTGCGGCGACTCTTTTTGATCGTGGTTTCATTGACGATTCTGCGCTTGTTGTTTGAATGGGTGATACAATAGCAAGTTTCATTTTATCCGGATGGGGGACTTGCGATGAATGGACTTCATCTGATCGCCGACCTCTATGGTTGCCGTTGTGATCTCGCGCTCCTCAAAGAACGGACTCAGTTGCAAACGCTGTGTGTCGATGCGTGTAAAGAGGCAGGGCTTACGGTACTCGGCGACTATTTCTTCCAGTTTACCTACGACAATGGAGAGCCGGCCGGAGTGACCGGAACGGTGGTTCTGGCGGAATCGCATTTGGCGATTCATACCTGGCCGGAAGATCGCAATGTCACCCTGGATGTTTATGTGTGCAATTATTCGCGTGACAATTCAGCGCTTGCAAAGGCGGTTTATGACCGTTTGATCGAAGTCTTTGCGCCGGTTGAGACCGTTGGGCATCGTGTGGTTCGGGGACACATCGAAATGCCGCCGACGGAGGGTGTGTAGATGGCATTGCAACGGTTTTGGGAAAAGTTATCCGATGTCACCGGCTACTATTACGATCTGGAATTGATCGAATCTGGCCAAAGTCGCTACCAATCCTTTGAAGTCGGCATCTCTCCGCTCTATGGCCGCATGTTCCGCTTGGACGGATGTGCGATGACCTCTGAAGCCGACGAGTTCATCTACCACGAAAACCTCATCCACATACCGGCATTGGCGCATCCGGAACCGCGTCGCGCATTGATCATCGGCGGTGGGGATGGCGGGTCTGCCGAGGAGCTTTTGAAATACCCCTCGATAGAAGCGATCGATCTGGTCGAGCTCGATGAAAAAGTCATCGAATTGGCGAAAAAGTATTTTCACGCGATCCATCGTGGCGCACTCGATCATCCCAAAGTATCGGTTCGGATCGAAGATGGGTTGCAGTTCGTTGCGGAAGCGGCCCAATCCGGCCGACGCGATTACGATCTGATCGTGCTCGATCTCACCGACCCGGTGGGACCGGCCGAAGCACTTTACCAGGAACCCTTTTTCCAGCAGTGCGCCCTACTTTTGGGAGAGAACGGCTTATTGTCGTTGCACATCGGTTCGCCCGATCATTTGCCAGAGCGTATTAAAACTTTGGTGGCCCGTTTGCGGCGGGTCTTTCGTTATGTCTATCCCCATTTCCACTACATTCCGCTCTACGGCGCGCTCTGGGGAATTGCCGCGGCATCGAACGGAACCGATTGTGCGGTGATGACGCCGGAACGGATCGATGAGCGGATCACAACACGGGGGATTACGGACCTGCGCTATCTCGATGGGGAAAATTATCGTGCGCGGGGAATTTTGCCCCGATATGTTCGTGACTTGATCGCCTAGAAAGGTTTCACGTGAAACACAAGGCGCACTCAGCGGGCCATTATGCTGCACCAGAAACGCTCGCGGGTGCGCTCGATTGTGCGAGCGCGATCGTCGCCGCCGTGATCCGAGGGGAAAGTGCCACCGCGGCGTGGCAACGGATGGTCGCGCACAACCCTCAGGCCCCAGGATGGGCGAGGGTACAGGATTTTGCGTGGAGTACCTTGCGTGATTACGGCTGGGGCGATGCCGTACTGGCGGCATTGAGTCGCAGACCTATCGATCGCACTGTGCGGCCACTTCTCTTGGTTGCGCTCACCGAATTGCGCAAAGGTCGTGTGCCGGTTCATGCGCTGATCCATGAAGCGGTTGCGGTTGCAAAAAAACGACGCACCGCCGCCGCAGGCTTCGTGAATGCACTCCTCAGGCGCTATGATCGCGAGCGCGCCCAGTGGGCACCCGAAGCTTGGGGTGCACGGAGCGATCAGGCAATCGCGGCGCATTGGCGGCACCCTCGATGGTGGGTCGAAAAAATCCAATTTGCCCACCCAAGTGCCTGGCAGACGGTGTTGCATCAGGGAAATACCCATCCGCCGATGGGATTGCGCGTCCGTAGCAGCGAAAAACGGAGGGAGGTTATCGCACGACTGCGGGAAGCGGGGATCGCAGCGGAACCGTTTGATCCGTTACCCGGCGCGATTTGGTTGCCAGAACCCGTTGCGGAAACGAAACTGCCCGAACCGGTGCGGAACGAGGTGGTGATCCAGGATATCGGAGCGCAATGGGCGGCACCGTTATTGGCGGTACGCCCAGGGGAACGGGTGTTGGACGCGTGCGCGGCGCCAGGCGGAAAAGCGCTCCACCTGCTCGACAGCGCGGCGATCGATTTGACCCTAGTCGAAAAAGAGAAAAACCGGTACCGCGCGATGCTCGCGCGCTTTCCGGAATTGAGTGAGCGCGCACAAGCGGTCGTGGGCGATGCCCGCGAACCGCACGCATGGTGGGACGGGCGACCGTTCGACGCGATATTGCTCGATGCGCCGTGTTCCGGTTCGGGTGTCGTGCGCCGCCATCCCGATATCAAATGGTTACGGCGGGTAAGCGATCTCGAGACGTTCCGCACGGTGCAGCAAGCACTTCTGACTGCACTGTGGCCTTTGCTCCGACCCGGAGGCCGACTGCTCTATGTCACCTGTTCCGTGTTCGCCGAAGAAAACGAAAGGGTCATTGCAAAGTTTCTGAACAACCACAACGACGCTAAGCGGGTTCCCACCGAAGGGGTTGACGGGTACTATTTGCCCACCGAGCAGCACGATGGCTTTTACTATGCGCGTATCGAGAAGGTTGCCGAATCGTAAGCGCCGGCGTGTCGTGGCGGCGCTCATCGGTGGCGCAGGGAGTTTGTGGCTGCAAACCGGCAGGCGCACGCTCGCAGCCCAACCCGAAAACGAGCAAAAATTCGTGACGATCACGCACGCGGCGCTACGCGAAGCCGAAGGTTGGTGGGTGCTCGATGCCAAACTCACGTGGGCAGAGTTACCCGCAATTTGGCGGTCGCTGTTGGAAAAAGGGGTGAAGTTTCCTTTTGCGATCACGTTCCGCCTGCTTCAGGTACGATGGTGGTGGACGGATCAGGTTATTTGGGGGAAACGGTGGACTTTTCAACTGCAATACCGACCTGGAACGCGCATCTGGTGGCTGCAACACAACGGCAGCGTCGTTGCGCAGGGCAGTTGGCATGATGCGATCGCACCGGTGACCACCCTGCGCGGTTGGCGCCTGTTGGAACGCGATCGCTTGACACCGAATCCGGAACTCGAAGCCGAAGTCACGGTTTCGGTTGACGAACGGGAGCTCGGGCCGGTGTTACGGCTTCCCAGTACGGAAAGCCGTGATCGCATCGATTGGGCGGGAACCCCGTACCGATGGCGACCCTGGGCGTAAATAGTGTGCGCGTTGCGGTCGGGTTTGCCGCGGCGATCTTCGTCATCCTGCTGGCCGCTTCGGCCAGTTTGGAAACGGTTCTGTTCGCTCAAGCGTTTCCCTATTTGCTCGGGCTTGCGGCGATCGCGGTCGCCGCGTTATTGACGATTGCACTCCGGCAGGGGGTCCATCTGTGGCGCCAGGTTCGCATGGGTCGGTTTGGCTCGCGACTGCGTGCAAAACTCACGGGCATCCTGCTCATGATGGCGCTTTTCCCTACCTTGGTCTTGTACGGCGTCACGGTCTTTTTCGTCGTGCGCGCGATCGACGCGTGGTTCGACGTCCGGGTGGAGCGTGCCCTAGATGCCGCTGGGCAGCTTGCCCGGCACGCGATCGATACCCAAGTGGCGCGTCTATTGGCAGAGGCGCAATGGCTCCAGAGCGAATGGGTCGCAAACGCGCACAGCATCCAAGGCGCGACTTTGGAGCAGTGGCGGCAAAAGATGGGGCTCGATGGCTTACTGATTTTGACGGGTAAAGGGGTCGTCCAAGGTTTTGCTGGCGAAGATCCACAATGGGTGCAGCAAGAAGCGGGCACTCCAGCCGAATGGCAATTGGCGAAACTGCAAGAAACCAGCCATCGCGTCGTCGAAACCGAGGAGAGTTCTTGGGTAAGGGTCGTGGTGTGGATCCCGCAAACGATCGAACAAGAGAGCGCCTTTATGGTGTTACTGCGCCGGGTGCCCACGTCGATTCGCACTGCGATCGACGAAGTCACGGAGGCACGAAGCGAATACGCGCAGATCACGCACGGTCGCGAGGCGTTGCAACGGCTCTATTTGGTGATCCTCTCCGTTGCGGTGGTAACCGCGTGGATTGCCGCCGCGATGATCGCGCTGCAGATTTCGCGCCGTTTCATCACACCTTTGCTCGCGCTGGAAGAAGGCACGCGGGCGCTGGCAGAGGGACGTTACCTCCCCGTGGCGGATCGCATTTCCAGCCAAGACGAGTTGGGTTGGGTCGTCCGCTCGTTCGATCGCATGAGCGAACAATTGGCAAAAGCGCAAGCCGAACAAGCACGGGCGCATGCCGAGGTGGAAGCCGCCCGCGCTTATCTGGAAACCGTGCTCGCCCATTTGACCACTGCAGTGCTGGTCTTCGATGAAACCCACCATTTGGTGCTCGCAAACGCGGCCGCGAAAGCGCTGCTCGGGGACGAAAGCACGACCCCGCTCAACGCCAACGATGCTTGGCGCGGAAATCCGGCATTGCGCGACCGCTTACAGGCAGTTATGGCGGTTGCGAGCGGCCCAGTTACCTTCGAATGGGTCGACGAGGATAAGGGCAAAACCTTCGTGGTTCATGTGGCACCGCTCACAGAGGCCACCAGCGGATGGGTTGTGGTGATCGACGACGTCACAGACGTCGTCCTTGCACAACGCCTTGCGGCGTGGGGCGAAATCGCGCGGCGGCTCGCGCACGAGATCAAAAACCCCTTGACGCCGATTCGTCTTGCGGCGGAACGGCTACGGTACAAATTGGCCGAGAAATTGCCCGAGAAAGAGCGCCAGCTCCTTGAGCGCGCCACGACAACGGTGATCGACCAAGTGGAAGCGATGACCGAAATGGTCAATGCGTTTCGCGATTATGCGAAAATGCCGAACGCAAAAAAAACGCGTGTCGATCTTGCCGAACTCATCCGGTCGCTTTTGGTGTTCTACGAAGAGGGCGGGATCCCCGTCGAATGCGTCGTAGAAGGCGAAGGACCGTGGGCGATCGAAGGGGATCCCAGGCAGCTGCGGCAGGTGCTGCACAACCTTCTGCAAAACGCGCAAGACGCTCTGGAGGGGATCGCCGACCCGAGAATCGTTGTCCGCTTGGTGCGTCAGAATGATCGCATCGAACTGAGCGTTCAGGACAACGGGATCGGTTTTCCCGAAGGGTATCAGCAAAAAGCGTTCGAACCCTACTACACCACGAAGCGCAAAGGGACTGGGTTGGGCTTGGCAGTAGTCAAGAAGATCGTCGACGATCACCATGCGGCGATCGTGCTGACGACACCGGTGGATGGCAAGGGTGCAGAAGTACGTCTGACATTTGCCGCAGCCGACCGTGAGGAAGGAGACGATGGCAAAAGTTCTGATCGTCGATGACGAAGTGGGGATCCGCGACTGGCTGAGCGAGATCCTGGAAGACGAAGGCTATCGCGTCGCAACGGCCGCAAATGGTTCGGAAGGGCAGCAGAAACTGGCGGAATTCGCTCCTGAGGCGATATTGCTCGATATCTGGATGCCCGATTGTGACGGGATTACCCTGTTGAAACAATGGCAGAGCGAAATGGGAAGCGCGCTGCCCCCCGTGATCATGATCTCCGGACATGCCACGATCGAGACCGCGGTCGAGGCAACACACCACGGTGCGTACGGCTTTCTGGAAAAACCGATTTCGATGCAAAAGCTGCTCGATGTGCTGAAAAAAGCGATCGACCGCTATCGGGCGCAACCGAAAGCAGAAACCCCACTCACGGTAACGCGGGTGCCGCGCCCGCTCGCTCCGGTGATCGACGCACTCAACGCGAAATTACAGCACGACCACGCAGCACTCCTTTATTTTCCCGAACCGTTTTACGAGCAGTGGCTGTTGCGCCACCTCGGAGAAGGGCAGCACACCGTATGGTTGACGACGGAAACCCCACCGCTCTCGGTGGACCAGGTGAAGCAGTGGCGCAGCCATCTGGTTTTCGCGAATTTGGGTGAACGCGCAAACCGGATGCTCGCGAAAAACCTGTCGTTCCTCTATCAGTACGCAGCGGTCCATCAGGTGCGGCTGATCGCGGCGATTCGCGCGTGGGACGCTTTCGCTCAGTGGCGTCCCTTGGTCGGTGAAAAATTGGCGCGGGTATGGGAAGACCCCATCGTCGTACCCAAACGGGACGAGTCGATCGCGCTCGGTACGCTCGTCCAGGAGGCCTTGGAAGCCGAACTGGGGCAACCGTTGGCATGGCCAGAGGAGGCGAAACGGACGATCGAACGGATCGCGCTCGATGCCGAATGGACACTCGACGCATGGACCCAGGCGCTCTTGCCGTTGGCCACCGAAGATCGACTCGATCCTGCAGCGATCGAAAGGGCGCTTCAGCGAAACCAACCGGAGAACGTGAGTACGCTCTTTGCACTGCCACTCAAGGAGGCCCGGGAAGCGTTCGAGCGGCTCTACCTGGAACGGTTGTTGGCGCGCACCGATCTCCCCGTGCAGCGGCTCGCGGATCTGGCGGGATTGGAGCGCACCCACTTCTACCGCAAGCTCCGCCAGTTGGGCCTCTCGCTGCGCCGGAAAGAGGAGGACGACGCGTGAACGTGATCATCTTGGGGGCCGGTCAGGTCGGCAGCTCGGTGGCGGAGCATCTGGCGAGCGAAGAGAACGACATCACGATGATCGACGTCGACGCCAGCCGCTTGGCGGAGGTCGCAAACCGCATCGAGATGCGCACTTTGGTCGGGAACGCCGCGTCCCCCCGTCTGCTGGAACAGGCGGGCGCGCGCGATTGCGATCTGCTCGTCGCGGTGACGCAATCGGATCAGACCAACCTCTGTGCGTCTCTGATCGCAAAACGGCTCTTCAACGTGCCGCGCAGTATCGTCCGAGTGCGCGCCGCCGACTACACCGCGTTCCAAGAACTCCTGGGCGAAGAGGCTTTTGCGGTCGATTTCGCGATCTGCCCCGAACAGATCGTCTGCGAATACATCGTCCGCCTGGTGAACCACCCAGGGGTGCTGCAACTGCTCGATTTTGCGAACGGCGCCGTCCAGCTTGCCGCGGTGCGTGCCGAACGGGGCGGAAAGCTCGTTGGCCACCCGATCAAAGCGTTGCGCTATCACCTCCCCAACGTCGAAATGCGGGTCGCTGCGATCTACCGCCACGGGGTGCCGATCATTCCGGAAGGGGATACGGTGATCCACCCCGGCGACGAACTCTTTTTTCTGGCAAGCGCAGGGCAAATTCCGGCACTGCTTCGTGAACTGCGGCCCGCAGAGCGGCGCGGATCGCGCGTGATGATCGCAGGGGGCGGCAATATCGGAATGCGGCTCGCGAAAATGCTCGAACGCGACTACCGCGTGAAATTGATCGAATATAACAAGCAGCGCGCGCAGCAGCTGGCTGTCGAGCTCACCGATACCCTGGTGCTCGCAGGTGACGCCACCGACGAACATCTGCTCGACCGCGAAGGGATCGAAGAGGTCGATCACTTCCTTGCGGTGACCAACGACGACGAAAACAACATCATGGGGGCTGCGCTCGCCAAACGGTTGGGCGCGAAAAAGACGTTGGCGATCATCAACCGCTCCGCGTACGTCGATCTGGTGCAAGGCGAAACGATCGACATCGCGATTTCACCGGCGTTGGTGACGATCGGGGCCCTCTTGAAACACGTGCGGCGCGGTGACGTGGCCGCAGTCCACCGCTTACGGCGCGGTGCCGCGGAGGCGATCGAAATCGTCGTTCATGGCAACGCGCAGACGTCGAAAGTGGTGGGGCGGCGGATCGACCAAATTCGCTGGCCACCAGGGGTGACGGTCGCAGCGATCGTTCGCGAAGAGACGGTAGCGGACGAGGAAGCGGCAAGCCCAGCGCGCAAACAGAAACGGGTGGTGATGGCCCACCACGACACGGTGATCGAAGAGGGGGATCACGTGATCCTCTTTTGTACGCAACGGCGGCGCGTGCGTGAGATCGAAAAGCTTTTCGCCGTCGGGTTCGGCTTTTTCTGAATCGGCGGAGCGGCGACGATGCGACCCTGGGTTCCGGCGCTCCATGCGTACGCGTACATTCTCATGCTCTTTTCCCTGCTCTTTTTGGTTCCCACCGCGGCGTCGCTGTGGCGCGCCGACGGCAGCCACACGCTCTACGAAGAAGCGATGGCAGCGGCGTTCGCTGCTGGGGCACTTCTCTGGGCTGCGACGCGGCGGTATCGGCGCGCGCTCCGTCCCGCCGATGGCTTTCTGATCGTCGCGCTCACGTGGGTAGTCTCACCGCTCTTCGCGGCGATCCCGCTCTACCTCTACCGCCCCGAACTCGGCTACGTGCGCGCCTATTTCGAAGCGGTCTCGGGGCTGACAACGACCGGCGCCACGGTCTATTCCGGTTTGGACGATTTCCCCTTTTCCCTCAACCTCTGGCGCGCGTTCCTCCATTGGGTGGGCGGAATGGGGGTGGTCGTTTTGGCGGTAGCGATTCTCCCTTTGCTGGGGATCGGGGGGCGGCAGGTTTTTCAGGCCGAATCCCCCACGCCGTTGAAAGAGGAGTCGCTCACACCGCGCGTTGCCGATACTGCAAAGGGCCTGTGGCTCACCTACGCGGGGATGACGCTCCTGTGCATGGGTGCGTTCTGGTACGGTGGGATGTCGATCGAGGATGCGGTGATCCACGCCTTTTCGGTGATGGGGCTCGGTGGCTTTTCCAGCCACGATGCCTCATTCGGCTATTTTCACAGCCTTACGCTCGAACTCATCGCAATCGCATTCGCTACGCTCGCCGGATTCAACTGGGCCACCCACTATTTGGCGCTGGTGCGAAGATCCGCGAAACCCTACTGGCGCGATCCTGAATTGCCCTACTATTTGGGTGTGCTCGCGTTCAGTAGCCTCATGCTCGCCGCCTATTTGACCGTGAACGGCGCGTACGCCGATTTCTGGCGGGCGCTGCGCGACACCGCGTTTCACGTCGTCTCGATCGCCACGTCGCTGGGTTTGGCGACGACCGACTACACCCTCTGGCCGTTCTTCGCCCAATTGTGGCTGCTCTTCCTGAGCAGTTTCACCGCCTGTGCCGGGTCGACGGGCGGCGGGATCAAAATGATGCGTGCGATCATCCTCTACAAGCAGATCTACCGCGAGATCGTGCGCGCGCTCCACCCCAACGCCGTCGTTCCCGTGCGCTTACGCAAGACGATCATCGAAAACCGTGTCGTTTTCGCGGTTTTGGGTTTTTCCTTTCTCTACATGGTCTCTATCGTCTCGCTCACGCTGGTGCTCAGTGCCAGTGGCCTCGATATCGTCACGGCGTTTTCGGCGGTGGTGGCGTGCATCAACAACACAGGGCCGGGTTTGGGCGCTGTGGGGCCGGCTGCGAATTACGGCTGGTTGAACGAAGGGCAGACGTTGCTTTTGACCTTTACCATGGTGTTGGGGCGCCTTGAAATCTTCACCTTTCTGGTCGTCCTCACCCCAGCGTTCTGGCGACGGTAACGGGGTGCTGGCTGTGTTATCCTCGCGCACGGAACCGTATTGCCGAGAGACGACGTGAAAAACGACCGTTTGCTGCGCGCGTTGCTGCGCGAACCCGTCGACCGCACCCCGATCTGGCTCATGCGCCAAGCGGGGCGCTATCTGCCGGAATACCGACAAACTCGGGCACGTGCCGGGAGTTTTCTCGATTTGTGCCGCAATCCGGCGTTGTGCGTCGAGGTGACGTTACAGCCGATCGCGCGGTTCGGACTCGACGCCGCGATCCTCTTTTCCGATATCCTCACGGTCCCCGACGCGATGGGGTTGGGACTCTATTTCGCCGAAGGGGAAGGACCGAAATTCGAGCGACCGTTGCGGGAAGAGTGGGAGATCCGCAACCTGGCGGTACCCGACCCCGAGGTGGAGCTGCGGTACGTGCTCGACGCGGTGCGGGAGATCAAAGCGGCGCTCGCCGACGAGATTCCGCTGATCGGCTTTTCCGGAAGCCCGTGGACGCTCGCGTGCTACATGGTCGAAGGGGGCGCAAGCAGCGACTACCACACCATCAAAAAAATGCTTTATGCGCGCCCGGAGCTGCTTCATCGGATTTTGGTGGTCAACGCCGAAGCGGTGACGCAGTACCTCAACGCGCAGATCGCCGCCGGTGCGGACGCGGTGATGCTCTTCGACTCGTGGGGAGGCGTGCTTTCCGAACGCGCGTTTGCCGAGTTTTCGCTTGCCTACCTGGAACGGATCTGCGCGGGACTTACGCGCACCGCGCGCGGTCGGCGCGTGCCGGTGATCGTCTTCGTCAAAGGGGGTGGGTTGTGGCTCGAACGAATCGCCGACTGCGGCGCCGACGCGGTGGGGCTCGATTGGACGATCGAGATCGGTCGAGCGCGGCAGTTGGTCGGTGACCGCGTCGCGCTGCAAGGGAACATGGATCCCGCGGTGTTGCTCGCTACACCCGAGGCGGTGCGTCGCGAGGCGCGCGCGATCCTCGCCGCGTATGGCGAAGGCACCGGGCACGTCTTCAATCTGGGCCACGGGATCTCGCAACACACGCCGCCGGAGCATGTCGCGGTGCTCGTCGAGACGGTGCAACAGGAGAGTGCGCAGTACCACCCAACCACATCACCGTGATCGGGTGCGCGGCAGCACGATGAGCGAACGCGTTGCCCGCGTGTTGGTGCCGCAAGCGGGGAAATGCCTCTTCGATTACCGCGTACCGGACATGCACCCGATGTACCGCGGGCAGCTCGTCCGGGTTCCGCTCGGGCGGCGGCGCGTCTTGGGTGTGGTTTGGGCGTGTGACCCGGAACCCGAGGTGCCGCCAGAGCGGCTCAAGCCGATCGCCGAATGGTGGGACGATTGGCCGCCGCTCGATCCGGTCTTGTTGGACCAGATCGCGTTCGCGAGCGATTACTATTTGAACCCGCTGGGCGAATATCTGGCGTTTGTACTGCCGCCCGCACTCAGACGGCGCAAACGCCAAGTGGCGCTCGCCGCGGTAACGGATGGAGCGGTGGGCGAACACGCGACCGGCGAAAACACCGCTTCCCAGCGCCGTTCGGAGCCGGTCGTGACGACGCCGGGGCCACGTTTGACCGCGGCGCAAGCGCGCGCGTATGCACAGCTCACCGCCGGTCCCACGGGTTTCGACCCCGTGCTGCTTTTCGGTGTCACCGGTAGCGGAAAAACGGAGTGCTACCTCCGTCTGATCGCGGAGACGCTGGCGGCCGGGCGCCAAGCGCTCGTATTGGTGCCAGAAATCGGGCTCGTTCCCCAGACCACAACGCGGGTGGTCGCCCGTTTTCCGGGAGCGAGGATCGGCGTCTGGCATTCGGACCTCAACGCGCGCGAACGGCAGCACCTCTTCGCGGCGCTGGTGCAAGGCGCGGTGGACTGTTTGATCGGCACCCGTTCGGCGATCTTTGCGCCGATGCCGCGCTTGGGGCTCATCTTGGTCGACGAAGAGCACGACGCCAGTTACCGACAGTTCGAAGGGGCGCCCTATTCGGCGCGCGATCTTGCACTGTGGCGCGGCAAAGCGGCGCAGGTGCGCGTCGTCTTGGGGTCGGCGACGCCGTCGCTCGAACGCTGGTGGGACAGCGAACGGGGGCGGATCCGCCGGGTGACGCTTGCGGAGCGCGCCACTGGCGTGCCGCTGCCGACGATCGAACTGTTGCCCGTGACGCGGGAAGCACCGCGCACCGCGGGATTGGTGCCCGAGGCATGGGAGGCGCTCAAAGAGACCCTGGCGCGCGGGGAACAGGCGTTGCTCTTCCTCAATCGGCGTGGGTTTGCGCCGACCCTCTATTGCGCCCATTGTGGCTGGGTTCAGGAGTGCCGCCGCTGTTCGGTGCGCATGGTCTATCACCGCGTCGACAGCCGGATGCGCTGCCACCATTGCGGCTGGAGCATCGCGGTGCCCGAGGTCTGCCCCACGTGCGGCAACGGCGGGTTGTCGGTTGCCGGGCAGGGAACGCAACGGCTCGAAGCGGAGTTGCACGCCGCGTTCGCCGATCATGGTGTGGTGCGGATCGACCGCGACGCGTGCCAAACCGCTGCGGCGTTTGCTGCGCTGCGCAAGACGGTGGCGCGCGCCGACGCGAAGCTCTTGATCGGCACGCAGATGATCGCGAAAGGGCACGACTTCCCGGCGCTTTCGCTGGTGATCGTCGTCGGCGCCGATGCGGGGCTGCTTGCGGCCGAGACGCGGGCAACGGAGCGCTTGATGCAGCAGTTGCTGCAAGTTGCCGGGCGGGCCGGGCGAAGCGGGCAACCGGGTCGAGTGCTGGTGCAGACCCGCTATCCGGACCACCCGTTTTTCCAGCAACTGGTCGCGCACGACTACGCGGCGTTCGCCAATACGTTACTGACTGAACGCAAACGGCTAGCGTTGCCGCCTTTCGTGCATCAAGCGTTGCTGCGCGCCGACGCGCCACGACTCGAAGTGGCGCTCGAATTCCTCACTTCAGCGAAAGCGACCGGCGAGGCGATGCGGGAACAGCACGCGCACGGGCATGCGGTGCGCCTCTTGGACGTGGTGCCGCTCAGGATCGTCCGTTTGGCCGGGCGCGAACGGGCACAGCTGGTGGTCGAATCGCCGAACCGCGCTGCGCTCCACACCTTTTTGCGGGCGTGGCGGGAACGGTTGCTGCAGTGGCCACAACGCCAAGGGTTGCGGTGGCGCTTGGAGGTGGATCCGCTCGACGCGTAGCTCAGAGCCGAAAGCGCGCAAACGCCGCTTTGAGTTTCGTCACCCAACCATTGACTTCGCTGCTTGCGGTCGTGATTTCGTTCGCTGCATTCGAAGTTTGCTGCGCGGCGGTTTTGGCGTTGTGCGCCGCTTGGTCGATCGTTTCGCTCAACCGTTCGACGTCGCTTGCGACCTGTAAAATGGAGCGCGCCCGTTCGAGCGTGCCGTGCGTCGCGCGTTCCACCTGCGCCATGAACCCCTGCAACGCGCCGATCCGTTCGTGGCTCGACTGCGTTTCGGCCAGGGTCGCGTCGAGCTGGGCTTCGATCGCTTGACCCTGCTGCGCCAGATTCGTGGTGATCGTGTCGATCTCGCCCGCAGCGACCGCGGACTGTTCGGAGAGTTTGCGCACTTCGTCGGCAACCACCGCAAAGCCCCGGCCCGCCTCACCGGCGCGCGCCGCTTCGATCGCGGCGTTCAAAGCCAAGAGGTTGGTCTGCTCGGCGATTTCCCGCACTTTGTCGGTAATGCGTCGGATCGCCGCCGATTCGGCGATGAAGCGGCGGCTGGCGGCGTTGACCCCGTCGAGTTGCGTGTTCATCGCTTCCAGCGTAGCCAGCGCCTGAGCAAGCGCGCCGGCCATCTGTTGCGCTTCGTCGAGGGTTTTTTGCGCGTCGGCAACGACTGCTTGCGCTTCGGTACGGGCATTGCGTGCGGTGGCGTCGAGCGCGTCCGCAGCGTCGACGATCGCGGTGACGTGGGTTTCACTCTGCCGAGCGCGGTCGGCAATGGCCTGTGCGTTGGCTTCGCTCACTTGCGCGGCGCGCGCCAGCGCTTCGAGTGCGGCATGGACGGTGGAGAGGCTTTCGCGCCATTTGCCGATCATCTCGTGCAGCGCCGTGACGATGCGGCGGGTTTCGTCGCGCTCGCGAACCGCGATCTGTGTGGTCAGGTCACCTTGGGCAAGTTGCTGCACACCGTTGGCGATGCGCGTGATGGTAGCGAGCAACGAGCGCCGAATGGCCAAAGTCATGAGCAAAACGACGAGCGATGCCGCGGCGATCGCAGCGGACAACATCGCAAGGCTGCGCCATTTCGCCGCGCGGTAGCTTTCGACATGTTCGGCAAGGAGCGCATGCACCGACGCGCCGTAGCCCCAGACCCCATCGACCAACTGACTGGCTTCGTCATAGACTTCGAGCGGATCGCGCGCGAAGAAGCCGAATTTGATCGCGTCGAGGGTGGTGTCGAGCATCTCCCCTTGCTCTTGCAGATAGCTCAGTTGCGCGTCGAAGAGGTCGACCAGTTCGGTGACGCCGAAACTGCGCAAGCGGTTGTGGATGAACGCCAGATCTTCGATGCTTTTTGCCAAGGTATGGCGATGGCGGGTGAATTCCAACAGTGCCGGTTCGCCGAAGCGTTGCTCGACGAACGCGAGCGTGAGCAACCCGCGCAAGCGGTTGCTTGCGTCGGTGAGCGGAAGGATATCGTTCAACCACGCCTGAGTCAGACTGCTGATCGTCGGGTCGGGAATGAACGCGAGTTGCGATTCGACCGCGATGAGGCGCATCGTTTCCAATAATCCGTCGACGAGCGGCGCCAGCATCTGGAAGCGATCGGCCGCATCGCGGGTCTTGATCTCCTGCCAGGAACGATCGAGCATTGCGATCTGTTCGGTCAAGGTTGGCGAAAGCGGGGCTTGCGTGGCAAGGGTGCGAAACGCGTTCCATTGGCTGTCGATTTCAGTCACGAGCGTCTGCGCGTTTTGGGTCGCGTGCTGGTGGAGTTCACTCTTGGGGTCCGCAGCGAGCGTAACCCCGGACCAGGTGCGTAGGATGGGCACCTGACGGTAGACGTCCCCCAGGCGCGTGAGCAACTCGAGTCCGGCAAATTGCCGCTGCGCCGTTTGCACGCTTTGCCAATCTTTCCACAAGGTCAATCCATTGGTGGTCGCAACCAGCAGCCCGCCGACGATGAGGATCGAAAGGAGTTTGGCGGAAATCGACAAATGACGCATGATGACGCTCCAACCGCGCGGACAGGTAAACACAGTATAGTCGAAGGCATGCTCTGTCTAACGGCAAAATTGCCGATTGCTTTAGCGTTTTATTTCGGCTTTTGGCCGCGGCAACCATCCCCGTGGTAAGATGACGAAAAATAGAAGGTGGTCGCGATGAGCAAAGCGACGTTGCAACTGACCTATACCTTGACGCTGGAACTTCCGGCGGCGCTCGAAACGGTCCCAGAGGCGGATCTGGCGAAAACGCTCGACGGTCTTCTGGGGAACGCCGTCCATCAAGGGTTGCGGACCGTTGTGGGGAAGCGCTTGGCCGGTGCGGGTGTTCGCGTCACGAAGCTGACGCACCAAGTGGCGTTGACCCGCCCCCGCCGCGCGGTCGGCACAACGATCCCGAAAGAGCGGCTCGTCGCCGCGGCGCCCCATCTCACCGACGTGGAGCTGGCCGACGTCGAAGCAAGCATCGGCAATCTCCCGTTCCTCGCCGAGGAGGAGCTGCACAAGCGGATTCGGGCGCGCGCGTTGAAGCGCGTGAACGAGGTGCGGTTGGTGCCGGTCAAAGTGGTTGCCGAAAAAAGTAACGGCGAGCGGTTCGAAGGGGCAGCGGCACTCAACATCACGCACGGTGCGCTCTTTTTCCCCGAGGAGTTGCGCAGCCTGCGTTTCAAAGCCAATGCGCCGGTTCAGATCTACCTTCCCGACGTGGAAACGCCATTGGTTGGCGTCTATCGGGGATCGACCCTGGGTGGTCCGGTCGTCGAAATCCCAATCGAAAAACTCGCGCCGTACCGCGATCAGTTGTTGGCCGCGTGGCAAGCGAACCAGAAAGCGTGATTCTTTTGTCTCAGGACGTTCGTGGCGTTCTCTGATTTTGTTCCCGATTCCGATCCGGATAGCCTCCCTGATCCGAAGCATTTGCCGCCAGAGACCCAAGCACTGTTGGCACGGTTGGCTACCGATCCGACGGTCGGGTTGAGTTGGGAAGAGGTCCGACGTCGTCAGCGTATCCATGGGCGCAATCTTTCGGCAGGGCTTCCTGTGGCGTCGCGTCCGGACCGCACAGGTCTGCCACGGTTCGCGCTGGCGTTTGCGTGTGTCGTGCTGGCGGTGGCGACAGCGATCGAGCAAGAAGCGACTGCGGTTGCCTGGGCCTGGTTGCTGGTGGGAGGAACCCTGTTGGCAGCCGGATGGGGCATGGCGCGCTGGGGGCGTTGCGCGGCGCGCCGACTGACGCGCGTTCCCTGGCATCTCTGGGTGTTACGCGAAGGGGTGTGGCACCGGGTTCCGGCCACCGATTTGGTCCCCGGCGATATTCTTTGGCTGACACCGGGCACCCTTTTTCCAGCGCAGTTACACCTATTGGCGGTCTCACCCGACTGGCAGACCGAACCGTGGCAACGCAGTACGCAGGTGGTTTCCGGACAGGCATGGGCGGTCGTGGTGCGTCCCAGCCGTATCGATCCCCGTGGTGTGGTCGCTCTGGAAGATGAAGCCGACAAAAGCGCTGGTTGGGTTTGGCCAGCCCTAGCGGTGGCCGGTTGGTCGGCGGTGTTGGTGGTGGGTGAAGCGCCACTTGCGATCTGGCTCCACCAACTGGCGGTGCTGGCGCTCGTTCTCTTCCCGTGGTTCGATTCCGAGGTGCGCTCCGGTTGGGCGATCGCTTCGCGGTTGCGCTTTGCGACGCGCGGTGTCTGGTTTCGGACGCCGCACGCCGTCACGGCGCTCGGTCGCGCGGTGCACATTACGGTGGCGCGCACCGCTTGGTTCGAGCAGTGGCGCGTCGCCGCATTACTGTTGCCGTTCGATACCGTGCGCTGTGACAAAGCGGCACCGTCACCCGAACACGACGCGCCAGAGAGACCGCATACCCCAGAACTCCAATTCTGGCGCGGGGCGCGGCGGGTACTCAATCCGTTGGCGGTCACGGGTATGGTGCCATTCGCCCAAGCGGTGCGGGTGACGTTGGCGCCAGGCCCGGGATGCGTCACGCTCCTGCCGACCGGGAACGATGCGGTTGCCGCTAGCCTGTGGCAGAGCACGTGTGCTTTGGTCGGCGACTCTGCGCGAGATCCCTTGACGCAGTGGCGCGTGGTGGCGCGGGAACGCAAACCGGAATGGGGGCCATTCGGGTGGCTGACACGCTGCGCGGACCGGCGGGGGCGGGTTTGGGTCGTGGCGACCGGCGAACCGGAAGCGCTGCGGGCAGCCGGGGTGACGCGTGCGGCGTGGCGCGGAGCGTTCGATTCCGACCAATGGTTCGCGCGCATCGAAGCGGCGCGGCACAACGGCGCGTGGGTGATCGGCGTTGCGCACGGAGTCAGCGCACCCGAGCGCGTGGATGCCAACGCGGAGATGCTGGCATGGCTGGGTGCGTGTGCGGTGGTGCCCGTCCCTGCCGGTTCGTTCGCTGCGGTGACGTCGGCGGTACCCAGTGAACCCGAGGGGGTGTGGCGGGTGCTTGCCGACGACGTACCGGCGACCACCCGCGCGGCGTGGTCGGCGCTGGGTTGGTGGCCTGGGGCGGCCGAGTCCGAGGTCTGTGATCCGCGCGTGCAGCAATTACCGCCGGGGGCACCGTGGGTCTTGTGCCAGACAACAGCACCGCGTGTCTCCCCGAACGCGGACCAGAACGATACCGCTCATCGCGTTTTGGTGCTGCTCGACGCCGATCGCTTCGACCAGGGTCCGCTGCCGGATGTGCGGGTAGCGAGGGGGTTGACGCAATTTGCCGCATTGCGCGCGGAAGTGCGCGCCCAGACGCAGCGCATGGCGCAATGGCAACGGCGACTGCAATGGCGTTGGGGGGTCGTCGGAGCGACGCTCGCGCTGTGGTTGACCGTTGGCCCCACGGCACCGGTTGCGGCGCTCCCGGCGTTGGGGCTCGTTTGGCTGCAGATTCAACCGTTCCTGCACATGCGCACCCGTGATAAGATAAAAATATCAGAAAATGCTGTTGCAGGAGGCGACGATGACGCAATCCGTGACGATCGACGCCAATGAAGCGAATTTCGAACCGACGGTCCTTGCCGAATCCCACCGTCGGTTGGTGGTCGTCGATTTTTGGGCACCTTGGTGCGGTCCGTGCCGGGTGCTGAAGCCGGTGTTGGAGCGGCTCGCCGCCGAATATGGGGGCCGTTTCCTGCTGGCGAAGGTCAATTCCGATGAGAACCCGACGTTGGCCGCGCGCTATGGGGTCCGCGGCATTCCCAATGTCAAGGCGCTGCGTGACGGCCAGGTGGTCGATGAATTCACTGGCGCACTTCCCGAGCGGGAGGTGCGCCGTTGGCTCGAACGGTTGCTGCCCTCGCCTGCTGAACCGAACTGGCGGCAAGCGGTTGCCGCGCGCGAGGCGGGCGACGCCGCAACCGCCGAGCGGCTCCTACTCGAGGGGCTTGCCGAAGACCCCGCGTTCGACCGGGCGCGGCTCGATCTTATTGCGCTACTCCTGGATCAGAAGCGCGTAGCGGAAGCAAGCGAACACTTTCGTGCGCTCCGTGAGCCGGACAGCGACGACGCGAAACGGCTCGAGGCGCGGTTGGCGTTACTTGCCGACGGTACCGCCGAATCTCTGGAAGCACTCGCAGCGCGGGTCGCGGCGTTTCCTGAGGATTGGGACAGCCGCTACCGGTTGGCGAAGCGGTACGCCGCTGAAGGGCAATGGCAACCGGCGCTGGAAGCGCTGCTGGCGATCGTCGCGCGCGCACGTGACTGGAACGATGGCGCGGCGCGCAAATTGATCCTGCAAATCTTCGATTTGATGCGGCCCGGGGATCCGTTGCTGCGCGAGTACCGGATGCGTCTGGCCAATCTCCTCAATCGCTAAGTCCCTTTTGCGGTTCTGGCGGATCGACCACGGTGATCGCATCGGGTGGGTCGATCCAACGGAGGCGTTGCTGGAGCGGCGCGGTCACGGTGATGGTGCCGTCCGCGGCGACGCGAAGCGCGCGCGTCACCCCGAAACGCGCGGCGTAGCGCGGCCAATCGGCACCGGCAAGAAAAAGGGGTTTGCTGACGACGTCGGAGCGAAGCCCCGTTCGGTGATCGGGTTGCGGCAGGATCACGACGGTAAACGCCTGATTCTCCGTGGCGGGCCACCCGGTGCGCGGGTCGATCAGGTGGTGGTAGCGGTGTCCGTCCGCGAGGAAATAGCGCTGGTAGTCCCCCGAGGTGCCGATCGCTTCCCCATCGTAGAGCGGTAGCACCGCGAGCGGTTCGGCGCGGCGCGGGTGTTGCAGCGCGATGCGCCAGGGCCGCGTGGCGTTGGGCTGCCCCAGCGCGAGGATGTTGCCGCCGATGTTGATGAGCGCGGCCGCAATCGCGTGGCGGCGGACGATCTCGGCGGCACGGTCGAGCGCGTAGCCTTTGAGGTAGCCACCGAGGTCGATGGCGACCGCGGGGTTGGAGCTGGTGACGCACGCCGCAGGGGTTTCGTTCGTGGCGATCGCGTCGACCGCGTCCGGCTGCGCGCATGGAGACGCGGGATCGGGGGTAAGCGGCGTGATGGTGAGCGCTGCAAGCGATGGATGGCGGTCGCGCAACGCGGCAACCGCCGCGGGGTCGGGCGGTTGGTTGGCGCTGAAGTCGCTGCGGTGAAAGCCCCACAGCGCAACGAGTGCGCCAATGCCCGGGTCGAAAAGTCCGTCGCTGGCGCGGACGAACTGTTGGGCGTCCCTGAGGATTGCGGCAAGCTCGGCGCTCACGCGAGCGGGGTGTCCGGCAGCGATCGCGGCGTTCAAGCGGGTGAGTGCCGACGGCTCCCAGGCGTGGTAGGTGCGATGCAGGCGCGCGAGTTCGCGGCTGATTTCCGCCAAGACGCTGTGGGCGTGTTCCGCGTCGGCGTCGACCACGGTGAGTTCGACGCGGGTGCCGAAGACGAACTGCTCTTCGCGAACCAACGTGGGTTCGCGCGAGCACGCGGCAAGCGCAAAAAGCAGCGACAGCCAGACAAGTGGCGTGACGATACGGCGGAAGGCGGTACGGCGTGCAGACACGGACATGGTTCAGTGGTTCGCGATCACCGCTTCGAGCCGTTCGATCGCACACGCCGCAGGGTTCTCGCCACTTTGCGCGGCGATCTCGACGAAGCAGGTGGGGCTCGTGACGTTGATCTCGGTGAGTCGGCCGCCGATCAGGTCGAGCCCGACGAAAAAGAGGCCGCGTCGCCACAGGATCGGTGCCAGCGTTTCGGCGACCCGCCGCTCTTCCGGGGTGAGCGGCATCGCCACGCCGGTACCCCCGGCGGCGAGGTTGCCGCGCGTTTCGCCCGCTTTCGGGATCCGCGCCAGCGCCCACGGCACTACCGAACCGGCGATCAATAAGACCCGTTTGTCGCCGTCGGCGATCGCGGGAAGGTACTGCTGGACCATGATCGTGCGCTGGCCCTGTGCGGTGAGGGTCTCGACGATCGCGTTGCGGTTGGGGTCGTTGTGGCGGATGCGAAAAATGCCCGCGCCCCCCATCGCGTCGAGCGGCTTCACGATGACGTCGCCGCCGAGTGCGTCGATCGCTTCCTGGACGTCGGGAACGCGACGCACCACTCGGGTTGGCGGGATGAATTCGGCGAATTCGAGGATGCTCAATTTTTCGGAGTGGTCACGCACCGCGCGCGGGGCGTTGAAGATGCGCGCGCCTTCCTGCTCCGCCCGCTCAAGGAGCCAGGTGAGCGTAAGGTATTCGAAATCGAACGGCGGGTCGAAGCGCAGCAGCACCGCGGAAAATTCACGGAGCGCCCGCCAGCGTGGGGTCACACCTTCTGCCCACGCGGTATGCGGGGCGTTGGGGTCGACGGCAAGCGGCAGCGCTTCGGCACAGACGCGGTCGTGTCGCCAGGCAATCGCGCCGGGATAAGCGACCCAGATGGTGTGGCCACGCGCGGCCGCTTCCCGCATCAGAAAGAGCGAGGAGTCTTTCTTCGGGTTGAGCGCAGCGAGCGGATCGATCAGAAAGAGGAGTTCCATCGTTGGCTTTCCGTCATCGGGCGGTCGCAAGTGGGGTTGCCGCTACATCGCTGTGCGATTCGTTCAACGATTCGATCTCGCGGGTGGCTGCCGCAAGCGCCAGACGCGCAACGACGCCGTACGCGTAGAAGCGGTTGGGTTCGGCGTCGGGTGCGGCGGTGAAGTCGGGCACCGAGCAGGGGCGAGCGAAGGTGAGCGGTGTGAAGTGCATCCCAGGGGCGTTGAGGTTGTCGTCTGGGCCGCGTTCTGTATGGACGCGGTAAAACCCGCCCACAACGTAGTGATCGATGAAATAGACGACCGGTTCGGCGGCAGCGCCGTCGACCCGTTCGAAGGTGGGGACCCCCTCTTGCACGATCACTTGGGTTACCTCGAGCCCCTCTTTGACCCGTGCCATTTTGTTGCGGTCGCGGCGCGAGAGTTCCCGAAGTTCCACGGGGTCTTTGACGACCATCACCCCCATGCCGTAGGTGCCCGCATCCGCTTTCATCACCAAAAACGGCGTTTCGGTGATGCCGCGCGCGGCGTATTCCCGTCGGATTTCGGCAAAAAGGTCGCTTGCGGCATCGGCAAGCGCCTCCACCCCCTGTTTGTGGCGGAAGTCGACGCCCCCCACGGTGCGGTACGCGGGGGTGAAATACCAGGGGTCGAGCGCGAAGGCTTCGGCGAATTCGTTCGCAACCTGCGCGTAACACGCCGCGTGGTGCGATTTGCGGCGACGATGCCAGCCCGCTTGCGGCGGCGGGATCACGATCTGCTCGAGCGGTTCGGCGAGGATCGCCGGAATCCCTGCGGAGAGGTCGTTGTTGAGGAGGATCGCGCACGGGTCGAAATCTGCAAGTCCGACGCGGTTGCCACGCCGGACGATCGGTTCGAGGACGAGTGTGCCCGCTGGTGTTTCGAACGGCGTCGGTTCCGTGATCTCAGGAAGGAGCGAGCCGACGCGCACCTCGACCCCCGCCAGGCGCAAAAGCCGTTGCAAGTGGAAGACGTTGCTGAGGTAGAAGCGGTTCCGGGTGTGGTTTTCAGGGATGAGCAAGAATTGCCGCGCTTCGGGACAGACCCGTTCGATCGCGACCTGCAGCGCTTGCACGGCAAGCGGCGTAAAGGGCTCTGCCAGGTTGTTGAATCCGCCCGGGAAGAGGTTCAAGTCCACCGGCGCGAGTTTGAACCCGGCGTTTCTGAGGTCGGTGGAGGCGTAAAAGGGTGGCATGTGCTCGGTGAACCAGTGGCGAAACCAGCGTTCGATCGCCGGTTGGTGCGCGAGGAACTGGTGTTCGATTTCGAGCAACGGACCGGAAAGGGCAGTGGTGAGGTGGGGGATCATACGCAAAGTCGCAGTCCGTAAGCGGAAAGAGAGAACGGCGCGGCTGCACGCGGTGCAGTCGCGCCGAATGTGCGAATCGAAACGGGGTAAATTACCCGAGAACGGCTTTCTTCAGCGCCGCACCGGCGGTGAATTTCGGGAGTTTCGTCGCCGGGATGGTGATCGTGGCGCCGGTCTGCGGGTTGCGACCGGTACGTTCGCCGCGGGTGACGACTTCGAACGAGCCAAAGCCCGTGAACGTGATCTTTTCGCCTTTCGCGAGCTGTTCGGTGACGGTGGCGAGCACGGCGTCGAGCGCACGTGCGGCCTCTGCTTTGCTGCTGCCCATCTTGTCGGCCAAGGCTTCGACGAATTCGCTTTTGTTCATGATTTTCGCTCCTGAAAAAATGGTGGAACAACCGGGCGTGTCGCCCCCTCCTCCTGCATGTGTTCGCTATTTTGCCGCAAAAACGGTCGTTTGCAACCCCTTTGGCTCAGCGGAAGACGATGGTGCGTGCGCCGTGGATCAAGACCCGGTCTTCGATATGATAACGCAGCCCGCGCGCCAGCACCGCTTTTTCGATGTCTTTCCCGTAGCGGATCATCTCGTCCGGTGTGTCGGTATGGTCGACACGGATCACGTCCTGCTCGATGATCGGCCCTTGGTCGAGCTCGGGCGTCACGTAGTGACAGGTGGCGCCGATCAGTTTCACGCCGCGTTGCCACGCTTGGTGGTAGGGGCGCGCGCCGACGAAGCTGGGCAGGAACGAGTGGTGGATGTTGATGATCTGTCCCGCATACGCGTCGCAGAGTTCGGGCGGCAGGATCTGCATGTAGCGCGCGAGCACCATCACGTCGCCTTTCGCTTCGTCGAAGATCCGGCGGATTTCGGCGAACGCTTCGGGTTTGTTCTCTGGCGTGACCGGGACGTGAAAATAGGGGATCCCGTGCCATTCGACGATGCCGCGCAGCGTCTGGTGGTTGGAGATCACGCAGGGGATTTCGACGTCGAGCTCCCCGGCTTGCCAGCGCGCCAGGAGGTCGTAGAGGCAGTGTTCTTGCTTCGAGACCAGGATCACGACCCGCTTTTTCACCGCCGAATCGGTGATCCGCCACTGCATCTGGAGCGGTTCGGCGACCGCATGCGCGAACTGTTCGCGCAACGTCACGAGCGGCAGCGTGATCGAATCGGCGCGCAGTTGCAGGCGCATGAAGAAGCGACCCGACGGGTTCGCGGCGTCGGCCGGTTCGGCGTGGAAATTGGTTTCGAGGATCCACCCGCCCAGTTCGGCAAGGAACTGCGACACCCGCGCGACGACACCCACCTGGTCCGGGCATGACGCGACGAGCGTGTAGGTGCGTTCGCTCATCGTGCGGCTGCCTCTTGCCGTTCTTGGGCGATGCGGGCAAACGCGTCGTCGATCGCCGCACGCAGTTCGCTGTACGCTTCGGGGACGAGCGGGAACTGCGGGAACGCTTCGACCACGACCTGCGGCGCGCGAAAGAGGATGCCGGCGTCGGCTTCGGCGAGCATCGTGGTGTCGTTGTAGGAGTCACCCGCGGCGACGACCCGGAAGTTGAGCTCTTTGAAGCGCTTCACCGCTTCCCGTTTCTGGTCCTTCATCCGCAGCCGGTAGCCGGTGATCGTGCCGTCGGGAGCGACGACGAGGTTGTGGCAAAAGAGGGTGGGCCAACCGAGTTGCCGCATCAAGGGGCGCGCCAGCTCTTGGAAGGTATCGGAAAGGATGATCACCTGGTAGCGTTCGCGCAAACCATCCAAAAAGGTTTTGGCGCCCGGTAGCGGTTCAAGGGTGGCAACGACCCGTTCGATCTCCCGGAGGCCTAAGCCGTGCTGTTTCAGGATCTCCAGGCGAAAACGCATCAACCGATCGTAATCGGGTTCTTGGCGGGTAGTGCGTTTGAGTTCCGGTATTCCTACCGCTTCGGCGAACGCCACCCACATTTCGGGGATCAACACCCCCTCAAGGTCGAGACAAACCAGTTCCATCTTCGCTTCCAAAGGGATACAATAAACGAATTCTAACAAGGAAGCCTACTCAATGCGCGGAGGGATCTGGCTTTTGGCGGCTGTGCTCGGCGTCGTCGCAGTGGTCGGCGGCGTGGTGGCGCGGGAGCAGGCGCCAGCGGTGCAGCTCAAGGAGGAGGCGCGGGCGATTCGGCAGCAGGCAGACCAGGAACTGGCCGCGGCACGCACCGCCTGTACGCAGCGGATTCAAGTCGATCTGTGTCTGGACGAAGCCCACCGTCGGTGGTTGGCACGCTTGCAAGAAGCAGCGGAAAAAGAGGAGATGGCGCGTCGTCTGTCGTCGGGCGCGGCTTCGTCGGCTTCGTCGTAAGGTGCCGGTGCGGTGCGCGGTCACGGGGCGCGCTGTTGGCGCTTCAGCGCCCGCAGGCGGGCGCGGTCGATCGCGGTTTTGCTGGGTTTTGTAGGTGCCGCTTGCAGGGCGCGACGTTCGGCCACTTGTGCCTGGCGGCGGGCGTGACTTTCGGGGTCCTCGTGGTAGAGCGTTTGTGCCACCTCGGCGGGGCCGCGGCGGTCGCTGAGCGCAGCAACCGTAATCTGCCATTCGTACGGGCCGATGCGGATCGTGTAGCGTTCGCCCACTTTGACGCGGTGCGACGCCTTCACCCGTTCGCCGCCGCGCTTGACGTGTCCCGCCGCGATCGCTTCTTGCGCGCGGGTTCGGGTTTTGAAGAAACGGGCAGCCCAGAGCCAGACGTCCAGGCGAACCGAATCGAGGTTTTCCGCTCTAACGGTGTGGTGCCCCATGAAAGGTCATCCGGGTTGCGTTTGCGCGATGATACCCGAACCGCCAGGTAAGCAAAAGGAGTCGTGATTTTGGCCAAGCGCCTCGCTCATCTTTTTCAAGCCCTCGACGCATCGGACCGGGATCCCCATGCGCCGCTCCTCGGGGCGTGGTTGATCCGCTTGACGCTCGCGTTCGGGTGGCACCGCCACTTGGACAAGGAGAGCATCTTTTCCGAGCCGATCCTGCTCGACAGCGACTACGTGCGCTACGTGGGCGAATTGGTCCCGACGCGGGAGGACGAAGACGGCGATACGGTGATCGACCGCGCCGCGATGCGCAAGCTCGGCACCGCAGGGATCGAGAAGCGGTTGCTCGAACGCTTGGAGCAGCTCGAAGCCGCGATCAACCCGAAATTGCCATTGTTGCGCAATTCGGCACGTTTGGGCAAAGTGCTCGGGCTCAACCGCGCCGAAGTGGGCGTGTTGCGTTTCGCGGTGGCGTTGGCGGCGTTTCGCCGTTTCCACGCGGCGGTGGCGGCGGCGAACCAACCGGGTGGGCTCGACCATGTCGCGTTGGCGGTCGCGGCGATCGCGAACGTTCGCCGCGCGCTCGTCGTCAAAGCGTTGCGGCCCGACGGGGCGCTGCACCGCGCCGGGTTGGTTCGGGTCGATGCGGCGCACCGTGCGGGGCACGACCTGGAAACGCGCTTCGACGTGATGGGGCGGCTGCCGCACCTCTTGCTCTCGAGCCAACTCACCACCGACGACTTGATGGCGGCGTTCGTTCGGCCGGTGGTGCGGCAACCGCGCTGTACGCTCGCCGACTTTCCCCATTTGGCGCAGGATGCCGCAACCTTGATCGCGCTCGTGGACGGAGCGCTCACGACCCGTGCCAAAGGAGTGAACCTGCTCTTTTATGGCCCGCCGGGTACCGGCAAAACCGAGTTCGCGCAAGCGCTCGCGCAAGCGCTCGGCGCGCGGCTGGTGGAGACGCCAGCGCAGGATGAAGCGGGCGAACCGATCCAGGGTCAAGAGCGGCTGCGCGCCTACGCCGCGGCGTCGAGCATCACCGCGCGCGCGGAACGTACGTTGATGCTGCTCGATGAAGCCGAGGATGTGCTGCCCACCGCGGGGCATTCCCTGCTTTCCTTGTTGGGCGGCGACGACGACACCGCGCCGACCCGAGGCGCGAAGGCGTGGACCAATTGGCTGCTTGAAAACAATCCACTGCCAACGATCTGGATCACCAACGACGCGACGTTCGATCCGGCCTATTTGCGCCGTTTCGCGTACGCGGTGCGTTTTCCCGTCCCGCCCGAAGGGGTGCGGTTGGCGATCGCGCGGCAAGCGTTTGCGGGATTGGGCGCCAGCGACGAATGGTTGATGCGCCTCGTGCGCCACGAGGCGGCGTCACCGGCGCTCTTGGCGCAAGCGGCGCAGGTGGCACGTTGGGTCGCGTCGCGCCCGGCTGGGAAAAGACCAGAGACGGCAGTTTCACCGCTTGCCGCGGCGGAACGGGCGTTGTCGGCGAGTTTGGCGCTCCTGGGCGAACAGGGTGTGCCGCGGCTACCTGCCGCGACTGCGCTCGACTGGGCGTTCCTCAACCTCGACATCGATCCGGAGCAGCTCGTTGCGGCGCTGTCGCGGCAACCGCACGCAACGCTCTGCTTCTATGGCCCGCCCGGTACCGGCAAGACCGAATTCGCGCACGGGATTGCGCGCGCGCTCGACAAGCCGATCGTGGTGAAGCGCGCCTCCGACCTGTTGTCCAAATGGCTGGGCGAAAGCGAAAAGGCGATCGCGGCGATGTTCCGGGAAGCGCGCGAGCGCGGGGCGGTATTGCTGCTGGACGAGGCCGACAGTTTCCTGGCCGACCGCCGCGGGGCGCACGCGCACTGGGAGGTGACGCAAACCAACGAACTGCTCACGCAGATGGAGGCGTTCGACGGCATTTTCATCTGCACCACCAACTTGGTGGAACAGCTCGACGCAGCGAGCCTGCGCCGCTTCGCGTTCAAAGTGCGGTTCGACTACCTCACCGCGTCGCAGCGGGCAGCGCTCTTCGTCCAAGAGGCGGTGCGGCTGGGGGTTCCGCGCGACGAAGCCGAAGCGTGGAGTGGCCGCACCCGCGCGCTCGACCGCTTGACGCCTGGGGATTTCGCGGCGGCAGTGAAGCGGTTGCGTCTGCTCGGTGGTGCGGCAAGCGGCGAGGCGCTTTTGCACGCGCTGCGGGAAGAGGTGGTCGCAAAGGGCGGCCCTCGGCAGCGGCTCGGTTTTTGAGGAACGACCCCCAACAGAGAGGAGCGTGCACGATGACCAAACCCACGCGAACCGACCCAAGACCCACCCAAAACGCCGTGACGGGCGAACGCGCGCCCGACCGTCGCCGTCGACTGGCACTGACCGCACCGGCTGCGTTGGCGCTCGCAGCCGGGGGGGCACGGGCGGGGAGTGGTTTCGGCGACGAGATGCCGCACAAAATCGTCTACCAGCTCAACCAAGCCGACCCCGAATACATCGGACATATCCTCAACTCGGTCTCGGCGATGCTGGGAAAATACCCCGATCAGATCGCAGTCGCGGTGGTCTGCTTCGGCCCGGGCATTCACCTCATCGCCAAAGCGCCGCAGCGCCCGATCCCGGAGGAGTTGCGGCAGCGGGCGAAAGGGCAGGCGGAGTTCTACGGCGTGCGCTACATCGCGTGTGGCAATACGATGAAAACGCTCGGGTGGGGCCCGGAGGCGATCGAACCGTTTGCCGAGATCGTCGAAGTGGGCGCGGCGGCGATCATGGAGCTCCAAGAGGCCGGGTACGCCTATCTGGCGTGGTGATCGGGTTTTCCCTAACTTTTCTCGAATGCGGTAACGCGCAAAAATAAAACCAAATCGCCACCGAACACCACGATTCGCGAGCGGTCGCCGCAGAGTCGAACCGCTTTGCGGCGCGCAGCCACACCAAAGGAGACAGAAGATGAACGCACCCATCGGTCAGCTGGCGCTGGCCCGCTATACCCTGGACGACCGCTACCGGGAACGCCGGGTTTTCTTGACCGGGACGCAGGCGCTCGTTCGGTTACTGATCAACCAGAAGATCCGCGACCAGGCCGCTGGGCTTAACACCGCGGGGTTCGTCTCCGGCTACCGCGGCTCCCCGCTGGGCGGTCTCGACAAAGAGTTGTGGCGCGCGCAAGCTTTCCTGCGCGACCACGCGATCGTCTTTCAACCCGGCGTCAATGAAGATCTGGCGGCCACCGCGGTCTGGGGAACGCAACAGGTCGGCCTGTTCCCGGGTGCCCGCTACGACGGCGTCTTTGCGCTCTGGTATGGCAAAGGTCCGGGGGTCGACCGCAGTGGCGACGTCTTGCGCCACGGCAACGCCGCGGGTACGTCGCCCCACGGCGGCGTATTGGTCGTTGCTGGCGACGACCATGCCGCGAAATCGTCGACGCTGCCGCATCAGACCGACCATATCTTCAAAGCGGTGATGATGCCGGTGCTCGCGCCAGCCAACGTGCAGGAGTACCTCGATTACGGAATCCACGGTTACGCGCTGTCGCGCTACAGCGGCTGCTGGGTCGCGTTCAAAGCGGTGGCCGATACGGTGGAGAGCGCCGCGTCGGTCGACGCCGATCCGTTCCGCGTCACCGTGACCATTCCCACCGACTTTCCGATGCCGCCGGGCGGACTCAACATCCGCTGGCCCGATCCACCGCGGGTGCAAGAGGAGCGGCTGCTGCACCACAAGCTCTACGCAGCGCTCGCGTACGCGCGGGCGAACGAACTGAACCGCATCGTGATCGAACCCGAACGGCCGCGCCTGGGGATCATCACCAGCGGCAAATCCTACCTCGACGTGCTGCAGGCGCTCGAAGACCTGGGTATCGACGCCGAACGCGCCAAGGCGATCGGCATCCGCCTGATGAAGGTCGGGATGGTCTGGCCGCTCGAAGCCGACGCGGTGCGCCGCTTCGCCGACGGGTTGGAAGAGATCCTGGTGGTCGAGGAAAAGCGGCAGCTCATCGAATATCAGCTCAAAGAGGAGCTCTACAACTGGCGCGAAGATGTCCGGCCGCGGGTGGTCGGCAAATTCGACGAAAAGGGGGAGTGGGCCCACCTCGTGCGTCCCGACGGCACCGTCGACCACGGCGAATGGCTCTTGCCCGCGGCGGGGGAGCTCACGCCAGCGATGATCGCGCGTGCGATCGGCAACCGCTTGGCCCGTTGGTACGATTCGCCCGAAATGCGGGCGCGGCTCGAATGGATCGCGCAGAAAGAGGCGGCGTTGGCGCGCCTGCCGCTCCATGCCGAACGGCTCCCCACCTTCTGCCCCGGGTGTCCGCACAACACCTCGACCCGCGTGCCCGAAGGGAGCCGCGCGGTTGCCGGGATCGGCTGCCACTACATGGTCACCTGGATGCCGGAGCGCCACACCAGTACCTTCACCCAGATGGGGGGCGAGGGGGTGCCGTGGGTCGGGCAGGCGCCGTTTACCGAAACGCGCCACATCTTCGCCAACCTGGGCGACGGCACCTACTACCACTCCGGGATCCTGGCGATTCGGCAGTGTATCGCGGCGGGCGTCAATATCACCTTCAAGATCCTGTACAACGATGCGGTCGCGATGACCGGCGGGCAGCCGGTCGACGGACCGCTCACCGTCCCGATGATCGTCGCGCAACTCAAAGCCGAAGGGGTCCATAACTTGGTGATCGTCACCGACGGTACGCCCCGCGCTTACGGTCCGGCCGACGTCGACCATGTGCCGATTCGCCACCGCAAGGAGCTTGACGCGATTCAGCGCGAATTTCGCGCGTTGCCTGGGGTTTCGGCGATCATTTATGACCAGACCTGCGCGGCGGAGAAGCGGCGGCGCCGCAAACGCAAGCAGTTCCCCGATCCCCCGCGGCGGCTCTTCATCCACCCGGAGGTTTGCGAAGGGTGCGGCGATTGCGGGGAAGTGTCGAACTGCGTCGCGGTCTGGCCGCTCGAAACCGAGTTTGGTCGCAAGCGGCAGATCGACCAGTCGAGCTGCAACAAAGACTACTCCTGTGCCGACGGCTTTTGTCCCAGCTTTCTCGTGCTCGAAAACGCGCAGCTCAAAAAAGGAGAAGCGCTTGCGGGCGACGACGATTGGCCGCTGCCGCCCGAACCCGGCGTGCCCGCGCTCGACCGCCCGTGGAACCTCCTGGTGACCGGAGTCGGGGGGACCGGTGTGGTGACGATCGGCGCGCTCATCGGCATGGCGGCGCACCTGGAAGGGAAAGGGGTGACGACGCTCGACATGACCGGTCTTGCGCAGAAAGGGGGCGCGGTCTTCAGCCACATACGGCTAGCTGCAACTCCAGAGCGGATCACCGCAGCCCGCATCGCTGCCGGGGAAGCGGACGCGGTGATCGGCGGCGACCTGATCGTCACCGCGAGCGACGAGGCGTTGGCGAAAATGACCGTCGGGCGTACCCGTGTGGTCGTCAATACGGCTGAGACGCCGACGCTCGAATTCACGCGCAACCCCGACTGGCAGTTCCCGCGCGAGCGGCTGCTGGCGCAGATCGGTGAAGCGATCGGGGGGGCGCCCTTCGCGTTCGACGCCACCCAATTGGCGACCCGGCTGATGGGCGATGCGCTCTTCACCAACGCCTTTCTGCTTGGCTACGCGTGGCAACAGGGGTGGGTGCCGGTTTCTGAGGCGGCGCTCCTGCGTGCTATCGAATTGAACGGGGTCGCGGTTGCCGCGAACCAGAAAGCGTTTTTGTGGGGGCGGCGCGCCGCGGTCGATCTGGATGCAGTGCGCGCTTTTGCCCACAGCGAACCCAAGGGGATCTTGCGCCTGTCGCAGACGCTCGACGAAATGATCGCGCGCCGCGTCGCACACCTCACCCGCTACCAGAACGCGCGCTACGCCGAACGGTACCGGGAGCGGGTCGAACGGATCCGCGTCGCCGAACGCGCGTTGCGGCAAAAAGCGGGTCAGGCGCTGCCCGATTCCGCATCCGAGACACCAGACGATTTGCCGCTCACCGCGACGGTGGCCCGCGAATACCATCGCCTTTTGGCGATCAAAGACGAATACGAGGTGGCGCGGCTGTGGAGCAGCCCCGAAGTGTGGCAACAGCTGACCGAGACGTTCGAACCCGGTTTTACGCCAAAGTTTTTGCTCGCGCCGCCGTTCTTGGCCAAACCCGATCCCCTGACCGGTCGGATCGAAAAGCGCACCTACGGTCCGTGGCTACGCCGGGTCTTCCCGTGGTTGGCACGGTTGAAGTTCTTGCGCGGTACCCCGTTCGACCCGTTCGGACAGAGTGAAGAGCGGCGCTGGGAGCGAAAACTCATCCGTCTCTACGAAAGCGATCTGGCGGAAATCGCCGACCAGTTGCGCAGCGATCGTGCAACCCTCGACCTGTTGTCCCGTGCCGAAGCGCTAGCGCGTTGGCCACGCACCGTGCGGGGCTTCGGGCACGTGAAGCGGCGCCACGGCGAAGCGGCGCTGGCCGCGCGGGAGCGGGCGCGCGAAGCGCTGCGAAACGGGAATACCGCGACGTGACACAGGAAAGAGAGGACGACATCCCGATGTCCCATGCCGAACCCGACCCGAACCGGCCCGCCGTGACCGGGCTGATCCTTGCCGGTGGCGAAGGGCGGCGCATGGGTGGCGTTGACAAAGGGTGGGTTACCTGGCGTGACAAACCGCTCATCGCGTGGGCGATCGAGCGGTTGCGTCCGCAGGTTACTCAGCTCCTTGTCAGTGCCAACCGCAGCCTCGAGCGCTACCGTGCGCTTGGCTACCCCGTGGTCAGTGACGCCCCTGAATGGCGCTTTGCCGGGCCGCTTGCCGGGATCGCCGCGGGGCTGGCGGCGGCGCCCAGCGAATGGGTGGTCACGGTGCCATGCGACGCGCCGCTCCTGCCTCGCGATCTCGTAGCGCGCTTCTTGGCCGCGGCGCACAAAGCAGGGGTGTTGGCGCGTCCCGGTGTCCACGGAGCGGAGACCACGCACGACACTCTGCCGCCCGTCTTTTTCGCCCACGACGGCGTGCGTGCCCATCCGGTCTTTTTGCTCGTCCATCGTGCCCATTTACCCAGTCTGACCGCGTTCTTGGCGACCAATCGGCGTAGAATCGACGCCTGGTACGGAACTTTGCCGCACAGCGCGGTCTCATTCGCGGATGAACCCGACGCCTTCGCCAATTGCAACGACCCCGAATCCCTTGCCCAGCTCGCGGCAACTGCACGTTAGGTGGGTGTACCTGGCGCCGCTCTTCCTGTCCGCGTGCGCGGTGCAGCCCCCGCAATACCCGAATCCCGAAGCCGATTGGCCCAAGCGTTTCCACCATGGCGTTGCCGAGGTTGCGCCAGCCAACGTGTCGTCGCCCTGGTTGACCGCCGCACCGTCGCTCGCCCAACTCTTTACCGCGGTGCGGGCGGCGAACCCTGAGCGAGAGGCGGCGCTTGCGCGGTGGGCGAAAGCCGCAGCGCTCGCCGAGGCGGCGCAGGCGCAAGCCGGGGCAGTGACGATCACCGCGAATGCGGGCATGACGCGTAGCGGTACGGGCGCGGCGCGCACCGGCCAAGCCAGCGTCGACGCCACCACGCAGGCGGGGATCGATGGGCAGTGGACGCCAGACCTTTTCGGTAGGCGCGCGGCGGCGGCGCGCGCCGCGGCGCTGCAAGCCGAGGCGGCCCACTGGGCAGCCGCGCACCTTGAACGGCAGTTGCTCTGGCAAGCCGCGCAGGCCTACCTCGACGCGATCGCCGCGCGCGCGCAGCAGGCGGTGAGCGAACGGCAAATGGCCATCGTCGCGCAGAGCCGGGCACTCCTTGACGCCCGCATCGCGGCAGGACTCGCAAGCGAACGGGAACGGGCACAGCTCGAAACCCTGGCAGCGCAACTCGCCGCACAGCGCGCCCAAGCGCAGGCGCAGTATGCTGTTGCCGTCGAACGCCTGGTGACGCTTACCGGAGGCGGAGAGGGCCCTTGGCGCGATCCGCCGCCCCTTTCTGCAGACGACCTCTTGCCACCGCCGCCCGACCCCGGTACCCCGATCGACCTCTTGCGCCGCCGTCCCGACGTGCGCGAAGTGGAGCGGCAGCTCGCGGCAGCGGTGGCCAGTGCGCTCGAAGCGCGCGCGGCGCAATACCCGACTTTTCCGCTCACTGGGACGCTTGCGTTCGCCGCGGCGAATCCGGCGGCGATGTGGCAGATGAGCGCGGCGAGTTGGGCGCTGGCGTGGAACCTTTCGGCGACGCTCTTCGACGGTGGGCGGCTTGCTGCCGAAGCGCGCGCTGCCGACGCCGCGGTGCGCGAAGCGGCTGCGAACTACCGGGCTGCGCTCGTCGCGGCGTTGGGCGAGGTCGAACAGACGCTTGCGCAGCTGCACGCGAACGACGCGCGCCGTCACGCGCTTGCCGCCGCAGCGCAGGCAGCCGAGCGGGCGTGGCAACTGTTGGACGCGCAGTACCGCGCCGGGCTCGTCGATTACGCGCTCGTCCTCGACGCGCAGCGCACCTGGCTCAGCGCCGAAGCCGCTTACCAGACGGCACTCGCGACGAGCCGAAACGACCGCCTGTTGCTCGAATACCATCTGGGCGTGCCATGGTGAGCGCGTGAAGGAGGGTGCGGTGACCGCAAGGGGAGCAAGGAGACCAAGGAGCATGCTATCGTGAGGGAGGCAGACAATAACGAGGGGGGACAGACTGCTGTGGGGGTGCTTCCGCCAGAACTGAGCGCACGGCTGCGCGCCCAGCCCCGGCGCACACGCTGGCGCTGGATCCTCTTGGCGCTGCTCTTTGGAGGGGTTGCCGGAACGTGGTGGTGGCACACGCAACCTGCGCAGCCGGTGGTGCGCTACGCCACCGACGCAGCGCGGATCGCAGACCTGGTCGCGACGGTGACGGCAACCGGGTCGTTGCAGCCGACCCGACAAGTAGACGTGGGTGCGGAGATTTCGGGCACCGTGCGCGAGGTGCTTGTCGATTTCAACGACCGCGTCACCCAAGGGGCGGTGCTCGCTCGGCTCGACACGCGCAAGCTCGAAGCGCAGCGTCGCCAATTGACGGCGCAGTTGGCGGCAACGCGCGCCAAATTGCCCGAGGTGGCGGCGACGATCCGGGAGACGCAGACCCGTTTGGCCCGTTTGCGGACCGCGGCGCGAACGAGCAATGGCCAAGCCGTGGCGCAAAGCGAACTCGATGCGGCGGAAGCCGCGGTGGCGCGTGCCGAAGCCAGCGACGCGCAGGTGCGGGCCCAGATCGCCGCGATCGAGGCGCAACTCGAGGAGGTGGCGATCAACCTCGACAAATCGGTGATCCGTTCTCCGGTCGACGGAGTGGTGTTGCAGCGCAAAGTCGACCCCGGCCAGACGATCGCGGCGTCATTGCAAGCGCCGGTGCTCTTCGTGATCGCCGAAGACCTGCGCGAAATGGAGCTATTGGCCGACGTAGACGAAGCCGACGTCGGCCGGGTCCGCGCCGGGCAGACGGTCCATTTTCGGGTCGACGCCTTCCCTGACGAAACCTTCACGGGGAAGGTGACGATGGTGCGCTGGGGCAGCGAGGTGGTCAATGGCGTCGTCACCTACAAAACGGTGATCGCAGTGCAAAACCCTGACCTGCGGCTTCGTCCCGGGATGACCGCAACCGCCGAGATCGAAACCGATCGCCGCGAAGGGGTATTGACGGTGGCGAACGCGGCATTGCGCTATCGTCCGCAAGCAAAGCGGGCAGAAGCGTCGAAAGGTTTTTCCCTTTTCGATTTTCTGCGCCCGCGGATTCCCCGCGCCCCACAATCACCGCCACAGCGCGAAACGCGCGGCGCGGTAACACTCTATGTGCTGCAAGGGGGCGCGCCAAGCGCGGTGACGGTTCGTTTGGGGCTGAACGACGGGCAGCGCAGCGAGGTAATCCAAGTGGAAAGAGGGGAACTGCGCGCCGGTACACCGGTGATCGTTCGGGAACTGCGCGCGGAGGCGCCGTGAGCGACGCACCCCAGCCGCAAGCCCCGGCGCCGGGCTCGGGCGGGGCAACCGCTGCGGGTGCTGCGCTTTCCCCGCTCGTCGTCTTGGAAGGGATCACCCGCGTCTATGGGGCGGGCGACGCCGCGGTCTCTGCACTTGCCGGGATCGACCTCACCGTGGCGCGCGGCGAATTCGTCGCGCTGATGGGGCCGAGCGGTTCGGGAAAATCGACCTGTATGAACGTGATCGGCTGCCTCGATACGCCCACCCAGGGGCGCTATACGTTGGCAGGGCTGGAGGTGACCGCGCTCGACGCCGACGCGCGCGCGCTGCTGCGGCGCTACGTGATCGGTTTCGTCTTCCAAGGGTTTCACCTCTTGCCGCGGCTCACCGCGTTGGAAAACGTCGAATTGCCGCTCCTCTACCAAGGGGTGAAAGCGGCGGAGCGCCGCGCGCGCGCCCAAGCGGCGCTTGCGCAGGTGGGGCTTTCCGGTCGCGAAGGGCATCGCCCGAGCGAACTCTCTGGCGGCCAACAGCAGCGGGTCGCGATCGCGCGCGCGATCGTCACCCGGCCGCAGCTTCTGCTCGCCGACGAACCCACCGGCAACCTCGACACCGCGCGCAGCCACGAAATCATGCAACTGCTGGCCACGCTCAACGCGACGCTAGGGGTGACGATCGTGATGGTGACCCACGAACCGGAGATGGCCGAATACGCGGGGCGCATCGTCCATTTCCGCGATGGGCGGATCGAACGTGAGGAGAGGGGCGGCCTATGTGGATGATCGCGTGGCGCGAAGCGGTGCGGGCCCTTTCGCGCAACCCGTTGCGCTCGTTTCTCACCGTGCTCGGGGTGGTGATCGGGGTTGCGGCGGTGATCGCGCTCGTCACGCTGGGGCGCGGCGCAACCGCCGCGGTGCAGCAGCAGATCGCCGCGATGGGGTCGAACGTTCTCTTCATCAGCCCGTCGCGCGGCTTCGGGCCCGGCAGTCTGACCGTTCCGTTCACCGTCGAAGATGCCCGCTTTCTCGAGCGCGAAGCGGCGTCGATCGCGATCGCTGCGCCTGCCGCGGTGACCAACCGCACCGTGATCGCCGGCAACCAGAGCACGACGACACAGATCGTCGGCATTGGCGAAGGGTACTTGACGGCCCGGCAGTGGCCCGTAGCGGACGGCCGCGAACCGACGCCGGGCGAGCTCCGTTCCGGTGCCCCGGTCTGTCTGCTCGGACAGACGGTAGCGACGACGCTCTTTGGCGACCGCTCGCCGGTCGGCGAACGGATGCGGCTCGACCGGTTGAGTTGTTCGGTGATCGGGGTGCTCGCAGCGAAAGGGCAATCGGCATTCGGCAGCGACCAGGACGACCTGGTGATGGTGCCGTTGCGCCTCTATCACCGCCGCATCGCGGGCAACACCCAGGTGCGGTTCATCATCGCTGCCGTTGCGCCCGGCTACACCAGTAGCGAAGCGATCGCCGAAGTCCAACAGTTGCTGCGGGAACGGCGGCGGGTCGCACCGAACGAGAGCGACAACTTCCGCATCACCGATTCGCGCGAAATCGAGCGGACGTTCACCTCGACTACCCGGATGCTCACCGCGCTCCTATCCGCGGTGGCGGCGATTAGCCTCGTGGTCGGCGGGATCGGGATCATGAACATCATGTTGGTTTCGGTCACCGAGCGGACGCGTGAGATCGGCATTCGGTTGGCGATCGGCGCGCGCGCGGTCGATGTGATGACACAGTTCCTGGTCGAAGCGGTGGTACTTTCGCTTGCGGGCGGCGCGATCGGGATCGTCCTCGCGCTCGTGGCTTCCTATTTGGCGGCGCAGGCGCTCGGGTTTCCGTTTCTCCTCGATTTCGGCGTGATCGCGCTGGCGGTGCTCTTTTCCGCCGCGGTAGGGGTGGTGTTCGGTTTTCTGCCCGCGCGCCGCGCCGCGCGGCTCGACCCGATCGTCGCGCTCCGTCAGGAGTGAATCACAAAAACGAATTCCCCTCGACAATCGCGCGCGCCTCTTCTTCGCCGATGCGCACGCGGGCATTTGCCAGGATGTAATCGATGAGCCAACGGGTGAGGCGTTCGCTCTCTGCCGGGTCGAGCGCCACGAATGCGCAGCCGATGCGGCCGTCGCTCACCACCGCGCGGACTTCGGCTTCACCGCGAATCGGTTGCGCGTCGTTGTCGTTGTGCAAAACGAAGGGAAAGGAGGTGGTGGGTAACTCAGTAGGGCGGCCACACGAAAAGCCGCCCAGCGAGAGGTCATAGACGGGGCGGTCATCGCCGCCGGGCACGCCGGCGAAGTCCACCCGAAAACGGCGCGACGAGACGAGCGCGACGTAGATCCGTTGGTGGCGGCGGCGCTCCGAAGGCGCGGCGTCCGTTGTCAGGTAACTACCGGCTCCGGCCATGCCCGTCACCCTTTCTGTCGACTTTGCCGAATGCGCGCAATCAACCGATCCGCTTCGGCCAATGCGGCTTCGTGGCTGCCGGTGAGCGACGCCGAAGTGCGATAACGCCCCGCGATCGCAAGCGTCGGCACCCCTTGGATCTGGTATTCACGCGTCTCGCGGTCGGCCTGTTTCACGCGGGTCTGTACGCCGAACGAATCCCACGCTTTCGCGAGCGCCGCACCGTCGGCCCCCTGCTCGCGCACCCATTCGGCGGCGCCGTCGCGGTCGTAGAGCGGACGCCGTTCGTCTTGCAATGCGGCAAAGACGCGCGGATGGAGCGTGTCGAGCGCGCCGATTGCCGCGAGCGCGAAATGAAACGTCGCCAGCCCTTGGAGCACCCGTTGGTTCCAGATGACCGGCACCGCGCGCACCCGCACGTCGCCAGGCAATTTCGCTTTCCACGTCTGCAAGAGCGGATCGAAATTGCGGCAATGGGGACAGCCGTAATGGAAGAACTCCAGCACTTCGATCACGTCGCTGGGCGAGGCGATCGGCGGGTCGATCACTTCGTGGGTGGGGGCGGCTATGCCGGCACGCGGCAGCGCAGCCAACGCAAGCAACCCGCCTGCGGTGCGAAGCCACGCGCGACGGGTAAGCAGATCACCAAAGTCATTGTGCATTCGCTCCTCCTGAACAGGGTGATTACCCTCTGACCATCACGGGTTGGTAACCCGCCCCTTGCAGCCGGTTGCGGACCGCTTGCGCCGCCTGTTGTGAGGGATACGGGCCGACACGGACGCGGTAAAGGGTTCGACCATCATCCATCCGGGTGGGTTCCACGTGCGAAGTGAGCCCCAAGAGTGCCAGCTCGGCGCGCACCCGGTTGGCCTCTTGCTCCGAGCCGAATGCGCCCACTTGCCAGAACCAGCGTTCGTTCGCGGCGGGCGGTGCCGAGGGAGCTGGCGGGACCGGCCCCGTGATCGAGGACGTCGCGTTCGGTGTTGCCACGGGCGGTGTGGCAGCCGGTTCCAGGGCAGCGGCGGCAAGCGGCGCCGACCCAGGCTGTGTGGCGACCGATTGGGGGGGGTTGGGTTCGGTGGGTGCGCCACCGTTTTGGCTGCGAAGCATCCCGAGAATCTCTTTCGGGATTTCGCTGGGGGTGACGGTGGGCGCGGATTGGGTTCGAAACGGGGAGTGGCGCGTGACGTACCAGGCCGCAGCCAGCGCGAGCATCGCGCCCAGCGCAATCCCGAGGAGCAGCCCCACCAGGGTTCCCCCCCACTGGGGGCGCGGAGGTTGTGTTCGCGCTGCGATCCGAGCCACGTTCATCGTTCCGTCACCATCCCAACCGACTCACATCCGCTCCGGCGCCGAAACGCCGAGGAGCTGCAGACCGTTTTTGAGGACCCATTGCGTGGCGCGCGCCAACGCCAGCCGCGCGTGGCGTACCGCTGGGTCCTCGACCAGGATGCGATCGACGTTGTACCACGCGTGGAAATCGGCAGCAACCGCTTTCAGGTAGAACGCGATATGGTGCGGCGCCCGCTCTTCGGCGGCGGTGGTGACGATGGCGGGGAACATTTGCAGCTGCTGCGCGAGCGCAAGCGCTGCTGGCGAGGCTTCGAGCGGGGCGAGGTCGGCGGTAGCGAGCGTTTCGTCGATCGCAGCGTCGCCCGCTTCGTGCTCGCGCCATTCGCGCAGTACCGACGCGATGCGCGCATGCGCGTACTGAACGTAATAGACCGGGTTGTCGTTCGATTGCCGCTTTGCCAGATCGAGGTCGAAATCGAGATGCTGATCCGACTTACGCAGGATATAGAAGAAGCGGGCCGCGTCGTTGCCCACTTCGTGGCGCAGTTCGCGTAACGTGACGAATTCACCGGCGCGGGTGCTCATCGGCACCTTTTCGCCGTTGCGGTAGAGCACCGCGAACTGCACGAGCAAGACTTCGAAGCGGCTGGTGTCGAGCCCCAGCGCCTCCAGCGCCGCACGCATGCGGGGGATGTAGCCGTGGTGGTCGGCGCCCCAGATGTCGATCACGCGGTCGAAGCCGCGTTCGAATTTGTTGAGGTGATAAGCGATATCGGAAGCGAAATAGGTGTAGCTGCCGTTGGCGCGCTGCACCACGCGGTCTTTTTCGTCGCCGAACGCAGTGGCGCGGAACCACTTCGCGCCGTCTTGGGTGTAGATGTGGCCCCGCTTTTCCAGCGTTTCGATGGTGCGCGCGACCAAACCGGTGTCGTAGAGGCTCTGCTCCGAAAACCAGTTGTCGAAGGTGACGCCGAACTCAGCAAGGTCGTCGCGGCAATCGCCGAGCTGTTCGGCCAGCACGAACTGGTGCAGCCACACATAATCTTCGCCCAACAACCGCTTCGCGTTCGCGATGAGCGCATCAAGCCGCGCTTCGCGTTGTTGGGCTGCGTCGTCGTCGGTGCGTTCCGCAGGCGGCTCTTCGGGGACGCCCGCAAGGAGCGCTTCCGCCGTGGCAGTGCAGAACCGTGCGCCGTGCGCCTGTTTGAGGGTTTCGGCCATCGCGACGACGTATTGCCCCTGATAGGCGTTTTTCGGGAAGGGAATCTCGACACCGAAAAGCGCAAGGTAGCGCAGCCAGGTGGAGAGCGTCAGGATGTCCATCTGGCGGCCAGCGTCGTTGACATAGTATTCCCGCGCGACCTGCCAACCCGCGAATGCCATGACGTTGGCAAGCGTCGCACCGTACGCGGCGCCGCGACCGTGCCCGACGTGGAGCGGCCCCGTGGGATTGGCGGAGACGAATTCGATCTGTACCCGTTCGGCGCGGGGTTTGCCGGCGCCAAAGCGGTCACGGGCGGTGAGGATCTTCGGCACGACCGCCGTTTTCGCTGCCGGGGTGAGACGGATGTTGAGAAACCCAGGCCCGGCGATCGTCACCTCCGCAACCCACGGGTGGGGGGTGAGCTCGCGCCGGATCGCTTCGGCGATCGCGCGCGGGTTTTGTTTGAGCGCTTTGGCGTGCGCCAGCGCCCAGGTGGTGGCCCAGTCACCGTGGCTGGGGTCTTTGGGGCGCTCGAGCGTCACCGGTTGATGGGCGTGGTCGGGAAATGCTGCAGTGATGGCTTGATGCAGCCACCCCGCCAAGACGTGTCGGGGTTCCAAGTGGGTCCAATCGTGTGTGGTTTGTGCCATGATCTTGGTAACGAAAGGGTTTGCTTCCGATTATACTCGCCCCGCTGAGCGCGCGCACCCCATCGGCCCGAAATGAGACCACGGGCGGGGAACGTTCGCAACGGCCCAAGGGCGTGATCGCGCAACCCAAGAACCTGAGAGTGAACGAAGAGGAGGGAACGTGGCGCAGGAACGCGAACCGCGTCGGGAGCGAACGGGGCAGCTGCCTCTGCCGCTCTTCGTCATTGCGGCGCTTGTCGTGATCGGTGCCGGGGTGCAGGCGGTGGCGAGTTGGCTCGCGCCGCTACTGGTCGCAGTCTTTCTTGCGATGATCTCGGTGCCGCCGCTCGTCTGGCTCCATCGCCGTAAAGTGCCTTGGGGGGTGGGGATCGTGCTGCTCTTCGTCGTCGTTGGGTTCGCAGTGTTTCAACTCTTCAACGTCATCGAGCTCACCGCGCGACAACTGGCGGCGAATGGCCCGGAATACCAGAGCAAATGGTTGTCCTTCTACAGCGGCGTGCAAGCGTGGCTGGCGGCGCGCGGCGCGCCGTGGGAGTCGCTCCTGGCGGAGTTGCCGACCCCGTCGCTTGCGGTGATCGCGCAAGGGGCGCGCACGCTCGCTGCGGCAACCGGTCAGGTGACGGCCAATTTCGCGTTGGTGCTCTTGGCGTACGTCTTTTTGCTGCTGGAGGTGCCAACGCTTACGGCCCGTTTCACCGCGGCGTTCCCGCGCGAGCGACGGGCACAGGTGCGGATGCGCCGCTTCTTGGCGGCGGTGAATCGCTATCTGGTGATCAAAACCAGTGTGAGCGCCGCTACCGGGTTGCTGGCGTGGGGGCTGTTGGCGTGGCGTGGGGTCGATTTCGCGCTCTTTTTCGGCGTCTTGGCGGGGCTCTTGAACTTCATCCCGACGATCGGCTCGATCATTGCCGCGCTGCCCGCGGTCGTCTTGGCGCTGTTGCAGTATGGCCCAGTCGACGCGGCGGTGGTTGCGGTGGGGTATCTCGCGATCAACGTCGTATTGGGCAACGTCGTCGAGCCGCGCTGGATGGGGCAAGCGCTAGGGCTTTCGCCGACGGTGGTGCTGGTCTCGCTCCTTTTGTGGGGCTGGTTGCTCGGCACCGTGGGCGCGTTTCTCTCGATTCCGCTGACGATGATCGCGAAATTGGCGCTCGAAAGCCACCCGAGCACGCGGGGGTGGGCGGTGCTCATGGGCGGGGCGGTCCATTCGGGCGGAAAACGTACACCTGGTTGAAACCGGCTTGGCGCAACCGCAGCGCGTGGAGCTGGCTCAACACCCCTTTGTCGCAGTAAAGCAGATAGCGTCGGTTGGGGTCGAACCCCTTCGCTGCCTCTTTGAGTGCGAAAAAGGGGACTACCCGGTGGGGCAGGGTAAGCGGTGCCGCTTTGACTCGCTCCGGTGGGCGAATGTCGAGAATTTCGTCGCCCGCTTCCGGCGTCGTCACGACGGGCACCGCCGGTTGCGCGTTGATCGTCTGCGGGAGCTGATCGACCGGGGTTACCTCGCGCGCGGCGATCGCTTCGTCCAGGCGCGCGAAATCGAAACGGCGTTCGACCGCGGCCAAGCGTTGGAACGAACCGTGGGTGACCGGATGACGCGAGATCACCGCGCAATATTCCGGCATCGTCTCGGCGAACTGCCGCGCGCCGATGCGCTCGGCCCATGTGATGATCTCCCCTTTGTCCACGAACGCGAGCGGCCGCAACACCAGTTTGCCCGTTGCGCAGTCGATGAGCGCCAGATTGCGCAGCGTCTGACTGGAGACCTGTGCGACGCTTTCACCGGTGACGAGCGCGTCGATGCCCATTTCGTCCGCGATCCGTTCCGCGGCGATCAGCATCAACCGTTTCAGCATCACGCCCATGTAGCTGTCGGGGATCTGAGTGAGCAACGCCTCGACCACCCCTTCGAACGGCACCGAGATGAAGTGGAGGCGGTGTGACAGCGCGAACCGCTGCCACAGATAGAAGCTCATCTGCTTGACGCCCAAGTCGTGCGCGGCACCACCCAAGTTGAAGAAGAGAAAGTGGGTGCGTACGCCACGGCGCAGACTCATGAAACTGGCCACGGTCGAATCGAAACCGCCGGAGACGAGCGCGAGCGCCTCACCTTGCGAGCCGAGTGGAAAACCGCCCAGCCCCGGAATCCGCGCGTCGACGAAGGCAAGCTGCGTACCGTCGAGTTCGAGCTCGACCACCACCTCCGGTTGGGTGAGGTCGACCTGCGCGTTCGGGGCGGCGGCAAGGAGCGCGGCGCCGACGGCGCGCTCGATCTCCTGCGAGGTGAACGGGTGTGTGCCCTTACGACGAGCGCGCACGGCAAAGCGTTTGCCGGTGACGCGGGGTGCCGCTTCGGCAACGATCGCGGCAGCGACGGCGTCGAGTGTCGGGGTGTCGAGCTGCGCGGTCTTGACCCGCCATGCTTGGTTTACCCCCGGGGTCTGGGTGAGCGCGGCTTCGGCCGCAGTCGCGCAAGGGTCGGCAACCGTGACGTCGATGCGGTCGCGGTGGCGCGCAAACGTCGCTTCGATCCCGCGCTTGGCGAAAACCGCTTTGAGGTTTTCGGCAAGCTGCGCGCTCAGCTGTTTGCGCACGCTGCTGCCCTTGATCATGATTTCCGGTGCAAAGCGAACCCAATAGCGCATCGTCTCGTCCCCGCCTAGTGAAGGAGCGTATTGTACGGAACCGGCGGACAAGACGGTACAATGCGCAGGTTCTTTCGCTATCACGTCCGTCATGCGCCTTTTGCGCCTCATTCGCATCGTTTGGATCGGCTACCGCTACCGGCTCGACGAGATCGTCTGCGCGGCCGACCCGTCTGGGCGGTTGTCCCGATGGTGGCGCCGCCTCTTTTTCTGGCGGCACGATGCGACGCCGCGTGGCGTGCGCTTGCGGGTGGCGCTCGAATCCCTGGGTCCGATCTTCGTCAAGTTCGGGCAGATGCTCTCCACCCGCCGCGACCTCATCCCGCCGGACATCGCCGACGAACTGGCAAAGCTGCAAGATCGCGTCCCCCCGTTTTCGAGCGCAACGGCGCTCACGATCCTCGAACACCATTTCGGCCGCCCCGTGACCGAAGTGTTCGCGGCGTTCGACCCCGAGCCGGTCGCGAGCGCGTCGGTGGCGCAGGTCCACTTCGCACAACTCTTCGACGGGCGCGAAGCGGCGGTGAAGATCTTGCGTCCGGGCATCCGTCAGGTGATCGAACACGACGTCGCGTTGATGGATGCCGCTGCGTGGCTGCTCGAAACCCTCTGGTCGGAAGGGGAGCGGCTGCGGCCGCGCGAAGTGGTCGCGGAGTTCGCGAAATCGCTCGAAGACGAGCTCGACCTGATGCGAGAAGCGGCGAACTGTTCGCAATTGCGGCGCAATTTCCGTGATGCTAAGCTCCTCATCGTGCCTGAGGTCTATTGGGACTACTGCGGCAGCCAGGTGATGGTAATGGAGCGGATGCACGGCACGCCGATTTCGCGGATCGACGCGTTGCGGGCGCAGGGGATCGACCTCAAACGGCTCTCCGCCGCGGGGGTCGAGATCTTCTTCACGCAGGTTTTTCGCGACGGCTTTTTCCACGCCGACATGCATCCGGGCAATATCCTGGTAGCCCCCGACGGGCGCTACATCGCGCTCGACTTCGGCATCATGGGCACGCTTTCCGACGAAGACAAAAACTACCTCGCGGTCAATTTTCTCGCCTTTTTCCAGCGCGACTACCGCCGGGTGGCGCTTGCGCACATCGAAGCCGGATGGGCGCCGCCGTACGTGCGTGTCGAAGAGTTCGAAGGGGCGATTCGCGCGGTCTGTGAGCCGATCTTCGACCGTCCGCTCAAAGAGATCTCGTTTGGAAAAACTCTGTTGCGGCTCTTTCAGACGGCGCGGCGTTTCGAAGTCGAGGTGCAGCCGCAACTGGTGTTGCTGCAAAAGACGCTCTTGAACATCGAGGGGTTGGGGCGGCAGCTCGACCCCGACCTCGACCTGTGGCAAACCGCGAAACCCTTTCTCGAACGGTGGATGAGCGAGCAGGTGGGGTGGCGGGCGTTGCCCAAAGCGCTGCGCGAGGAGGCGCCCCATTGGGCGAAATGGGTGCCGCAACTGCCGCGCCTGTTGCACCAGGAGTTGCTCGCGCGCGAAACGGCGCGTCGGCAAGCGAAGATCGCCGCGCGGCGCGCCGCGAAAGCCAAACGCAAGGAACGGGTGCGCCGTACAGCGCTCGTCGCCGGGTGGGTGGCGTCGCTCGTGCTCGTTTGGTGGTTGGTCAAAAACGGTTGGCTGTAAGATGCACCACACCTGTACCTGCCATTCGCTCGATCGCGCACGGCTTGCGCAGGTCCTCGACACCTGGGCAGCCGGTGACCCGATGCTCGCCCAACTCCCGGCGCGTTTTGCCGAGCGCCCGCACCTGATCGCACCGGTGGCGCTTTTCGTGCCGGAAGCGGATCTGGCGACGATTCGCGCGGTGGTCGCCGCGGTCGAACGGTTGGCACAAACCACGGCATGGCAGAAAGCGGCGCTCGGGACGGCACCGGCAACGGCCCGCCACGCCACCGCCGCGCGGGGTGTGTTGATGGGGTACGACTTTCACCTCACCGAGCGCGGGCCGCAACTTATCGAGATCAACACCAACGCCGGTGGTGCGATGATCAACGCCATGATCCGGGCGGCGCAGCGCGCCTGCTGCCCGGAATTGGCAGCGAAAATCGCGGCAGAGACCGAACAACCCCCGCCCACCGCGGCGCTGTGCGCGATGTTTCAGACCGAATGGCGGCGCTGCCGGGGAAACGCGCCCCTTACCACGATCGCGATCGTCGACGACGATCCCGGAGAACAGTACCTCTACCCCGAGTTTCTCCTTTTTTGCGCGTTGCTCACCGAAGCGGGGTACCGCGTCGCGATCGCGGACCCCACCGCGCTTACCTGTGCCGACGGGCGGCTGTGGCTGCGTAGTGACGCGGGGGCGCGTGTTGCGATCGATCTCGTCTATAACCGCTTGACCGACTTCGCGCTCGAAGCCCCGGCGCACGCGGCGGTGCGGGACGCGTACCTTGGCGACGCGGCGGTGGTGACGCCGCACCCGCGCGCCCACGCGCTCCTAGCCGACAAGCGGCGGCTGGTCACGCTTTCGGACGACGCCGCGCTGCAGGCGCTCGGTGTCGATGGCGAAACGCGGGCGCTCCTGTTGGCGCACGTGCCGACCACCGTGTTGGTGACACCCGAAAATGCCGCGACGCTCTGGGCCGAACGGCGCGCGTTCTTTTTCAAACCAGTGGCCGGTTACGGCAGCAAAGCGGCGTACCGCGGCGACAAACTGACGCGCCGCGTTTGGGAGACGGTGATCCTGCCCGGCACCTATGTCGCACAGGCCTACGCGGCCCCGGCGGTGCGGCCGGTGCCGGAAGCGGAAAACGGTGGTGCGACGAAACCGTTCAAATTCGACATCCGCGCCTACGCCTACGACGGCGAGGTGCTGCTCTTCGCTGCGCGCCTCTACGCGGGGCAGACCACCAATTTCCGTACGCTTGGCGGTGGGTTCGCACCGGTCTTCGCCGTTTGAGCCGTTGCCACTTTGCTATCATCAGAAGATGGAACGAACCCGCCAGGTGCCGCTGCGCGTCGTGCTCGGGGTCGTCTGGGCGTTTTCCGTGCCTGTCGCCTCAGGCGCTCAAGATGAGCCATCGGTTGCCGCGCCAGAGCGCGCCGAGCAGACGGCGCCACCTTCCGTTCGTGTCGAAGGGGTCACCGGCCGCTTGCGGACGAACGTCGCGCGAACCGTGGCGCAAGTGCCGCGCGCGTGCGCTATGGCATCACCGGAGCGCGATGCCGCATGGCGCCGCCGCGTGGTCGCGAAGGCCGAAAGCGCGCTGCGGGCGTTGGGCCATTTTCACGCCAAAGTCACCGCACGTTGGGCCGATGACGCGCCGTGTTCCCCGTTGGTGCTCACGATCGACCCTGGACCGCCCACCCGCTGGTCGCATGTCGCAATCACGATCGACGGGCCGCTGAGTGACTCCGACGCGGCGCAGGCGTGGCGCGCTACGGTGCCGCTCAAGGTCGGCGAGGTCGTCGATCAAGGGGCGTTCGACGCGACGCGAGACGGGCTCCTTGCGCTCGCGCAGCGTGAAGGGTTCGTCGACGCGCGTTTCCGCCGCAAAGCGCTCATCGTCGATCGCACCCGCAATACCGCCGAAGCATGGTTGGTGCTGGAGAGCGGCGCGCCGCTCGTGATCGGCGCGATCGACGCCCACGACGCACCGGTCGAAGCATCGGTTCTACGCCGCGCGCTTCCCGTCGCACCGGGTGACCGCTACCGGCTGGAAGCGGTGGCTGAGGCGCAACGCAGCCTCATGAGTACCGAATGGTTCGACCGCGTGCGGGTGCTCCCCGATTGGGCGGCGCGTACCGGGGACCGGGTTCCGCTCCGGATCGAATCGACCCCCGCGCCTCGCCGTCGCTACGAGGCGGCACTTGGCTATTTCAGCGACATCGGCGCGCAATTGCGCGGCACGATTGCCTGGCCGTTGCTCAATCGCCGCGGTCATCAGGGCGAAATCACGCTGTTGTTCGCACGCGAAACGCAGCGGCTCACCTTCGACTACCGTGTGCCGCGCCGCCACCCCAAGACGGAGTTTTTGCTTTGGCACGGCGAATGGTCGCGGGAATCGCGGTTGGGACTCACCGAGCAGACGGCACAGGTGGGGCTTTCATGGACGCGCGTGCGGGACGCCTGGACGCTTTCGGTCGGGTCGGACTGGCTGCGGAGCCGAACCGATTCGGGAAGCGCCGTGACGCAAAGCCACTTCTGGTTGCAACACCTCACCGTGGGCTGGCAAGGGTTCGACGATTCCCTCTTTCCTACCCGCGGTTTCGGCTGGCAGGCAACCGTACGCGGTGCGACCCGTAGGCTTTTGAGCAGCGACGACCTCATGCAGATGCACCTGCGCGGGCAGTTCGCATGGCCGTTCGGACGCACGATCGTGCGGGCGCGCGGCGAATGGGGGACGACGTGGGGCGGCAAATTGACCGAATTGCCGCGCGCGCTGCGCTTTTTCGCGGGCGGGGATCGTTCGGTGCGTGGCTATGGCTACCAGACGTTGGCCCCGCGCGATGGGAGTGGTCGTGTGCTCGGTGGACAGCATCTGGTGGTGGCGAGCGTCGAGCTGCTCCACCCCGTCGGGCCGCCGGGTTGGTACGGCGCGCTCTTTTTCGATACCGGTCAGGCGTTCGACAGTTGGCTCGACTTTGCGCCCGCTTCCGCGATCGGCGTCGGCGCCCGCTGGCGTTCGCCCGTTGGGTTACTCCAGGTCGACCTCGCCGTGCCGCTCGACGGTGACCGCCGTACCCCGCGGCTCCACCTCGGACTGGGAGTGACCTTCTGATGCGGCGGCGGCACCAATCGTGGTGGCGGGCGCTTTTGGCGCTGGGCGTCGCGGGGCTTGCGGCGTTGCCGTTCTGGATTGCCGAGGCGGTGTGGCTGCTCGTGCAGTTCGTGGTGGCGGGTGTGGTGCTCTTTACTGCTGCGATCACGACCGAAACGGGAACTGCATTGCTGACCCGGTGGGTGGATCGCATGGTGCCTGCACTGCAGATTGCCTACGAATCGGGGACGCTTCGTACTGGCGTGGTCTGGCGCAACCTCGGTTGGCGTGACGAAGCGCTGACCGTGCGCGTCGACCGGGTCACGATCGCGGTCGATTGGGGGGCGCTTGGGCGTCGGACGATCCATTTGCGCGCGCTCGGGCTCGAACGCGCTACGGTGACGGTCAAGCCGCAGCTGGACGACGCGCCGCCGAGCGATTGGCGCGCCGAACTCGATGCGCTCGCTGCAACGCTCAAAGCCGTGCCGGTGGCGATCGCGGTCGATCGCTTTGCTGCTACCGCGCTTACGATCCACCACCCGGCGATGACTGCGCCCTACCGCATCGATCGACTGAGCTGGCGCGGTGCGCTTCGTGCCACCGACGCAACGCTTGACGACCTCCTCGTCGCAAGCGCCGACGGTGCGCTCTCGGGTGCGCTCACTGCTGAGTGGCGCACCGTTCCGCGCGTTTCCGCGGCGCTCACCGCGCGCCACGGCAGCGCTCAGCTCGTGGTCGCCGGTGCGGGCGACGCAGACGGCACCGTCGAGATGCACCTGCGGTTTGCTGCCCCGCAATTGGCGGAGCTACCGCTCGTCAAACAGTTGCGCCTGCCGCTTGCCGGTCGGGTGGTAGTCGAAGGCGCGATGCGAGGTCCTTGGCACACGCCCGAACTCGCGCTCGAAGCGGCGTTCGATCGACTCACTTGGGGGGATGCGCCACCGATCGACCGCATTCGTGGGCAGCTCACCGGGACGCTTGCCCGCCACGAAATCCGCGTGCAGGCGGCGTCGGCACCCGGTTCTGTCGCGCTCACCGTGGCGGGCGCAGCACGCACGGGGGCAGACGACGCCGCTTTCGCGTGGCAGGGCGCGCTGACCGCGTTCACCATAACATCACCGCAACTGGGCGTCTGGCGTCTGCGCAAGGCTTCGGCGCTCACCTGGCGCCCCGGCGCCTGGCAAGTCGCGCCGCTCTGTTTGACCCCGGGGGAGGCGGCCGGGGAGCTCTGCCTGAGCGCCCAACAGCGGCCTGAAGCGCCAGTCTCCGCCCACGCCACCGCGCGCTTTCCGCTCGCGACGGTGCAGCGTCTGGCGCGACCGTGGCTTCCGGAAGCCTCGCCGGTGGCCACGTTGAAACTCGACGGTACGCTCACCGCACAGGTCGATTGGACCCAGCCGGAGACGATCGCGGCGCAAGCGCAGGTGTCGATCCCGTCGCTTGCGCCGTTCGCGCCGCTCGTGCCTGACGTGACCGGCATCGACGGTCGCGCTATGCTGGACGCAGCCGTGTCCGGAACGATCGCCGCACCCCAAGTCGCCGCGACCCTGACACTCCACGACGGTACCGTGACATTACCGCAGGCAGGGGTCGGTCTGCGGTTGCCGCAGGCGCGCCTTGCGCTTGCCCCGGATCGTACCCTGACCTTGAGTGCGACGGTGGCGAGCACCGCGGGCGGCACGCTGACGGTGACGGGCACGGGTACCGCCGCGTGGCCCGACTGGTCGGCCGCGGTGCAGATTCGTGGCGAACGGTTCGCGGCGATGCGGGTGCCGGAACTTGCGCTCGATCTTGCGCCGGCGCTCTCCGTGTGGGCGCAACCCAGCGGCGCCGTGGTTCATGGGCGTGTCGTCGTCCCGAGCGCGACGCTGCGCGTGCAGGCGCTACCCGAAGGGGTGGTCGGCGAATCGGACGATCTGGTCTATGCCGACGCCCCGCAGGAAAAAACCAGTGGCTATCCGGTGGCGCTCGCGGTGGAGACGGTATTGGGAGACGCGGTGCGGGTCGAAGGGTACGGTTTTACCACCCGCCTGATCGGTGCTTTGATGGTGCGCCGGGATCCCCCCGCGCCGCCAACCGGAACCGGCACGATCGCGCTCGTAGACGGCCGCTACCGCGGCTACGGAGTCGATCTGGCGGTGCGCAGCGGCAGTGTGACCTTTGCCGGCCCACTCAGCGACCCGATCGTCGAAGCAGAAGCGGTCCGTACGCTGCCGAACGAAGGGCTCGTGGGGTTGCGCCTTTGGGGGCCGGTGTCGAAGCTGAAGAGTGAACTCTTTGCCGAACCAGCGCGGCCGGAGGGCGAGATGTTGAGTCTGCTCATCACCGGCCAGCCCTTGGGGAGCGGCGGCACGTCACTGGGGTTGCTCCTCACCGCGGCGCGTGGGTTGGGGCTGACCCAAGCCGACAGCGTCTTGCAGGACTTGGGGCAGGCGTTTGGTTTCGACGAAGTGGGGATCGCCACCACCGAAACGGGGACCACCGAATGGACGCTCGGCAAGCGCCTTGCGCCCAACGTGGTCGCCCGTTACTATGCCGGGGCGGAACAAGGGGTGGGTCGGCTGGTGATCGCGTGGCAGTTGCGCCCGGTGCTCGCGCTGCAGATTACCGCGGGCGCGCGGCAAGGGATCGAGGCGGTCTTGCGCAGCGAAAAGCGGCGCTGAGCGCGCCGCGTTACCGTTCGCACGACGGCGTTTTCTCCAAGCGCCGCACTCACGGAAGGATGAGGCCGCTGCCGCCGCCAGCGCGACCGCCCCCCAAACCGCCTGGGCCGCCGGCACCTCCGGGGCCGCCCTGTCCTCCCAGTCCGCCGCCGACGAGCGCTTGCTTCGCCAACAGCGACGACTGTTCGAGTTCAAGGCGGCGCAACTCGTCCTGCATCCGCTCGAGCTGCTTTTCCGCGGCGTCGGCAAACCCTGCGACCGCGTCCGAGAGGCTTTTCGCCGGGATTTCGAAGGTGAGCGGTAACGCCCCCATCGGCGTCATCACGGTGAGTTCGCCGATGAACTTCTCGTCGCGGTCGGGATCGGGCAGCCCATCGGCGGTCACCGGAATCATGCGCCGGATCGCCCCCACTTTCGGGTCGGAGATCGTCTCTTCGCGGAAGAGCCCGTTCGGGTCGGGATTGGGAATGCGTTTCGCCATCGTTTGCTCCTTTCGTTGGTTCGCAGTTGCGCAGACAGATGCCGATTCTACCTGGCTTTGCCGTGCGGCGCGGTTTTTACGCGGACTCCTTGTTACAATCCGATCCGGGACGCAAAGGAAGACCAGGATGTTTACGGGAATCGTGATCGGCGTGGGACGCATTGCTGCGGTGACGCCGCTTGCCGATGGGGTGCGGATCGCCGTCGATGTGGGCTCGCTCGATTTCTCCGACGTGCGGATCGGTGACAGCGTCGCCCATAGCGGCGTCTGCCTCACCGTGGTCGGGCGGCGCATGGTTGCGGGCAATCCGTGCCTGGAGTACGACGTCTCCGGCGAAACGCTCTCGTGCACCACCGGGCTCAACGAGGTCGGGTCCCGCGTCAATCTCGAAAAAGCGCTCAAAGTCGGCGATCCTTTGGGCGGCCACTGGGTCACGGGCCATGTCGACGCGGTGGGTGAGGTGGTCGCAGTGACCCCAGTCGGCGAAAGTACGCGCGTGCAGTTTCGCGCGCCACCGCAAGTGGCGCCGTTCGTCGCCCGCAAAGGGTCGATCGCGATCGACGGCGTCAGCCTCACCGTGAACGAGGTCGAAGATCGTGCCGACGGCAGTTGCCTCTTTACGGTGAACCTCATTCCGCACACGGTCGCGATGACCAATTTCGACCGCCTGACCGCTGGGACGCGCGTCAACCTCGAAGTCGACCCCATCGCGCGTTACGGCGAACGGCTCCTTGCCTACGCCCGCCATTTTGCGCAGACGCCCGAATCGCTGCCTGAAACGGATGTGCTGGGAGGTGATGGTCCATGAACGACGTCGGCGAAACGGTCGCGCTCGCGTCGGTGCCCGAGATCATCGCCGAGCTCCAAGCGGGCCGGATGGTGATCCTGGTCGACGACGAGGACCGCGAAAACGAAGGCGACCTGGTGATGGCCGCCGAATGTGTCACCCCGGAAGCGATCAACTTCATGGCGAAGTACGGTCGTGGGTTGATCTGCCTCACGCTCACGCCGGAGCGGTGTGCGCAGTTGGGGTTGCGGCTCATGGCCGAAGCAAACGGCACCCCCTATGGCACGGCCTTTACCGTCTCGATCGAAGCGGCGCAGGGGGTGACCACCGGCATTTCGGCGTACGACCGCGCCCATACCATCCGCACCGCGGTAGCGCGCAACGCGAAACCTTCCGACCTGGTGCAGCCGGGCCACGTCTTTCCACTGATGGCGCGCAAAGGGGGGGTGCTCATTCGCGCCGGTCACACCGAAGCCGGTTGCGACCTCGCGGCGCTTGCCGGGTTCGAACCGGCAGCGGTGATCTGCGAAATCCTCGACGAAGACGGCACGATGGCGCGCCTGCCGCAGCTCAAGCGGTTCGCAGCGCAACACGGGCTCAAGATCGGCGCGATCCGCGACCTCATCGAATACCGGCTGCGCACCGAAACGCTGGTCGAACGGATGGCGGAAAAGGCGATCGCGACCCCGTGGGGGGCACTCACCCTCACCGCGTTTCGCGACACCACCACCGGCGACGTGCACTTCGCCGCATGGAAAGGGCCGATCACCGCCGACCAAGAGACGCTCGTGCGGGTGCATGAACCGGTTTCGATCCTCGACTTTCTCGACCCGGGCTACGCCGGGCACAGCGTGACGCTGCCCCAAGCGCTCGAGCGGATCGCCCTGCACCCTGCTGGTGTCGCGGTGATGCTCTACCGCGCGCAGAGCGGCGAAGAGCTCTTGGAAAACTTCACCGAACAGCGGGTGCGCCGCCGCGCCTGGGACCCCCGTTTCCTCGGCGTCGGGGCGCAGATCCTCCGTTCGCTGGGGGTCGGCAAGATGCGCCTCATGTCGCACCCGATGCGTTTCCCGAACCTGACCGGTTTCGGGCTGGAGGTGGTGGGTTTCGAAGAAGAGGGATGACACCGTTTCGCATGACCGATCATGCGCGCTTCGAAGCGGCGCGTCGGGGAATCACGCTCGAACGGATCGCTTCGACGATAGAAGCGCCCGAGTCGGTCGTTGCGGGTGCAGGCGGCCGATCGATTTACCAAAAAAGGATCGTTTTCGCGGCAAAGACGTACCTGGTGCGCGTCGTGGTCGAAAGTGGGCACGAACCGCCAGTGGTCGTTACGGTCTATCGAACCAGTAAAATGGAAAAATATCTGCAGCGAGGGGATGGCGAGCATGAAGGCGGTCTATGATCGGGAAACCGATACCCTCCATTTGACGTTGCGCGAAGGCACGATCGAATCTTCGGAAGAGATCCGACCGGGTGTGATCCTCGATTTCGATGCGGAAGGCAACGTAGTCAGTATCGAGATCTTGGATGCCAGTCAGCGGACGCACGCCCCCAATTGTATGGAATTTGCGGTGGCGGCACCGTCGCCCGCTGTTTTGTGACGTTTTTAGGATCGACTCATGGCACGATACGACGACATTTACGAATACGAACCGAACCTCGACGGCCGCGGTGTGCGCGTTGGCATTGCGCTCGCGCGCTTCAACCAGGAAGTGGGCGATGGCCTGCTTTCGGCGTGCGTCGCGGAATTGCGCCGTTTGGGCGTCTCCCCCGATGCGGTCGCGATCGTCACCGTCCCCGGCGCGCTCGAACTGCCGCTCATCCTCCAAAAGATGGCGCGTTCTGACCGCTTCGACGCGCTCATTGCGCTGGGTGCGGTGATTCGGGGAGAGACCTACCATTTCGAGATCGTCGCGAACGAGATGGCGGCTGGGATCACCCGCGTACAGCTCGAGACCGGTGTCCCGATCGCCAACGGGGTGCTCACCACCAACACCGACGAAGAGGCCGAAGTGCGCATGCACGGCAAAGGGCGTGACTGTGCGCAAGTGGCGGTGGAGATGGCGAACCACCTGCGCGCGTTGGCCCGGCAAGGAGGTGCGCAGTGAGCGCGGCCGAGCGCTCCACGCCCCTCGACAAATCGCGCTCGCGGCGGCGGCTTGCGCGCGAGCTCGCGCTCAAAGGGGTCTACCAGTGGCTGCTCACCGGACACGACCTGGCCGCGATCGAACAGCAGCTTGCCGAAGAGGCGGATTTTCCCCACACCGACCATCTGCTGATGCTGGAGCTGCTCCGCACCGCAATTCGCCATGCCGATGCGTTTCGCGCCAAACTGGCGCCTTTCTCGCGCCGCGCGATCACCGACCTCGACCCCATCGAGCACGCGATCCTGTTGATCGCCGCGGCAGAGTTTGCCGGCCATCCGGAAACCAACCATCGGGTGATCATCGACGAGGCGATCGAGCTGGCGAAACGCTACGGCGCAGACGAAGGCTACAAATTCGTCAACGGTGTGCTCGACCGCTTTGCCAAACGCGAGCGCGCGGTGGAATTCACATCCCGTTCGTGAAAAAAGCCCGCTCGTGAACAAGGGAGCGCACGCTCCCTTTCATTTGTGTCACTTCTTGACCGAAAGCGTCCGCCGTTGACGCGGCGCATCGTCGTCCCAGCGGTCGTACGCGGGCGCATCCCACGCGCGACGGGGGCGATGTGATCCCTCCGGCTTATCCCAGCTTCCGGTTCGGCTCCGTTCCCAGCCGCCGCGTTCCTGCCCGGCGTACGATTTGGCGTGGGCAGCAGTGCGGCGCGTTTTGCTGGGGCCGCGACGCTCGTTCCGGCCGTGCCCGTTTGCCGAGTGGCGCTGCCCCCCTGCGGGGCGCGGAATGCTCGGCTCCAGACCGGCAATGGTCACTTCCGGGAGCGTCCGGCCGACGAAGCGGCTGATCCCCTGGATCAAGCGCGATTCGTTGGGGTGCACGAACGTGACCGCCACCCCTTCGCGTCCGGCACGACCGGTGCGACCGATGCGATGGACGTAGTCTTCGAACTGTTTGGGGGGATCGAAATTGATCACGTGCGAAATGCCGGCGATGTCCAGCCCGCGTGCCGCAACGTCGGTCGCGACCAGCACCTGCACCGCGCCGCGCCGGAGTTGCTCGACCACGCGGCTGCGGGCACGCTGCGACATGTCGCCATGAAGCGCCGCGGCACGCAACCCCGAATCCTGGAGCCGACCGGCAAGCGCTTCGGCACCGCGTTTGGTCGCGGTGAAGATCACCGCCTGCTGGAGTGCTTCGTCGTTCAGCAGGTGCGCGAGCAACCGGTTCTTGTGCGCTTCGTTGTCGAAATAGTGTACCCGTTCCTCGATCTTCGGCGCCGCTTCCGGGGTGCGCGCCACCTCGATCCGGCGCGCATTCCGAGTGATCGAACGCGCGAGTTGTCCCACGACCCCTTCGAGCGTCGCGGAAAAGAGGAGCGTCTGCCGGTTCGCTGGGGTGGTGGCGACGATCTCGCGGATGTCGTCGATGAACCCCATGTCGAGCATGCGGTCGGCTTCGTCCAGCACGAGCGTCTCCACCGCGTCGAGCGTGAGCGTGCGCTGGTTGAGGTGATCTTTGAGGCGCCCGGGGGTGGCGACGATCACATCGACGTAGCCCGCAAGGTCTCTACGTTGCGGGCCGAAAGGCATCCCACCCACCAGGGTCACGGTCTTCAAGCGGCGAAGCCCGCTTCCGTAGGTACGAAACGCCTTTTCGACCTGCTGCGCGAGTTCGCGGGTCGGGGTGAGCACCAGCACGCGCGCACCGCGTGTCCGGGGATCGGGGCGGGGGTTTGCCAGACGCGCCAAGAGCGGCAGCGCGAACGCTGCGGTCTTGCCGCTACCGGTCTGCGACGAAACGAGCAGATCTTCGTCCGCGAGCACGGCGGGAATCGCCTCGCGCTGCACCGTCGTCGGTTCGGTGTAACCCGATTGGGTGACGGCGGACAAGATCGATTGGGGGAGCCCCAGATCGGCGAAGGTGGTTGCGGTTTGCGTTGGAGTTTCGGGAGAAAACGGTGTCGTTGCCATGAACGTTCCTTTCGATGAAAGATAAAAAATATCCATCCGGACATGAACCGTCGATGGCAACGAGCCAAGTACAATGCAGGTGCTGCCGCTTGCGCGCGGAGCCGACGACGGGACTGCGGCGACAGTCCCAGAAGCGTGACGCGCCCAACAGGCGCCAAGAAGAATCTACTGACTGCGACGCAATGCAACCGACACTATAACACGGTAAGAGAAGATCCCCAAACGCAACGCAACTCAAAGTAACCCAACCCAATTCACCAACCCAACCAATAGACCACGAACACGGAAGCCCCATGGACGCGTTTGCGATCATTTTTCCCGATTTTGCCTGCATTGCGCTCGGCGTGGTGCTCAGAAGGTTTCTGCTCACCGAGGAACGCTTTTGGGTGGGTGTGGAGCGGCTCGTCTATTTCGTACTCTTTCCCGCGTTGCTGTTTCGCTCGTTGGCCAACGCGCCCTTGGCATTGGGCGACGCGGTGATGCTGATCGCAAGTGGCGCTTTGGTGATGGGCGTGGGATTCGTGCTCGTCTTCGCGCTCGGCCGATGGGTCGGCGACGAACCCCTTGCGGTGGCGTCGCGCGCGCAGTGCGCGTACCGCTTCAATACCTACATCGGCATGGCGGTTGCGCAACAGGCTTATGGGGCGACGGGCCTGGCGTGGATGGGGGTGCTGTGCGGCGCGCTGGTGCCGCTCGCGAACGTGTTCGCAGTGGGCAGCATGGCGCGGCGGTCTCCGGGCGGAATGCGGCACCTCATTGCCAACCCGCTGGTGCTCGCGACGGTGGCGGGGCTCCTCTTTCACGCAGTCGGTGGCGTGGTGCCGCAGCCGGTCGATGCGCTGTTGGCGCGGCTGGCCGCCGCAGCGGTGGCGATCGGTCTGTTGGCGGTGGGTGCCGCGCTTACGCCTGCGCGCGATCTCGTGCGCTCTGGTGGCCTCATTGCCACGATCAAATTGGTGGTGAGCCCGGCGTTGGCATGGCTGTTGGGGCAGTGGTTGGCGCTCCCGCCGCTACCGTTCGCGGTCTTGGTGCTCTTTGCGGCGCTTCCGTCGGCAAGCTCCGCTTATATCCTCGCGTCACGGATGGGCGGCGACGGGCCCGGAGTGGCACGGTTGATCTCGCTCACTACGGTGGTTTCCGCGGTCACCCTCACGTTCTGGCTGGGTTTGTTGGCGACGCATTGATGGGGCATCCGCTGTTCGTCTGGCGCGCGCTGCCCAAAAACGCTCGTGGAAGAAGTACGCGACGCTTTGCACCATCGGTTCGATGAGCGATAGGGCAAGCGCCGCCTGCCAGCTCCCGGTCACCGCGTAGGCAACCAACGCGGCAACGGTGATGTGCATCGTGAAGTAGGAAAGGGTTTTCGCCGCCAATTGACGGTGAGGCGCGATGATCTTGCGGAAGCGGGACATCTTTGTCTCCTCTTGGGTGAGGTCTGAAGAAGTATAGGGGTTACCGAATTGAAATGCAATTGAGAATCAATATCGACTATATTGGAAAAATTGATGTGGTCGCGTTTCCCGATTGAACGGGTGTTTTTAGCCATAGTATGTTATTCTTATAAGGTAATAAATTAATGTCGTATAGGAGATGCATGATGGCGCGTTCGTTCCTGAAAGCGTGGTTTCCAAGGTTGTTGGTGCTCTTATTGTCACTGCCGCTCGTCGTGGCGCGTGCGGCCACGCCCGGCTTTCTGGTCGACGCCGATTGGCTCGCGGAACGGATCGACGACCCGAATCTGGTGGTGCTCGAGGTGCGCTATTATCCGCACCGCTACTTCACGGTCGGGCACATCCCGGGCGCGGTGCAGGTGCAGCGGTTTGCCGATCTGGGCAAGAACGACGCGTTGCCGATCATGAAGTTCCCCGCGCGGGAAGTGTTTCAAGAAACGCTCCGGCGCTGGGGCGTCAATGATGATTCGACGATCGTGATCTACGACGATTCCCTCACGGCGCTCGCCTCCCGCGTCTATTTTTTGCTCGACCTCTACGGGTTCGATATGAGCCGAGTGAAAATCTTGAACGGCGGCACGCTGGAATGGACCGCGTTCAACGAACTGCGCAAAAGGGCAGAGCAGCCGCGCCCACGCGGCAACGTTACGCTCAAACCTGCGCCCGCCGATCGCCTGGTCGATTGGGTCGATGTCTACCGCTGGGTGGTTGCGGAACGGCGCTCCGATGTCGTCTTGGTCGATGCCCGCCCGAACGCCATGTACCGCGGGGAGCGAATCCAGCACAGCATCCAGGGTGGCCACATTCCCGGCGCGATCAACGTCGTGAGCCTGGCTGGCGTCGATGGCCTCAGCCAGAAATGGCGTTCGATGACCGATTTGGCACAGCTTTACGCAGCGGTGTCCAAGGGCAAAACGGTAATCACCTACTGTCACGACGGTTTTCGCTCGACCCTGGCGTGGTTACAGCTCAAAGCGCTGGGGTATCAGGACGTTCGCGTCTATGACGGCGGCTGGTCCGACTGGGATCGCACCTTGACGTTGCCGGTAGTCAAAGGGAACGAACCGTTCGACGCCGACTTCGCCCTCTGAGACACGAAAAGAGCGCTTGAGACCAACACCCATGCGTCCCAGCCGTTTGCCGCCAACCGTTCGGCTACGGATAAGGATGGGGGTGCGTACGGCCATTCACGCCCCACCGTTGGTCGGACGCGTGCTACCGCCGCCGAATTGGCATCACGTGGATCCAGCTGGGGTCGAGGCAGAGAAAAGCCGATTCCCCAACCTGGAAACGGTGCCGTTCCCGGCCGGTGAGGGTGATCTGCCAGCAGAGTTGCGGCGAAGCGGTGAGCGCCACCTCGACGAGGGAAAAGTCGCCGGAGCTGCGCACCGAAGTGACCGTCACCGCGAGGCGCACCGGGTTACCCGGGCATGGCGGCGCGTCGCACGTGCGTAGCGTCAGCGCGTCGTTTTGCACGACCCAATGAACCGCTTGGCCAAGCGGGATCCGCCCTTTGTCGCGTGCAGGCAGGACAGCGATTACGGGCGCGTCGTCCCTTTCGGTGTGGGCACGCCATTCGAGCCGTCCCCAGCCCGGGCGCAGCGGATCGGGGCCGAGCCAGCGGCCGACGAAACGGTTCCGGATCCCGAGAATCGCTGCGACGCGGGCGTTGCGCGGGCTGCGGTAGAGGTGTTCGGTTGGGCCCTGTTGCAACAGCTCCCCACGGTCGATCACCGCGATTTCGTCGGCAAGGAGCCGCGCTTCCATGAGGTCGTGGGTGACCATCACGATCGGCATCGTCAATTCCTGCCGCAAGGTGGCGAGCAACGCGTAAAGCTCGCTGCGCCGCAACGCATCGACCGCGGAGAAGGGTTCGTCCAGGAGCAAGACCTTGGGGTGTGCAGCCAGCGCGCGTGCCAATGCGACGCGCTGCTGTTCCCCTCCGGAGAGCGCGTTCGGCAGGCGATGCCAGTGGGATTCGGGAAGACCCACCCGTTCGAGCCATGCACGCGCAAGGCGCTGGCGATCCCGCCGCGGCAGTCGCCACAGCGCCATGGCGACGTTCACCTCCGCGCTACAGTGGGGCATCAGCGCATAGTGCTGAAAGAGCATCCCCACGTGCCGCGCTTCCGGAGGAAGCCAGACGCGGCGTTCGGTATCGAGCCAACAACTGGCGCCCAGTTTGACGACGCCGTGCTGCGGACGCAGAAGCCCCGCGACGATCCGCAGCAGCGAACTCTTGCCGGCGCCCGAAGGACCGACCAGCGCCACCAGTTTCCCTGCGGGCACGGTCAAGCGGCCCGTCAGCGGGATCGGTTCGCGTTGATCGACCGCAACCGTGAGCGTCTGCGTTTCGGTCCCGTCCATCGCGTCATTCCGAACGACGCGGAACCGCTGCGCGTGCAGAGAGGGCAAAGGTGGTGACCACCGCGGCAAGCGACAGAAGGAGCAGAACCAGCGCCATCTGGTTCGCCGCGGCGAGATCGAAGGCTTGGACGCGGTCGTAGATTGCGATCGCGATCGTCCGCGTTTCGCCGGGAATGTTACCCCCTACCATCAAGACGACCCCGAATTCGCCCAAAGTATGGACAAACGTGAGCACTGCCGCAGCAACGAGCGCGCGCCAGGTGAGCGGCAGCTCCACCTGCCAAAAGATGCGGTAGCGGGGTAACCCCATCACGCGCGCCGCTTCGCGCAACCGCGGATCGATCGCTTCGAACGCCCGCTGCGCCGGCGGGATCACGAACGGCAGGTTGAAGAGGAGCGATGCCAGGATGAGGCCAGTGAAGTTGAACACCAGCGTGACACCGAATGTCTCGTGCAGCCACTCGCCCAACGGTGACGCGCCGCCGAGCACGACGAGCAGATAGAAGCCGAGCACCGTGGGTGGCAGCACGAGCGGTAGAAGCACCAGACCTTCGATCAGCGCTTTACCGCGAAAGGTGTGGTAGGCCAAAGCGCGCCCTGCCCAGACGCCGAACGGCATGAGCAGCACCAACGTCGCGGCAGCCAATTGGCACGACAGCCAGAATGCGTCCCACTCCATGCGTGGTGCAACCCCGAAAGCGAAGGGGTTAGGGTAGCACGAAACCGTATTGCGCCAGGATCGCGCGGGCGTCGTTGCCTTGCAAGTAGGCGTAGAAGCGTTCTGCTTCGGGATGGGCTGCGCGCAGCAGCGCCATGCGTTGCACAAGCGGGGTGTGCCACGCTTCGGGAATGAGGGCAAAGCCCCCCAAGCGGGGAGCCACCGGCGGCGCTTTCGCCAGCGAAAGCGCGATGATCCCCCCTTGCGCGCCCCCTGAGAGGGCAAACTGCATCGCTTGCGCGATGTTTTCGCCAAGCACCAGATAGGGCTGAATCGCCTCCCAAAGGCCCGCGTACTGCAACGCCTCTTGCGCCCGCTTGCCGTAGGGAGCGTGTTCCGGGTTGGCGATCGCAAAGCGCTTGACCTTGCCCGCGGCCAACGCACGGCGAAGACCGGCCAGATCGCGGTCGGCTTGGACGGGGGATCCTGGCGGCACCGCAATCCCGATCCGCCCCACCGCATAGACGACGCCCGCGTCTCGGGTCAGTCCGGAAGCGACCAGTTGGGCGATGTAGGATTCGTCCGCAGAGAGAAAAAGGTCGAACGGCGCGCCCTGTTGAATTTGGCGCGTGAAATTGCCGGAGGAACCAAAGATCAGCTTCGGCTTCGGATTCCCTTGCGCGGCGTACCGTTCGGCAACCGCATCCAACGCATATTTGAGGTCGGACGCCGCGGCAACCACCGCCGCGCGGTTCGCCGCGCCTGCGGTTGCGGCGCGTAACAGCACTGCCGGTGCAACCGCCGCCGACGCAACAGCGGACACCATCGCGGGGAAACGGCGCAGGAAATCTCGGCGGTTCAACGGGTGATCGCTCCTCGGGTCTGGTCGAGCCGTCTCGCTCTTCAGGTCTGGCCGAGCCACCGACGGAGGTGCGTCGCGAACGTCGGCCCATCGACGAAGCCCGTAACCCGGTATTGGCGCAGCTCTTCAGGGTTTCCTGGCGCGAAAAAGAGCAACGCCGGTGGACCGAAGATCTGGAAGTGGCGTAGGAACGCCTTGTCGCGCTCGCTGTTTTCGGTGACGTCCATTTTGAGCAGTGTGACGTTGCGCAGAAGCGCGACCACCTGAGGATCGGTAAAGGTGTAGCGCTCGAGCTCGATGCAGGAGATGCACCAGTCGGCACGCACATCGACCAGCACCGGACGCGTGCTGTTGGCAACGCGCGCTTCCAGTTCCTTGACGGAGCGGATGGGCTGGAATGTGAGCGCTTCGCGGTTCGCGGTCGGTATTCCCCCATTGCCGCCAGCAAAGCCTGCGAGCGGTTGCAACGGGTCGCGATTGCCCGCGAGCGCCCCCCAAAACGCCGCGACGCCGTACGCAAGAAGCAGGAGCCCGAGCGCTTTCCCCATCCGTTTCGGCCAGCGCGCACCGATGGGAAGCGGTTCAAGAGCCCCCAGCGCTACTGCCGTGCCCACCGCGAGCACCGCCCAACCGACGAGCCACCAAAGATCGGCGACCACGGGGCGAACGAGCCACCACGCGAGCGCGAGCATCACCACGCCCATTGCCGCTTTGACGCCGTTCATCCACGGGCCGCTCTTCGGAAGCAGCGCGCGCGCACCGACACCTACCGCGATGAGCGGTGCCCCCATCCCCAGCCCGAGCGCAAAGAGCGCGACGCCCCCGAACACGGCGTCACCGGTCTGGGAAACGTAGAGCAGTGCCCCGACGAGTGGCGGTGCCACGCACGGACCGACGATCAGCGCCGAAAGGACGCCCATTACCGCAACGCCGATCAGCTGCCCCCCTTGTTGGCTGCCAGCCAGTTGGTTGAGTCGGGTTTGCCAGCTCGGGGGCAGTTGCAGCTCATAGAAGCCAAAGAGCGACAGCGCAAGCGCCACGAATAGGAGCGCAAACGTGACCAGTACCGCCGGATGTTGCAACGCCGCTTGCAACATCGTCCCCGAAAGGCCCGCCGCAACCCCGGCAAGGGCGTAGGTGATCGCCATCGCCAGGACATAGGTGAGCGTGAGCCCGAGCGCCCGTACGCGCGAAATCGCTTCCCCTTGACCGACGATGATTCCGGAGAGGATCGGGATCATCGGAAAGACGCACGGCGTGAACGCAAGGAGCAACCCAAAACCGAAGAATGCGGCAAGGACTGCCGCACGGTTTTGCTGGGCGATGAACGCCGCAAGCGACCCGGCTTCGTCCGTCAAGGGTGCGGCAGCGCGTGCGAGCGGCGGTTCGCTGGTCGAAGAGGGTGCCGGCGCGGTTGCTGCGGTCGCGGAACCAGTTGGCACGCTGGCACGAGCCATGGATGGTGCCGTACCGCTCGGCGCAGCGGTGCTACTCGGGGGATTCGAATCGCTGCTGCGTGGTGCATCGGCATCCGGCGCGGTCACACTGCCGACGAGTTTCCCCAGCCATGAGCGTTGCGGTGGCGCGTCGGCGACCGTCAGCGTCTGTTCGAGCGGCGGGTAACAGACCCCGCCATTCCAGCACCCTTGACTGATCACCCGTATGCGCCACGGTGCTTCTGTCGCCGGAGCCGATTCGACCGGTACCGTGACCTTGAGGGTATCGTAGAAGACCTCCGTTTCCCCGAAAAAGTCGTCTTTTTTCCGTTTACCGGGGGGAATGGTCGGCGTTCCCAGTTGCAGCCCCGGCGTGAGCGGTTCGACGCGAATTTTGTCGCGGTAGAGGTAGTAGTCGCGCCGAATCGTGAATTCGACCGCAATCGTCTGCGCGTCGAGGCGGTACGCCTCGGCGGGGTAAGCCTCTTCGGGCGGAACTGGGTCGGCGGCGGACGCGAACGACAGAGCGCCGAATAGCAGCGCTGCCAGTACGCCGCGCGCGAGCCTACGCGGCAAAGCGCGTGCTACGACGATCAACCGCAAAAAGAACGAACATGCAGCGTGTGGCAAGAGGGGCTCCCGCGGTACGCTCAAGAGGCGATGACGCTTTGAGCGACCCATTCCAGGTAAGGTTCCGCGCCGCCAACGATCGGCAACGCGACCACCTCGGGCACCTCGTACGAGTGCAGTTCGATCACCCGCTGCGTCAAGCGCGCAAGCGCCGGTGCGGTGGTTTTGATCACCAGGAGCCACTCCGCCTCTTCGCAGCGCTCTCCTTGCCAGCGGTAGACCGAACGGATGCCGGGGATGAGGCTGCAACACGCAGCCAGCGACTCATCGACGAGCGTGCGTGCCAGGGTAAGCGCCGTGGCTTCATCGGGTGCGGTGACCAAGACCACGCGCGCGTCGGTCGCAGTCGGTTGGGGTGCGTCAGCGGCTTCACGCATCGAACCGGTCTCCTCGTCTATTCTGGGATCGGTGGCAATTCTAACCCGGCCCACGCTGCCAGCGCGGGCCACGCGGTGGTAAGCTCCATCTGCACGATCACTTCGACCGAACGGTCTTCGAGCAATTCGGGTTGGGCGGCAAGGTGCGCCGCGATGCGCGCGTCACGGGCCCGCAGCAGCGCGACGATCCAGGGTTGGACCGCTCGAATGAACGTCGTGAGCCAAATGTTCGCTGCCCAGTTGGGGTACGCGTGGGTCACGGCGAATCGGTTTACCAATGGGAGCAAGCGGTGCGCTGGAACCCACGTTTCGTCGGTCACCCAGCGGTTGGTGAGAAACAGTGAGATCGGCCGTCCCCACGCGTCCATCCCGATCGCAACGAGGTGTGCGATCGCCTCATCTCCCTGGGGGCCAAAGCGCTTACCCTCACGCGATTGCCAGGCGGCTTCGGGCGAAAGGAGCGGTGGGCGGGCAAAGCAATGGAAGTGACCGTGCTCGCCGCTGCGATGGGCGTGGTAGTAATACTGGGCCCCAGTGTGGGCATCGAGAACGTCCCCTTCGGGGTAGTGGTCCAAGGTGACAAAACGCGCTGCAGTACGGAGCATTTCGCGCACCACGTCACTGCCGGCGGCGCGTAACGCCCCTTCTGCCAGCGCCCAGTCTTTGACCGCGGTCCGCGCGCGTCTTTGCGCCCGCGCGGACCACGTTTCCGGAGCGCTTACCGCGATCCGTGCGGGATCAGCGAGACGAGCGGGCGCTTCTCGAGCGTCCATTGATGGAGCGACCCATCATAGAGTTCGACGTTCGGGTTCCCCATCACTTCGTGCAGGATGAACCACGGACCCGACGAGAGGTGGCCGCTGTTGCAGTAGGTGATCGACGGCGCTTTCGGGTCGATGCCCATCGCTTGGAAGACTTTCGTGTAGGTTTCGGCGCTCAAGAGATGGTGCGCGATCCCTTTTTGGATCGTGTGCAGTTCCGGCGGGAAGACCTTGGCGCCGGCGATGTGGCCGTAATCGTAGACGTAGTCGCGTTTGGTGTAGCCGAACGCCATGCTGATTGGGCGTGCATCGACCAATTGCGCTTTGCCCGCCGCAACGTCCTCGCTGGTGGCCAGAATCGACGGGTTCTCTCCTTGTGGTTGCCAATTACCCGGTTGTGCTTTCACCGGGGTCGATTCCACTTTCTGCCCCGCCTGGATCCATGCCGCGAGGCCACCGTCGAGGATCGCGATATCCTTTTCGCCGTAGTACTTGAACTGCCAATAGAGGCGGGCAGCGTCGTTGAATTCGGCAGGCGAAGTCCCCGTTGGCACGAGCACGATCGGTTTGCCGGCTTGGATCCCATTGGCCTGGACGAATTGCGTGAATTCTGCAGCCGGTGGCAGTAGATACTTCACCTTCAAGTCGCCGATTTGGCGCTCAGTGCGCATTTTTTTGGGATTGACGAACAGCGCGCCGGGAATGTGACCGCCGACATCGACCAATTTCGTCTGGCCACTTTTTTCGTCTTTCTTGTATTGCGGTTGCGCGGTGAAAAGGTCCGGAGCATGGACTTGTACGACCTGCACCCTATCGAGGTTTTGTGCAAGCCAGTCGACGGTGACGACAGGGCCAGGGAGTTCAGCAGCGGAAACCGTGCCGGTGATGAGCAAACCGGCCAAAACGAAGCGAACACGCATGATGACTCCTCCTATTCGGTTATGCTTGATCAATTGGCTGCGCACGGATTGGCAGCACGGCGTTTCGGCGCACAGGGGTTCCCGGCCGCGCAGGGGTTGCTGCTGCGTCGCACGGGAGCACACGGATTCCCCGCGGCGCAGGGGTTGCTGCCGCGCCGCACCGGCGCGCAGGGATTCCCCGCGGCGCACGGATTGCCGCCGCGGCGGACAGGGGCACACGGATTCCCCGCAGTACAGGGATTGGCTGCACGGCGTCTGGGGGCGCAGGGGTTTCCTGCCGCACACGGGTTCATACTCCGGCGTGCGGGCGCGCACGGATTGCCCTGCGCACTGGTCACGGGCGGAGTGACCGCGGTGGCGAGCGCTACCGCAACCGCGGGGGCCACACGGCGAACGATCTTGGGCAATTTCATGGGCATCTCCTTTGAGGTGTCTGGGAAAGCGGGGGTGACGATGGGTCCAGATAGGTGCGCACCCCGTCAGCGCGCATCGAGCGCTTCTGCGGTGAGCGCACCACCGAGCTTGCGTTCCACGCGGGAGCCAAGCCAGAAAATAACCGCGGCCAGCAACGCAAAGAGGGCGAGCAACACCGGCTCGGATATCCCAAGGAGTTCGGGTAACCGGCTGGTTTGAATCGCGCCAAGGGTGACCCACGACCCAAAAGTATCGTAGCCAGCGGCGAAGAGGCCGACACCCACCACCATGCCAATCATGAAGACGAGGCCATCCAGTCTACCCGATCCGAACGCGCTCGCGGCGGTGCCGGGGCAGTAGCCGCCTACCGCGAATCCGGCGCCGATCAGAAGCCCACCGATGGCGGCGCCGCCCAGGTAGGCGGGCGGAACGTAGATATCTGGGTACGCGATCACGCCCGTTGCGCTGAGCGCGTAGAGCCCGATCGCCGCAACGACGATCGCGGTGAACATCACTTTGAGCACCGCCCAATCCGAGAACCGAAACTGCGCGGTGAGTTTACAAGCGCTGCCAAAGCCCGCTGATTCTAGGATGTAACCGAACAGAATGCCGCAAAGCAACCCGGAGGCAAGCGAATAATCGTAAAAAGGCATCGTTCAGGCTCCTTTGGGCATTATCCGCGACACAACGATTCCGGTAACGAAGAAGAACGCAAGAAACACGAACGCCGAAACGGCGAGCGTCGCACCGCCCGAAAGCCCTAGGCCGCTCGTGCAACCCGCGGCAACACGGGAGCCGAACCCCGCGAGCACGCCACCCACGAATGCGGTGGCGATCCGTTTGCCCGCACCGATTGCTGCGGCACCTTCCAGTTTCCAGCGAAACCGCCCGCTGTTGATCGCGGAAAGCAACGCGCCAAGGATAACGCCCACCACGACCCAGACGATCCAATTGTTCAACGGGTGACCGCTTTGCCAGAAAGCGCTCAGGTAGGCGTTGGTTTTCGCGCTTTCGCCGCCCAGCCAGGCCGCGGTACGGGCAAAGGCGCCGCTGGCGCCCAAGCCGTTACCGGTCAGTAAGAAGGTGAAGACCAGCGTCACGCCAAGCGCAATACCCGCAACCAGCGGGTGCCAGAGCGGACGAGGTGCGTGCGTGCGTTCCGTCATGGGCCTGCTCCTGTTGGATGACAATGTTGTTATAAACTTATATTAGTTATTTTCGATTTATTTTGCAAGTCACGCGCCATCGCTTTTTTCTTCTACGGACTCGCGGTTTCCGCCAACCGCGTCAGGAGGTTGGCGCGCCCCGGCAATTTGCTGGCGCCGCTTGCTGGGTGCTCCACCACGAAATCGCCATCACGATCGCGATCACCGCTGCCATTGGCAACGGGGTTTCGCCCAGGAGATGCCCCACCAGGGTTCCGGCAACCGCGGCGATGCCCATCTGCGAAAAGCCCAAAAGGGACGCCGCGGCGCCCGCGATCTTTGGATAGGGGGCGAGCGCCAACCCGGTTGCGTTGGGCATCAACAGTCCGGCCGCAGCGCCGCACAGCCACATCGGGAGCATCACGCCCAGCGGGGATGGCGCGAGCAACAGCCAAAGCCCCATCGCACTACCACCCCCCAAGCCGATCCAACCACCCAGCCGCAGCAACCGTTCCGCCCCCAGCCGGCGTGACAGGCGGGCGCTTGCGACCGAACCGGCGAAAAAGCCGGTGACCATCACCGCGAATGCCAGCCCCATCTGCACGGGCGTGAACCCGAACATGCCGATGAAGACGAAACTCGAACCGGAAATGAACGCAAAGAGCGCCGCGTAGCCGCAGGCGTTCGAGAGCAGCAGCCAACGAAAGCGCCGGTCGCTCAACAGCACCGAAAAGGAGCGAAGAAAGCCGAACGACGCTTTGCCGCGGTGGGCGTTGGTTTCCGGTAACGCCCAAAGGATCGCCACGAGCGTCACCGCGGCGTAGCAAAAAAGCGCGACGAAATTGCCGCGCCAGGCGAAATGGCTGGTGATCACGCCGCCTATGAGCGGTGCGACCATCGGTGCGATCGCCATCGCCGAGCCGACGTGCGCGAGCATCCGCGTCGCGTCTACCGGCCCATAGACGTCGCGCACGATCGTTCGCCCAAGCACTGGGCCGACACAGGCGCCGACGGCTTGGACCACCCGTGCCGCGAGCAGCATGGTGATGTTTTCGGTCCAGACACAGGCGAGCGATGCTGCCGCATAGAGCGCCAGGCCCGAGAGGATCACCGGCTTGCGCCCGAAGCGGTCGGAAAGGGGGCCGTAGACGAGCTGGCCGAACGCAAAGCCGATCATGTACGCGGTGAGTGTCAGCTGCCCGTGGGCGACGTCGGTTTCGAGGTCGGCAACGAGCGCGGGCAGCGCCGGAAGGTAGAGGTCGGTCGAAAGCGGCCCAAGCGCAACGAGCGCGATGATGAGCACAAAGAGGGTAGGTGAAGGCTGTGCCATCAAGCGGCCCCTTCGGCTTCGGCACCCGGCGCGAACGCGAGCACATTGCCGTTGATGCAGTAGCGCAGCCCCGTCGGCGGTGGGCCATCTGGAAAGACGTGGCCCAGATGGATGCCGGTGGCGCGGCTGCGTACTTCGGTGCGCACCATCCCATAGGAGCGGTCTTCGTGCTCGGTGACCGCATCCGGTTCCGCGGCGAAAAAGCTGGGCCAGCCGCTACCGCTTTCGAATTTTGTCGCGGAGCGAAAGAGCAGCGCACCAGAGAGGGGATCGAAAAACCGTCCGGGGCGTTTTTCGTGGAGGTGGCAACCGGTGAACGGCCGTTCTGTACCGTGTTCGAACGCGATTGCGAACGCTTCGGGGGATAGTACCGCTTGCCCCAGCCAGGCCCAGAAGGCGCGTAACTCGGCACCCGGTAGCGTCCAGGGGTACGGGGGTAGGTGAACACCGGTTCCCCCCAAACCGCAGTAACCGTCCGGGTGTTTGATCAGGTAGTCCTGATGGTAGCTTTCCGCAGGGGTGTAGTGGCGCACCGGGGCGATCTCGGTGGTCGGCGCCGAAAAGCGGGGCGCGCCCCCCGCTGCCTGCCACAACGCCCACGCGTACGCGGCGCGGCTGGCCAGAAGCAGCGGCAGCAGCCAAACCGCGTCGTCGTTCGCTTCGTAATAGAGCGCGCTGCGGTAGTTGCTGCCGATGTCGTTGCCTTGCCGGTCGCGCTGCGTCGGGTCGTGTCCTGCCCAGAACGCGGCCAGGAGCTGCGCAAGCAGCGGAACGAGCTGGTCGGCCTCGCTGCGCGGTGGTTCCCATACCACCTTGACCACTTCGGCGTGGTTGCGGCCCGAGGCGACTCCCGCGCGCAGCGCGCGCTCGAACGCCAGAACCCGTTCGTAGGTGGGGTTCGGATCGTCCCCCCCGGCGTAACCGACCTCGGTGGCAACCACACCGGGGAGAACACGCAACCGCTGTTGCGCGCCCCAGAAGCAGCCCATGCCGAAGTAGAGGGTGATTTCCTGTGCCATCGTGAGCTCCTGCGCGCGGTTTCGTTTCAGCGGTGCCAGGTGAGCGCGAAGACGTGTTCGCGCAGGTAGGAAATGCCGCGTGCCTGCCAGTGGGGGTGTTCCGGGAGCACGTCGTCGTCGGACCAATGTTCGATCGAAGACACGTCGGCGAAATGGCGAAACACTTCGTCTGGCGGGACGCTGAACGGCGGTCCGGCGCGTTCCGCCTGCGGGTATTCCAGCGTGACCAAAAGCATTTTCGTGCCCGGGCGGGCCAGACTCCGCAACTGTGCCGCGTAGCGGGGGCGCATCTCGGGCGGCAACGCCACCAGTGCGGCACGGTCGTAGATCGCGGTGTGCGCTGGCGCTTTCGGGCCCCAATGCCACACCTGTTCCGGCGTGAGGGCGAAATAGTCGCCCAGATAGAGACGAATCCCGTCGGTGGTGTAGGCGGCGTGTGGGGGGCACGCGGTGACTTCGGGCGTTGCGTCGTTCTCTTCGAAGAATTGACTGACGGCCACTGGGCTCAATTCGACCCCAACCACGCGGTGGCCTTGCTCCCGCAACCACAACATATCCAGGGTTTTGCCGCAGAGTGGAACGAAGACGGTCGCCTCAACCGGGACGGCAAGCCGGGGCCAGTAGGCGAGGAGCTTGGGGTTGAAACGGTCGAGGTGAAAACCAATCTCTCCTTTTTGCCAGCGTTCGTGCCAAAAACCGGGTTCCATCGTCTGCTCCTTTCTGGGTCAGGCCTGCTGGGTCAGGCGTCAGGACACCGCGCGCGTCTCCGCCCACGCCGCCAACGGACGCGGCAGGCCCCACGCCAACGCTTCGCGCGCGGTTGCCCAGCGCCCCTGCGTGGAGGATTCGCAATCGTAACAGAGGTGGGCCGGCGTCGTCCATTCTTCGATGGTGATCCGTAACCGACGGTGCGTGAGGCGATGCGCAGGCAACGCTTCGCTACTGGCGCGCTGCCACGAACCGGGCGGAGGTGGCTCATCGGCGTGCGGTAGCGCCCAGAGTCCGCCCCAGATCCCCTGGTTGGGACGCTGTACCCACCAGTAACGGGTACCGCAGCGGTAGGCGCGCAATGTCCAATCGATCTCCGGAACCGGCGCACGCGCTTTGCGCTGTGGGAGCGCGGCGGCGATACCCACCGCATAGGCGGTGCACCACTGAGCGACCGGGCAGTACGCGCAGTTGGGAATGCCGCGGGTGCAGACGAGCGCGCCCAAGTCCATCTGTGCTTGGGTGTATTCCGGCATCGCCGTGGGTGACTCTGGCAGCAGCGCTTCGGCGATCTGCCACAATTGCCGCTTCACTGCGGTATCTGGCAGTGGCGTCGCGATCCCGAAGAGGCGGACGAGCACGCGCTCGACGTTGCCGTCGAGGATCGCGGCGCGCGTGCCGAACGCGAACGCGCAGATCGCCGCGGCAGTCGACCGTCCCACGCCCGGCAGTTGCGCCCAAGCGTCCGGATCACGCGGCCATGTGCCGCCCCAAGCGCGAACGATCTGCTGCGCAGCGCGGTGAAGGTTTCGCGCGCGGGCGTAATACCCCAGTCCACTCCACGCCGCCAACACCGCTTCGAGCGGCGCTGCCGCAAGCGCTTCGACCGTGGGCCACGTCGCGACGAACCGTTCGTAATAAGGGATCACGGTGGGTACTTGCGTCTGCTGGAGCATCACTTCGGAGAGCCAAATACGATAGGGGTCGCGGGTGTGCCACGGAAGGGTACGGCGCCCTGCGACGCGGTGCCAGGCGATCAGGCGTTCGGCCCAAAGTGCTTGCCATTGTGGTGGGAATGATTTACCCTTCTCGCGTTTTTTTGCCAATGGGGTCTCCCGATGCTAGATCAAGCGTCGCGCGCGTTGCGCGACACGTTGGGACGTTTCGCTACGGGTATCGGTATTCTGACCGCGCGGGACCGCGATGGGGCGCCGGTGGGGCTCACCATCAATTCGTTCAATTCGGTCTCGCTCGATCCGCCACTCGTGGTCTTCAGCCTCGGGTTGGGGCTGCGGCGGCTCTCTGTTTTCCAACAGGCGCAATGGTACGGGATTTCGCTCTTGCGTGCCGACCAGGAGTCGGTATCGACGGCGTTCGCCACGCCGGGTGTCGATGCGTTTGCCGCGACGACGTGGCGCGACGGTGCCCATGGCGTCCCGCTCATCGAACCGGCGCTGGCGCATTTTGAACTCGCGCCCTACGCCGAACACGACGGCGGGGACCATCGCCTCTTCCTTGCGCGGGTGGTGCGCCACGCCTGGTTCGACGGGGAACCGCTCGTCTATTTCGCCGGGCGCTACCGGCGGCTTCTGCCCGAAACTGCAGCATAACGTCCTGAATGAGGGCGGTGGGCGCCCCTTTCCGATGTCGCAAAAGAAGAAGCGGCTGTTGACAGAGTTTTTGCAAACTGGGTTATAATATGCGGCCGTCGAGCGGGTGTAGTTCAATGGTAGAACATCAGCTTCCCAAGCTGAGAACGTGGGTTCGATTCCCATCACCCGCTCCAATCCCTTTCCGTGATCGAATTTTCTGAATCTGCCGCCAAGCGTCACGCTTGGCTTTTTTGTTGGAAGAGCGCACGAACGGCTGCGGCGTGGCGGCGGCTCACCGGTAGCGTCGTACCATCCCGTAACGCGACGATGCCGCCCCCTTCGCTGGCGTCGGGTACCCATGCGGCCAACCAGGCGCGATTCACCAAATAGGCACGATGGGTGCGCACGAAGCTCTCTCCCAACTGCGCTGCCCACTGGGTGAGCGACCCTTCGGCAGCGAGTCGCCCCAGCGTCGTTTCTGCCCAGACCGTTTTCGCCTCCGCAGAGAGATAGCGGATCGCCGACTGCGGTACCTGTACTCGCTGTCGGCCCAACGAGAAGGTCCAGATCGGCTCGTCCGACGCGGCCGCAGCCTGAGGGCGGCGGGGACGTGCCGCGGCTTGGAGTGCGCGCGCGAGCGCCTCAGCGCGAACGGGCTTCACCAGGTAATCGACCGCATGGGCCGCGAACGCCGCAAGCGCGTGTTCCGGGTACGCGGTCACCATGACCACCGCGGGCGGCTGCGGCAGCGTATCGAACCAGCGCGCAAGCGCAAGCCCCGATTCGCCGGGCAGTTCGATATCCAACAGGACGACGTCCGGTAGTGTCCGTGCCGCTTCGGCTCGGGTGGTTTCGGCGTCGGGAAAGGTCCGAACCGTATGGCCCAGCGGGGTCAGCAAGCGGGCCAGGCGACTTGCAGCCAACGGTTCGTCTTCTACGATCCAGATCTGCATCGCACCCTCTTCATGCGCGGTTGCGCGGATCAAGCGGTAGCGTCAGCGTCACCCAGTGCCAACCCGCTTCCTGAACCTGCTGCACCGTGCCGCCTGCAGCGACGATCTGGCGCGTCACCGCCGCCAAGCCAACGCCAAAGCCGGAATCGGAGCGTGTGGGGTGTTGCGCGCGTTCCGCGACCGGGTTACCAACGCGCACGGTCAATTGATTTTCGGTCACCCGGAGTGTAACCGAAACCGTCGTCGGCTCGCGGCGGCGCGCCACCCCGTGCGTCACCACGTTTTCGATGAGCGGCACAAGACACCAGCGGGGTACCCGTTGGGAACGCACCGCTTCCGGGCAGTCGATCTGCCAGTCGAGCACCAGACGGTCACCGTAGCGCAACTGGGCCAACGCCAAGTACGCTTGCGCCGCGTCGAGCTCCGCCGCCAACGGCCAAGGATGGGGGTCGCTGAGCGCTGCTTGCAGCAAAACCGCCAGATTTTCGATCGCGCGTTCTGCGCGGTGTGGCGCGTCAGGGAGCAGCCCTGCGATCACGTTGAGGCTGTTGAGCAGGAAGTGCGGATGGGTGCGCGCCTGCAGCGCCGCGGCTTGCGCCGTTCGCGCTGCGTCGATGAGCGCCTGCCGCTCCTGCCACCCGGTGACGACCCAACCGATCCCCAAACCGAGCATCGCGGCAATGCCAGTGGCGCGCCACACCGTCGACGGGGCTTCGATCCAACCCAACAGGACGCCAACACCGCCCGTCAGCCCGGTACAACAAACGAGCAGGAGCCAGAGAAGAACGCTCTGCGCACGGGGGGTACGCGGGGTGCGCCACCGTCCCAGCGCGCAGAGCAGCGCAAGTGTGGGCACGACCGCCCACGCGCCCCAGAAAACCACCGCAGCAAAGAAAAGGAGCGCGTCCGTGTAGTCCGGAAACGCCGGTTGCGCCAACGTAAGCGCGATCGCAAGCGCCACTACCGCCAAAAGCGCGTACGCCAGCGTCGCGGCACGGCACAGGCCGGCCCACGACGGGTCGCGGTTGCCGTTCGTTGCTTTCGTATCCCGAGTCACGGGAGATGTCCCACCATGCGCTGTTCGTCAGAGACAAAAGTATAGGATGTCTCTTCGCCCCGGGCCATGTTGTGTGTGAGATGGCGTGGGGCTCGTACGAACGTGGCGTCTGGTCGGACACCTTAGGGATGCGGGGTAGGAGTCGTGTGCAATCCGACGAAATCGAAAAGCGTGCGATCCAGAAGGTGGGATGGCGTGACGTTTTGCAATGCGGTGAAGATCGACGCGACGCGGCGTGGGTCTTCGGCCTCCCACGCGCGCAGCATCGCCTTGATCTGTTTGCGCTGCGCGTGCTCCTGGCTGCCGCAGAGGTTGCACGGGATGATCGGGAAGGCCATCGCACGGGCGTAGCGCTCGATCTCGCGTTCGCGGCAGTAGGCAAGCGGTCGGATTACGATCAGGTCGCCGTCGTCATTCACCAATTTCGGCGGCATCGCTTTCAAATGGCCACCGAAAAAGAGGTTGAGAAAGAAGGTTTCCAGGATGTCGTCGCGGTGGTGGCCCAGCGCAAGCTTGTTGCACCCCAACTCCCGTGCCGTACGGTAGAGGATGCCACGCCGCAGCCGCGAGCAGAGCGAACAGGTGGTTTTGCCCGCGGGGATCTTCTCTTGGACGATCGAATAGGTGTCTTCGCGCACGATCCGGTACGGGACCCCGAGCGCTTCGAAGTGGCGCGGTAGTGTCTCAGCGGGAAAACCCGGTTGTCCTTGGTCGAGATTGACCGCAACGAGTTCGAACGAAACGGGCGCGCGCGCCTGGAGGAGCAACAAAAGCGAAAGAAGCGTCAGCGAATCCTTGCCACCGGAGACGCAGACCATGATCCGGTCACCGTCGCCGATCATCGCGTAATCGGCAATCGCAGCACCCACCGCGCGCAACAGCGACTTTTCCAGCTTTTCGGCTTTGTGGGAGCGGTCGCGCGGCGCGTCCTCTGCGTCGTTTTCGTGCAGCGTTGCCGTGACCGCGGCAAGCGGCACGGTGGCGATGGCAACCGACATCGGGTGACCTCTAAATGAAAAAAGCCACAAAACGTGGCTTTCGCTCTGTGACTATCGAAATGAATCGAGCGTTTGCTTGGTTCTCTGGCTCCCCGAGCAGGGCTCGAACCTGCGACCCACGGATTAACAGTCCGTTGCTCTACCAGCTGAGCTATCGGGGAACGCGAGAGAGCGCTATTATCTTTAAATGCTGGGTATCAGTCAACCACTTTGCGACAATGGATTTTGCGCCGTGCCGTTTCGTTCCAAAATCGTACCGTCGTGCAGTGGGAAGAGCTGTGCGTGAATCACGATGCCGTACTCGATTGCACGAGCCGCCGTGAAACAGAGTTGTGATCGCCGTCACGGCAGAGTGATCGAGCGCAAAAAAACTGCATATATCCCTTGGCACCCTCTTTCGCATTGTGCGACAATCCCGTTTTGCCGCAGCGCACCAACCGCGGCAGCAAGAGAGGAAGTCACTACCAATGGCCAAAAAAGAGAGCCGGTTTCCCGAGCTGGCGCAGCTCTTTACCGAGATGCGCCGCTATTTCGTTGGGGTGGGCGCGTTTTCGTTCGTGATCAATTTACTGCAATTCACCGCGCCGCTCTACATGCTACAGGTCTATGACCGGGTGCTCAGCAGCCACAACACCACCACGCTTTTGGTGCTGACCATTCTGGTGGTGGGGCTCTTTCTCCTCATGGCGGTGATCGAGTTCATCCGTTCGCGCGTACTCGTGCGGGTGGGGGCGGCGATGGAAGCCAAAATCAATCAGCGCATCTTCGACGCCGCGTTCGAAGCCACGTTGCGCCGCGGCGGCGCGAACGCGCGGCAGGCGCTCAGCGATCTCACCCAATTGCGCCAGTTCGTCACCGGTAACGGCCCCTTTGCCTTTTTCGACGCCCCTTGGTTTCCGATCTACCTGGCCGCCTGTTTCGTACTCCATCCCCTTATGGGCTGGTTCAGTGTGGGTGCGGCGCTGATCCTGATCGTGCTCACGGTGGTCACCGAGGTGGCGACGCAAAAACCCCTGGCCGAAGCGAACAAGTACGCCAACCAAGCGACCAACTTCGCCCACAATCAGCTGGCGAACGCCGAAGTGGTCGAAGCGATGGGGATGCTCCCGGCGCTGCGCCAGCGCTGGAAGGCGCGGCACGTGCAGCACCTGGTGTTGCAAGCGGTGGCGAGCGACCGCGCGGGGCTCATCTCAGCGATTACCCGTTTCGTGCGCATCACTTCACAGTCGCTCGTCTTGGGGCTGGGCGCGTGGTTGGTGTTGCAGAATGAATTGACCCCCGGCGCGATGATCGTCGGCTCCATTTTGATGGGGCGGGCGCTCGCGCCGATCGACCAACTGATCGCCAATTGGCGCGGATTCGTCCAGGCGCGGCTGGCGTACGAACGGTTGGGAGAGCTGCTCACCGCGTTCCCGGCACGGCCACCGCGTTTGTCGCTTCCACCACCGAAAGGGCATGTGTCGGTCGAGGGGGTGGTCGCGGTCCCGCCGGGCAGCCAAACGCCGGTGGTGCGCGGTGTGACGATGGAGATCCCGCCGGGAACGGTCGTCGGCGTGATCGGCCCCTCAGGTTCGGGGAAATCGACGCTCGCGCGGCTGTTGGTCGGCGTCTGGGCGCCCGCTGCGGGCAAAGTGCGGTTGGATGGCGCCGACGTCACCCAGTGGGACAAAGCGGAACTGGGCCCCTATATCGGGTATCTGCCGCAAGACATCGAACTCTTCGACGGCACGATCGCGGAAAACATCGCCCGTTTCGGGCCGCTCGATTCGGAGCGAATCGTCGAAGCGGCGCAACGCGCAGGAGTGCACGACCTCATCTTGCGCCTGCCGCAAGGGTACGACACGCCGATCGGTCCCGGTGGCATGGTCCTTTCTGGCGGGCAACGGCAGCGGGTTGCGCTGGCGCGCGCGCTCTATGGCGACGTACGCCTCATCGTATTGGACGAACCCAACTCCAACCTCGACGACATCGGCGAAACGCTTTTGGTGCGCGCGTTGGCGGAGATGAAACGTCAAGGGCGTACCGTGGTGGTGATCACCCATCGTACAAGCGTACTGCAAGTGGTCGATCGGCTCGCGGTGATGCGCGACGGCATGTTGCATGCCTATGGGCCGCGGGATCAGGTCCTTGCCGCGTTGCAGCAAGCAGCGCAACAGGCTCAGCAAGCGGCGCAACAACACGCAGCGCAACCGCCGGCTGCGCAGGCACCGTCGTCTGGGCAAGCGGCCCCACAAACCGCGTCTGCGGGTACGCCTGCAGCCGCATCGTCCGCCCGTGACGCGGCGCCCAATGCTTCCGTTACCCGAGCGCAGGAGAGTTGATGGTGTCTCAACCCGGTGAAACGAACGTGACGGCGCAATCGCTCCCCGAAAGCCGGCAAAGTCCACCCGAACGCAGCACCGCCGCCGTGCCGGCCTCGGAACGCGGCCAAACCGCACGCGGCTCGAGAGGCACAGTGGAACCGTTCACGCTGGAAGCCGATGCGCGACCAGTGGAAGAGGTGGCGCACGAAGTGTTGCCGGATGAAGCGAGCCGGTTCCTGCGTGTTGGCGTTTGGATCTTGTTGCTCTTCTTTGGCGGGTTCCTGGTGTGGGCTGCGACCGCGCCGCTCGATTCCGGTGTACCTGCGCCAGGCGTGACCATCGTCGAATCGAAGCGCAAAACCGTTTCGCACCTCACGGGCGGCATCGTCAAAGCGATTCTGGTCAAAGACATGGCGTTCGTCGAAGAAGGAGAACCGTTGATCATTCTCGACGACACCACGATTTCCGCCCAATACCAGAGCGCGCTCAAGGAGTACGCAGCGCTCCTCGCGACGAAAGCGCGGCTCGAAGCGGAGCGTGACGGCGCCGCAACCGTGACCTTCCCGGAAAGCCTCCGCGCAATCGGTGAAGCAGGCGATGCAGTGGCGCAGATCGCGCAGCAGCAAGCGCTCTTTCATTCGCGGAAAGAGGCGCTCGCGGCGCAGCTGCGTGTGCTCGACGAAACTGCGCGCACTGCGGAACAGAACGCTGCGGCGCGGGCCGAACAGCTCAAATTCCTCAAGGAGCAGCTCGACGGAATGCGGGCGTTGGCACAGGAAGGGTACGCGCCGCGCAACACCCAGCTGGAGCTGGAACGGCAGGCGTTGGAACTGCAAAACCAGATCACGCTTGCGAAACAGCAAGCCTTGGAGGCGCGGCTGCGCGCGCAGTCCCTGCAAGAAGAGTACCGCAAAGAGGTCGAAACGCAACTGGCGGAAGTCACCAAACAACTGGCGGTGGTGGAAGAGCGGGTGCGGGCGCTCAAAGAGGAGCTCGACCGCACCGTGATCCGCGCGCCGGTAACCGGCTACGTCAATGCGCTCGCGGTGCATACTGTCGGCGGTGTGATCCGCCCCGGCGAGCCGCTCCTTGAGATCATCCCGAAAGACGAAAAACTGGTCTTCGAAGTGCAGGTTCCGCCGCACCACATCGAGCGGGTCCATCCCGGGTTGCTTGCCGAAGTGCAACTCGCCAATTTCCACGATTTGGCGGGTAAGGTGCTCGAAGGGCGGGTGATCTCGGTCTCTGCCGATCTGGTCACCGATCAACGCCAGACACCGTCCGGGCAACCGCTCCCGCCGCACTATGTTGCGCGCGTCGAATTGACCGAAAACGGTTGGCAGACGCTCGGCCCCAACCGCCACCTTCAACCTGGGATGCCGGTGACGGTACTCATCAAGACCGGAGAGCGCACCTTCTTGCAGTACTTGATCAAACCGATCTGGGAGCGTCTCCACAGCGCGGTGAAAGAGCCATGAACCCACGAAAAGCCTTTGAACCCGCGATGCTTCAGCGCCTGCCCGAGCGCGGCAGAGACCGCACCATGTGTCACCAAAGGGGATCGGCATCGCGAAGCCTTGGAACTCGTCGCTCCCGAATCGGGTGGCGTCAAAAGACCGTCGCTGCGTTATTGGCGGTTTTTTCGGCCCACGCGGCGTACGCGTTGAACCTCACCGAAGCGTTCCGGTTGGCGGAACAGAACGACCCCAATTTCGCAGTGAGCCAGAAACGGGCGGAAAGCGACGCCGCGGGGGTCGACGTGGCGCGTGCGCGGCTCCTTCCTTCGCTCACCTTTTCCGCTGCAGCGGGGCGGGCGAAAACCGACACGGAATATCTGAGCGGTCTTTCCAAAGGGCGCACCGTGAGCAACGACTACCAATCGCGCAATTGGAGCCTGACTGCTCGGCAGCCGCTTTACCGTCCCAGCGATTGGGCCGGATGGAAACGGGCCGAGGCGCAGGCCGAAGCGAGCCAAATTACCGTGGAAGCCGCACGGGTGCGTCTGTTACGGCAGGTGGCGCAGGCGTACGCGCAAGCGCTCTCGGCGCGCGCGCAAAAAGCCGTCGCGCAACAGGACGTAGCCCGGTACGAACTCGTCCTCAAACAGGCGCAGCGCGCTTTTGCGCTCGGTAACGCCACACGGACCGACGTCGAAGATGCCAAAGCGCGGCTCGATATCGCCCAAGCGGCCGTCTTGAAGCAAGAGGGGACGTTGCAGCAGGCGCTCGCGGCGCTCGCAGCGCTCATCGGGCGCTCGGTCAGTGAGGACGAACTCGATGCGATGCAGGCGGTGCCGCCACTTGCCGAACGGGCGCTTGCCAAGCCGCTCACGGCGTGGATCGATGCAGCCCATACCCACCACCCCGAGGTGCGCGCGCTCGTCGCGCAAGAAGCCGCGGCACGGCAGCAGGTCGAACAACAGCGTGGGCAGCACAAACCCATCGTGGATCTGGTGGTGACCCGGCGGATGAGCCGCAGCGACACCGAAACCACGATCGGTCAGCAGTACGACACCACCAGCGCCGCGGTCCAACTGCAGATTCCGCTCTACGCAGGGGGTGGGATCGACGCGTCGGTGCGTGCGGCGCTTGCGGCGCTCGAAGAAGCGCAACTCAAAACCGAAGCGAAACGGCGCGAACTCACCCAATCGGTGACTCAGGCCTACACCGCGCTGCGCTTTGGCTACGCGCAGTGGCAAGCGCTCGAACAGGCGGAACGCTCTGCGCAGCAAGCGGTGATCGGCACCGAAAAGGGGATTCAGGCGGGAACCCGCAACGCGGTCGATCTGCTGAACGCGCAGCAAGAATTGGCGAAGGTGCGCGCCAGTCGCATCGACGCCGCGTACCAGGTGCTCGTCGCTGCGATCGACCTTTGGAGCGCCGCCGAAGGGGGGGTGGATGCGGTACTCGTGCAACTCGCCGATGCCGTTGCCCCGCATCTTGAACCGCGTCATACTGCCACCGCAAGCGTACAGCCACGCGCGCACGCGCAGAACGCTGCAGAGCGCACGCCCAATTGACCAGTCAGTACGCACCGGCATCCGAGCGAGCGACTGCGGCTACCGCGCCCCGTCGTTGAAGCGCGCAAACGCCTCGCGGATCTTTTGTGGTTCGTCCAGTTTTACCAAACGTTGCGCTTTGGGCGCCAATTCGTCCAGGTTCGCATAGAGCAGCCGCTGCCGTACCTCCAGCAACCGCTCCGGATGCATCGAGAATTCGCGTAACCCCAGCGCAGCAAGGAGCCACGCGTAGTCCGGGTCGCCTGCCAATTCGCCGCACAGCGAAACAGGGAGATCGATCCGCGCCGCAAACGAAAGAATCCCAGCGAGCAGGCGCAGCACCGCGGGGTGGAGCGGATCGTAGAGTTCGGCAACGGCGTCGTCTTGGCGGTCGATCGCCAGCGTATATTGAATGAGGTCGTTCGTGCCGATCGAAAGAAAATCGACCCGGCGCGCGATCATCGGCAACGCGATCGCCGCCGCAGGGACTTCGATCATCGCGCCCACCGGTATCTGTTCCGGCACTTTGACTCCTTCGGCGACGAGTTCGCTGCGCGCCTGCGCGATCAGTTGCCGCGCCCGATCGATTTCGCTCGCGTGCATCACCATCGGCAGCAAAATTTTCACCGGCCCGCACGCCGCGGCGCGCAAGATCGCCCGCAATTGGGTGAGGAAAAAGGCGGGTTCGGCCAGGCAGTAGCGGATCCCGCGCAACCCTAGCGCCGGGTTTGCGGGTGCGCGCCGCTCATCGCTCAGGTCGAAATCTTTGTCCGCGCCCAGGTCGAAGGTGCGAATCGTCACCGGTTTGCCCTTCATGCCGCGCACCACCTCGCGGTAGGCTTCGAACTGCTCGGCTTCCGACGGCCGGTCGGCGCGTTCGGTGAACAGGAACTCGGTGCGGTAAAGGCCAATTCCGTCCGCTCCTACCGCACGCACGGCAGGCAAATCCTTCGGCGACTCGATGTTGGCGTGGAGCTGAATCTCGGTGCCGTCGAGGGTGCGCGTCGCCGATTCTTTGAGTCGCGCCAGACGGGTGCGCTCGAGATCGAGCTCCGCTTTGCGTAACCGATACTCTTCGACCACCTCTGGCGGTGGATTGGCAATCGCCACCCCGCGGCGCGCGTCGATGATGACCAGTTCGTCGTCTTCCAAGAGCTGGCGCGCGTGGCGCACCCCTACCACCGCAGGGAGCTTGAGGCTACGCGCGACGATCGCAGTGTGCGACGTGGGGCTACCGACGTCGGTAAGAAATCCGCCAATCCGTTGCCCGCGAAACCCGATGGTATCGGCAGGAGAGAGGTCGTGCGCGACGATGATCGTCGGCCAATCTTCGTGCCGCGCGCGCATCGGTCGCGCCAGGCCGCGCAACTCCTTCATCAGCCGCTCGACGGTTTGAATCACATCCTGCCTGCGTTCGCGCAGGTAGGCGTCGTCGATCGCCTCGAACGCCGCCAGGAGCTCCTCGAGCTGTTGCGCCAACGCCCATTCGGCGTTGATCCCGTTTGCCGCGATTCGCTCCAGCGCCGCGTCGATGAGCATCGGGTCGTCGAGCATCAAGATCTGCAGGTCGATGAACGCGTCGAGCTCTTGCTGTGCGGCGCTCTGGTCGGCCGCTGCGCGCAACAAACGCAGTTCGGTGCGTACCGCATCCACCGCCTCTTTGAGACGCGTGCGCTCCTCCGCAACCCGTTCCGGCGGGATTTCGTAGTGCGGTACCTCCAGCAGCGCGTGGGAGACCAGATGGACGCGACCGATCGCGATCCCGGAAGAGACCCCAAGCCCGTGGAGCGTGAACGCAACGGCGGACACCGCGTTACTCCGGTTCGCCGAAGCGGTTCTGGACAAGATCGACGATCGCCGCGAGCGCTGCTTCAGCCTCTTCGCCTTGCGTCTCAACGGTTACCGTGGTCCCTTTCGCCGCGGCGAGCATCAAAATCCCCATGATGCTTTTGGCGTTCACCCGCCTACCATTACGCTCGAGCCAGATCTCGCACGGGAAGCGGTTCGCCAGCTCCGCAAGCTTGGCGCTGGCGCGCGCGTGCAACCCCAGTTTGTTGATGATTTCGATATCGGTGCGTGGCATAGCGCTATTGTACCGAGAGTTTGGCAAGCCCGTGGGCTTTGAGGATGCGAAACACGTCGAGATCGAAGCGGTAGGGTTTTGCGCACGCGGCGGCAATCTCGTCCGGTGTCGGCTCGCGTTCGAAACGCGCGAGCAGACACCACTGGTCGACCAGAAACCAGACCGTGCGGCTGCCTGTTTCGTTTGCTTCAGGGAGAAGAACTGGACCGTCGTGCGGCCACGGGTGTGGCGCCAATTGCTGCAATGCCGCAAGCAAGCGCGCGTCGTGTTCCGTGGCGGACTCTTTGCCTGCGCACCAACCGTGGCAATGACGCAACTGATGCGCACTGCACGCGCGGCGCGAAGCAGGCTCCCAACCGAGCCGCACCGGACAAAGCCCATGGTTTTTCGCCAATTGCCGCAACGTCTGTTCCGCCTGTTTGCGGTTGGAGAACGCGCCAAACGTCCCAGCAGGCCAAGCGCGGGGATCGGTGCCCTGGATGGGCAGATAGGTGACGGTGAGCGGTGCGCGGGTAGCCGCATTCAAACCCGCGACGTGGATCGCCACGGCCACCTGATTGTGGCGCAGCCGCTTGTTGTAGCGCGGCTTCATCGACTGAACCAATTCGGCCTCTACCAGCTGCGCGTGCAGGTCTCCCGCGGTCTCCAACCACTCGATGCGGCGGATCTGCCGCGCGATCTCCGCGTCCGTCGCGTTGCGGGTAGCTGCGCTGAAATGCGCAGTGACGCGGCTGCGCAGCCCTTTGCTCTTGCCGATATAGAGCGGCAGATCGTTGTCGCCGAAAAAGAGATAGACACCCGCCGTTTCGGGAATCGCCTCGATCACCCCTTCGGCCAACCCCGGCGGGCGCGCGGGGTGCTTCATCGCCGCTTCGCGAGCGATCAACAGCCGTTCGGGCGGAAAATGGGCCTGCGCAAAGGCCAGATACTGTTCGAGCACCGCAACGTCACCGCGTGCGCGGTGGCGGGCCGGACACGAAAAGCCGTGCCGTTCGATCAGCGCGTCGAGCCCGTGGCGGCGGTGCTCCGGTTCCAGCGCTTTCGCGAACTTCACCGTGCAAAAAAGGGGCACAGAAAACGCAATGCCGCAGCGGGCAAACGCCTGCTTCAAAAACCCATAATCGAAACGGACATTGTGCGCGACGAGCACCGCATCGGCCAAGAACGCGCGCAACGTTTCCGCAATTTCGGCAAACGTTGGCGCTTCGGCGACCATCGCACTGCTGATCCCCACCAGCCGTTCGATCACCGGTGGAATGGGCACTTCAGGGTTGATCAGCGTCTCCCACCGCTCAGCGGGCGACGCAGAATCCGTGACCCGGGTGAGCGCTACCTCGATGATCCGGTCACGCTCCGGATGCGCGCCTGTGGTCTCGAGATCGAGCAGGACGTACGGCGTGGGCAGCACAGAGGCAGGTAGAGCCTTCAGGCGTGCTCCGTCTGGGCAGAACGCTCCATGACGCGCGCAGCCAAGCGCGGCGGCAGCGCCGGTCGGTACCCCTCTGCGCGAAAGGGATCGAGCTGCGGATGGCTGGTGTCGTAATAGTACGGGTAGGTGGGAACCCGCGCTGCGGCAAACTGCGCCGTGGTTTCCGGGTCTTGCGGCTTATCCCACCACAACGCGCGCCCTTGCCGCGCCACTTCGCGCTGCTCCGGGTGGTTGTCGAGGTAGTCCTGCAGGAAACGGGTGGCTTCAGAGACGTAGCCGGTCATGGTTGTGGTACCTCATCAAAAAAACAGCAAAATGGTAGCATAAATAGGAAAAGAAGATGTTTATCCAAAATGACGCAAGCGGAAGTGGGCATATCGCTATGTCTTTTTTCTTTTTTGTGCGAAAATTGACGTAACCACGGATAGCATAAAGGTTATGAACATCTTGCTCCCGGTTATTCTTTCTGGCGGCGCGGGTACTCGCCTGTGGCCGGTTTCACGTGAAGCGCACCCCAAGCCCTTTATTCGGCTGCCGGATGGGCAGAGCCTCTTGCAAAAGACTTTTCTCCGCGCGGCAAGCCTGCCCGGCGTGCAGCGCATTCTTACCGTCACCAACCGCGACTATTACTTTCAAACCAAAGACGAATATCAACCGCTTGCGCCTTCGGCTGAACCAATCTACCTGCTGGAACCTTGTAGCCGCAACACCGCGCCTGCCGTGGCGCTTGCTGCTCTTTATGCGCATGACCGATTTGGTCTACAAACGACCCTCCTCATTCTGCCAGCCGATCATCTGATCAAAAAACTCGAAGCTTTTCATCAGGCCTTTGCTACGGCGGTGGTATTGGCGCAGCAAGGGTGGCTCGTCACTTTCGGTATCACTCCCTCCGCGCCAGAAACCGGCTTTGGCTACATCGAAGCGGGCGATCCCCTCCCCGTGCAAGATGGCGCTGGCAGGGTGGCTGTGCGCTTCGTCGAAAAGCCGGATGCCGTCCGCGCTGCTGAATACCTTGCCGCCGGTCGCTTCTTTTGGAACGCTGGCATGTTCTGCTTTACCGCAGAAGCGCTGCTTACCGCAATGGAAACGACCTGCCCAGATCTTTTTGCTGCTGCGCGCACCGTTTGGCAGCAGACTGAACCGGCGGCAAACCCGGTGGAGCTCCCCAAAGTACCATTCAACGAATTGCCAGACATTTCCATCGACTACGCGCTGATGGAAAAGGCCGCGAACGTTGCGGTGGTCCCCTGCGACTTGGGATGGAGTGATATTGGCTCGTGGAACGCGTTGGTTGAGCTAGCGCAAGCCGACGATGCGGGCAACCGCACCATCGGGGAGACGATGCTTTTGGATTGCCACAATACCTTCGTCCAAAGCGAAGCGCATCTCGTCGCAGCAGTGGGCGTACAAGACCTCATCATTGTCGATACCCCAGATGCCACGCTCGTTGCCCACAAAGAGAAAGCACAGGACGTGAAACGGATCGTCAAGCACCTCAAGGATTGCAACCACGAAGCGTTCCGCGTCCACCGCACTGTTTATCGTCCGTGGGGGAGTTATACCGTGCTCGAGGAGAGGCCCCGCTTCAAAATCAAACGCATAGAGGTCAAACCGGGTGCCAGCCTCAGCCTGCAATTACACCACCACCGCTCGGAACACTGGGTTGTCGTCACGGGTATGGCAAAAGTCATCAATGGCTCACAAGAATTCTTCGTGCGTCCCAACGAATCGACCTATATTCCTGCTGGACAACCGCACCGTCTCATGAACCCGGGCACCATCCCGTTGATCATGATCGAGGTGCAATGTGGTGAATACCTGGGCGAAGACGATATCGTCCGTATCGAAGACCAATACGGAAGGAAAGCCTAGTATGAAAAAAGCGCTCATCACAGGGATCACCGGGCAAGATGGGGCCTATCTTGCCGAATTTTTGCTCGCCAAAGGCTACGAAGTGCACGGCATCAAACGGCGCACGAGTCTCTTCAATACCCAACGTATCGACCACCTGTTCATCGATCCGCGCGAGGGGCAAACCCGGTTCTTTCTCCACCATGGGGACATGACCGACTCCTCTAGCCTCATGCACATCATCCAGAAAGTGCAGCCAGACGAAATCTACAACCTTGCTGCGCAAAGCCATGTAGCGGTTTCTTTCGAAGAGCCGGAATACACCGCCAATGCGGATGCGTTGGGGACGTTGCGCATTCTGGAAGCGATTCGCACGTTGGGTCTGACGAAGCAGACGCGCTTCTACCAAGCCTCAACCTCAGAACTCTTTGGCAAAGTTCAAGAAATTCCACAAAAAGAGACTACACCCTTCTACCCGCGCAGCCCGTACGCCGCCGCCAAGCTCTACGCCTACTGGATTACTGTCAACTACCGTGAAGCCTACGGAATCTTCGCGTGTAACGGTATCCTCTTCAACCATGAATCACCCATCCGCGGTGAAACGTTTGTCACGCGCAAGATCACCAGAGGGCTTGCGCGCATCAAATTGGGGCTACAAAAGTGTCTCTACCTGGGGAACCTCGACGCCAAGCGGGACTGGGGGCATGCTCGGGATTACGTCGAAGCCATGTGGCTCATGTTGCAGCAGCCGCAGCCGGAAGACTTCGTCATTGCCACGGGAGAGCAATACAGCGTGCGGGACTTCGTCAACGCCGCCGCGCAAGAACTGGGTATTGAAATCCGTTGGGAAGGCAAGAGCGTGGAGGAAAAAGGCTTTGACGCCCAAGGCCGCTGCATCATCGCCGTTGATCCGCGCTACTTCCGCCCCACCGAGGTCGAAACCTTGCTGGGTGATGCCAAGAAGGCTCGGGAAAAACTCGGATGGTGCCCGCGCGTGACATTCGACGAGTTGGTCAGGGAAATGGTGCAGGCCGACCTGAAAGAGGCACAGCGTGAGCAGCTCATGCGCGCCCATGGCCACACGGTGCCAAACCGCCAGGAGTGAGCCCCATGCAAACCGACCACGCTATGCCCATTGACGCGCGCATCTATGTGGCCGGCCACTGCGGCCTGGTGGGCTCCGCCCTTATGCGCCAGTTCACGGCGCAGGGCTATACGAACCTGCTCACTCGCACCCACGCGGAACTTGACCTCACCCGCCAGGCGGACGTTGAAGCCTTCTTTGCCGCCGAGCGGCCGGAATATGTCTTTCTCGCCGCGGCGAAAGTGGGGGGCATTTACGCCAACAACACGTATCCGGCGGAGTTCATCCACCAGAACCTAGCCATCCAGACCAACGTCATCCACGCCGCTTGGCAATATGGTGTCAAGCGCCTGCTGTTCCTGGGTTCCTCCTGCATCTACCCTCGAGACTGCCCGCAACCCATCAAGGAGGAATACCTTCTCACCGGGCCGCTGGAGCTTACCAACCGGCCCTACGCCGTGGCCAAGATTGCAGGCATAGAAATGTGCTCGGCCTACAACCGGCAGTACGGGACGCGCTTCCTCGCCGTCATGCCTACCAACCTCTACGGCCCCAACGACAACTACGACCTACAAAACAGCCACGTCATTCCGGCGATGCTGCGCAAATTCCATTTGGCCAAGCTGGCGATGGAAAAGAACTGGTCCGCCGTCGAAGCCGATGAGCGTCTCCATGGTCCTATTCCGGAAGACATCAAGCGCGACCTCTATGCTACTTGTTTCGAAGGCAGACCACCAAGGGTTGTGCTTTGGGGAACTGGAACCCCTCGGCGCGAATTTCTCTACAGCGACGACATGGCCGACGCCTGCATCTACCTCATGAATCTGCCAGACGACAAATTCGACCAACTCCTCAGGCCCGCCACCTCCCTAGAACCTTGTACTTTGCCCCTTGCCCCTCTGGTAAACATCGGCACTGGAACGGACCTCACCATCCGCGAGCTTGCCGAACTCGTGCGGCTGGTGGTTGGGTATGAGGGGGAAATCGTGTTCGATGCCAGCAAGCCCGACGGCACGCCGAGGAAGGTGCTGGATGTTTCCCGCCTCAGAGCCATGGGCTGGCAGGCGAAACACGATTTATGGGCTGGCCTTGTCAAGGCTTATCAAGATGCGTGTTGATCGAAAGTTGCTTCACCATCGCCGACCGCTGAAAAACTCCCCGCGGAAGGAACTGTGCTGACCACCCTCAAAGCGACCTTTGGCAGGCTTCTTGCCTATCAGAGTTGTCGGCGTTACGCAGCAAATATTGCTGACTCGCGTATCTGATACCACCGCTCAGAGCATAAATGGACGATGCAAGGGCTCGAGCATATTCTCAAAAACTTCAGCTGGATGGCAGCCGACCAGGTAGCTCGGACGGTTGCGGGTGTCCTCATCGGCATCTGGATTGCCCGTCACCTGGGACCCAACGACTACGGTGCGCTGAGCCTTGCATTGGCACTTTCCTCCTTGGTAGGTGTGTTCGCTACCCTTGGCCTGAATCGCGCGGTGGTTCGAGAGCTGACCCTTCACGCTAACGAAGAAAAATTTGTCCGCCGCATAGTGGCCTCTACGCTTGTGTGGCGCCTACTTTTTTCGATTCTTTGTTACGTAGCCACGGTAACAATCAGTTTGGTATTTGATCAAGGCAACCCGCTGCTGGTCGGCATCGTTTCTGCCACCCTAGCGTTCACATCGTTTGACGTCATCGATCTGTACTTTCAATCCAAGACAGCATCTCGCTACTGCGTTCTCGCACGCAGCGTCAGTTTCTTCGGCTTCCTCTGCATCAAGGTGGGTCTGCTGCTGGGCAACTCAGGCGTGTTGCATTTTGCGGTCGTCACAACTCTTGAAGCGATGGGCAATGCTCTCGCTCTGTGGTGGGCGATCCGTGCCTTCGGTATCAAGCTCAGTGCTGGCGACATCGATATGCGCTACGGATGGAGCCTAATCGCGCAAAGTTGGCCAGAACTGTTTGCCGGTTTTGCCTGCCTGGTTTTTATGCGCATTGATCAAATCATGGTTGGCAACGTGCTGGGTGACGAAGCTGCCGGTCAATACGCCGTTGCATCGCGCCTTGCTGAGGCCTGGTACTTTATCCCGAGTGCTCTGGTCGCCTCTTCCTTTCCCGCCATTGTTCGACAACGCAGACGTGACCGGGTGCTATACCTCAAGCGCATCCATCAACTCCTGGTCGTACTAGTAGCCATTTCTTATGTCGTTGCAGTGGCGGTAACATTCCTGGCGCCCTGGGCCATCACGAAGCTGTTTGGACAGGCATATACGCGCTCGGCCGATATTCTGGTTGTCCTTGTCTGGAGTGGTTTGTTCGTTTCATTGGGGGTGGTATCTGGCTCCTGGATCATGGCCGAAGCCAAACCCATTTTGAATCTCACTCGAAATGTAATCGGTGCGGTGACCAATGTTGCATTCAACCTCTATCTGCTCCCGCGCTACGGCACCGTTGGTGCAGCCGTCGGCACACTTTTGTCACTCAGCTTTGCATACCTCTTGAGCGACTTTTTAAACCCACAGACCCGCCACATAGGTATGCTCAAACTAAAAGCAATTTTTTTGATCTGTAAGTAGGGGGTTTCTGTGAATCTAAATACTTTATACAAAATTGCGAAATACATTATCATTCCACGTCCGTTCCCGCTGGAAAAGCCCATCGTGCTACAGTTCCCAGTTATCGACATTTGCAATTCGCAATGTCAGATGTGCCGTATCTGGGAAAACAAGAAATCGGACGTCCTCACACCAGAACAGCTAAGGACTGGGCTGCGAAACCCCTTGTTCAGTGAGGTGTCGGTTGTTGGTCTCAACGGAGGCGAGCCCACATTGCGCAAGGATCTTGGGCAACTGACAGCGGTACTTTTTGAAGAGCTGCCCAAGCTGCATACCATATCCCTGATCACCAATGCCTATAAGTACGACGAAGTGATAGCGCGGATCACGGAAGTTGGCGAGGTGGTCAAACAACACGGCGGCAAGCTTGACGTGATGATCTCGCTAGATGGCTTCGGTGAACTGCATGACAAGGTGCGTGGAAAACCCGGCAACTTTGTGCACGCACAGCACGTCATCGAATTTGCCCAAGCTTCCCCGCTGGTGCACAACGTGCGCATTGGGTGCACCATCATCAAAGAGAACGTGTACGGGTTAAGTGATCTGTTAGAATTTTGCCAGTCTAAAGGGCTGTACATAAAGTACCGCCTGGGCATACCGCACCAACGGCTGTACACACAGAACCTGCTTGACCCATATGCGCTTGATGCTGCAGAGAAGTATCACATCGCGGAGTTCCTGGAAGGCTTGATTGCCCACTATGAAACGAGTGAGCGACAGAAGTTCTTCTATCGGTCGCTGATAGACCAAATCGTTCACGCCGCTCCACGCAAGGCCGGGTGCGACTGGCAGCATCGCGGTGCCACTATCACGTCCAAGGGTGAACTGCTGTACTGCGCAGTGCAAAGCAAAGTGCTGGGCAACATCACTAAGCATGACAGCGAACAATTGTATTTCGGAAATGAAGACCATTTGAAGGAGATCCTTCAAGTTCACTGCGCCAGTTGCCACCACGACTACGTTGGTATTCCTCCGCGCGCGCAATACCTCAAGGAGCTAATCCTGCAAGCGGCTGACAAACTGCGCGCAAAAAACCTTCTGAAAAGTGCGTATCGCCACATCTTCAGAAGTGATTACCGCCGCAGGATAGAATTTGCCAAAAGAATCGACAATCTTCGAGCACTTGGTAATACAGCCATACTGTGGCCGTCCAGCGGCAACGGCGTTCGCGTGTTGATTTGTGGTTGGTACGGGACAGAAACCCTAGGCGACAAGGCTATTCTCGGTGGCGTGCTCCAGGCCTTGCGGGAACACCTCGGAACTATCGATGTCGTTCTTGTGTCCCTATTTCCCTATGTTAGCGAAATGACTAGGCGTCAGATGGAAGAGCTCAAAAGCGTCCATATTGTGCCCCGCGAACAAGGCGTACAACTAGCATCCCAGGCAGATTTAGTGGTGTTCGGCGGTGGCCCATTGATGGCGATTGATGAAATAGCAGACATGCTGGTCATTTTCGAGGTGGCCAAAAATGCTGGGCGCAAGACCCTGGTATCTGGATGTGGAGTGGGGCCACTCGGCGCTTCATGGCACAACGAAGCAATCGGGCAAATTCTCCATAAGGCCGACGCACGTATCTACCGCGACGAACAGTCACGCAGCGTCGCCGCCAAGCTGGGTGTAAACGTTGAGACGGATCTGGTTGCCGAAGATCCGGCCTTCACGTGGCTTGCAATCCAACGTCAAACACTTTTGCATACGAAGCGCCCTCACACGGGCAAAATCCTGCTTCTGGGATTGCGCGATTTTCCCTACGAGCACTACGCACGCCACCTGAGTAAAGCAGCTTGTCTAGAAACCAAGCGACGCTGCGAGAAGGCTGTGCTCGAAGCACTGACCCAACTAATTGAGAAATATCCCGATCTAGTCATACGCCCCCTGCCCATGTGCACCAACCATTTTGGTGGTGATGATCGCTGGTACTACCGGCATTTGTTCCGGGGAAATCATCAGCTCGCTGACCGCCTCGACCTTTCTCTGTTGGGCGCAGAGCTCGCTCCCAAAGACTACTGTGACGCTTTTATGCAAGCAACCGTCGCGCTTACCATGCGGTTTCATTCCTTAGTGTTTGCGCTGGCGCTCGAAGTACCCGCAGTGGCTATCGACTATACCCTTGGGCTGGGCAAAGTCTTTGCGCTAGCAGAACGGTTCGGCGTGCCCTACCGCAGCTTGAGCGAAATCGATGCAGACTTCCTCATACGAGAAATTTCGAAACTACTGGAAACGCCTCTTCCTCAGGCGCCTGGGTTTGAGCCCTCATTCACCAGCGCCATGCATACCGCGCTCGGAGTGCTCGACTTTGCGGTATGCAATACCGAGGTCAACCCATGAATCCACTCCGCATCCAGCGTGTCTAATTTGATTGTGTCAAAAAACTACACATCCTCCTATCTTACCCCCTTCCAAAGGGGCGCCTTGATGACACCGGCTGACGAACTGGAGTGCTACCTCACAGAGCTTGCCGAGGTGCTTGGCCACGCCGATCGTCATGCGGGGCTCAAGGACTACTGCCGGGGGCTTCTTTTGCCGATTGCGCGCAAAAGCATCGAACCGATTGCCGCGCACCTCGACCCTGAGCGGGTTCAAGCCAAGCACCAGGCGCTACACCACTTCGTGGCGAAATCTCCGTGGTCGGACGAAGCGGTATTACGCAAAGTGCGCGAAATCGTCGCTCCGCACCTGGCACTCGATGAGGCGTGCTACTGGATCGTCGATGAGACCGGCATTCCCAAACAGGGTCGCCACTCGGTGGGCGTTGCCCGGCAATACTGCGGGCAGGTGGGTAAAAACGAAAACTGCCAGGTCGCTGTGTCGCTCTCTTTGGCAAGCGAGAAAGGAAGCCTACCGATTGCCTTTCGTCTCTACCTACCCGAAGCGTGGGCCAATGACCCCGAGCGGCGCAACAAAGCGGGGGTGCCGGAAACGGTGACGTTTGCGACGAAACCCGAAATCGCACTCAGTCAGATCTCGGAGGCGCTTGCCGCAGGCGTTCCCCCTGGGGTCGTACTTGCCGATGCGGTTTATGGCGACACCACCCATTTTCGCGATCAACTCACCGCGTGGGGTCTTCGCTACGCGGTAGCGGTACGGGAAGCGACCACCGTGTGGCCGCCTGGGGTCGAACCCTTACAACCGGAACCGTACACAGGACGGGGGCGACCGGCCAAAAACCTGCGTCGTAGCCCTGGGCACGAACCGGTATCGGTCAAGGCGCTGGCACTGAGCCTTCCGCAGAGCGCCTACCGGACGGTCACCTGGCGCGAAGGCAGCAATGGGGGTGTTGCGCTCACGCTTTGCCGCGGTGCGGGTACGTGCCGCGCACCGTGACTATTGGCGATCCACCCTTCGCGAACCCGAGTGGCTGCTCATCGAATGGCCGGAAACGGAAAGCGAACCGAGCCACTACTTTCTCTGCACGCTTCCCGAGACCTACTCATTGACGCAGCTGGTTCATACCGTCAAGATGCGCTGGCGCATCGAGCGCGATTACCGCGAACTCAAACAGGAAGTGGGGCTTGGCCACTACGAAGGGCGCAACTGGCGCGGGTTTCACCACCATGCTACGCTCACGATTGCCGCCTACGGCTTTTTGCTCCTGCAACGACTCAAAGACCCTGACAAAAAAAACCGTGCGCTCAGCAAAGCGCCTCCCTTACCCCAAGGGTATATCCCCCGGGGTAGCCCCAAGAGCACAACGCCACGTACCCGACTCGATCGCAACGATTCGCTATTGGATTGCCCAACACATCGCCCGACAGCTTCTGAGGTGTCCCTGCTGCGGGAGAACGCGTAGGTAGAGGGTGAAGAAAAATTTTGTGACACAGTCAAATTAAGGCCGAGCTGCGCAAGGATGCCCTGGAGGGAAAGTTGTAAGGTCATCTCATCGTAAAGAGATGGCCAGACGTGCCGTGAGGGAGCGAGGTATCAGCATTCGCCTGGCCTGCGAAGTCTTCGGCATCAGCGAAACATGCTACCGCTACAAACCGGTTCTGAGTGCAGAGAACGCGGAAATTGCGCACTGGTTGCTCAGGCTTACGGACAAGGAGAAGAACTGGGGATTTGGCCTCTGTTTCTTTTACCTGTGTCAACACCGACCACAATTGACCGCTTTTCACCGATTCGAGATGTCCGGTTTTCAACGGAATGCTGCTTGGCTGCCCAGGCCGTAGATGGTGGGCTACCTGTCTCCTTCTGGTTGGGGTAGGTTAGCCGCTTTGGTCAGGAGCCCGGCTTTGCGCTTTTCCTTGAGCCGGAAGCTCTCGCCCTTGATGTTGAGGGTGGTGGCATGATGCAGCAGCCGGTCGAGAATGGCCGTGGCCACCACTTGGTCGGCAAAGATCTCGCCCCAGTCGGCAAACCCTTTGTTCGAGGTGAGAATGATCGAGCCTTTTTCGTAGCGTCGGGCCACCAATCGAAAGAAAAGGCTCGCTTCCTGTCGTTCAAGCGGCAGGTAGCCGATCTCATCGACGATCAGCACCTTGGGGTAGGTAAGCTGCTGCAGTTGCCGCTCCAGGCGTTTCTCCTGCTGGGCACGCTTGAGCCGGTTCATCACTTCCTCCAGCGTCAGAAACAGCACCCGATGACCCGCTTCGGCAGCCTTCACGCCAAGCGCGATGGCCAGGTGGGTCTTGCCCACGCCCGGTGGCCCTAACAGGATGACGTTCTCTGCCCGCTGCACAAACGCCAGTCCGGCAAGGCTTCGGATCATCGGCAAGAAAGCTGCGGTAGTCGAGCTCTTGCTTTGCCGCTTGTTCGCACAGGGCGTCGAGATTTGCGATCAGGTACTCCATCTTGAGTTGGCGCATCAGGTGCATCAGTTCCATGATGCCGCCTCCGCGTAAGCGGTCAGGCTTCTGGTCTCGACCTTGAGTTCCTGCCACAGCCGGGCATGGTGCTCGGGCACGACGCTCCAACCTGTTCGCTTCGGGCGCAGCCGGTGTTCGGCTACCACCGTGCCTTCGCTGTCGAACACTTTGAGCGTACCGTCCAGGGCCATGTGGATGAATACGGTTTGCTGCCCACACAAGTGTGCGGGCACGCTGTAGCGGTTGCCGCGCACGTCGATGAAGGCATCGAGCGCCACCCGTCGGGTCTTCCGGTAGCTGGTATCGAAGCGCACCGGCGGCAACGGGGCAAGATGCGCGCGTTCCGCTTCGAAGCGCTCGCGCACGACCTCTTTGTGGGTACCGTGCACCCGCTCGTCGGCCACCTCGGCAAGCCACTTTTGGAGCAACCGGTTGAGGTGCGCCAGGCTTTCAAACGCCCGGTGGCGCTGAAGTCTGCGGCCAGTGCGGTCGGCAGGCCTTGGGGCGAAACCCGTAGTGTGCGGCAAGCGCTAAAAAGCCCGGATTGAACCGCACGCCTCCATCGAGCCCGTGGGCAAGCACCGCTGCTTTCTGGTTGTCCACCCAGACTTCACCCGGCACGCCGCCAAAGTGTTCGAAAGCGCGAATCAGCCCCTCGTAGGTGTGTTCGGCATCCGCACACGGGGCCGCCCAGACATGAAAGCGCCGCGAATAGCCCAAGGTATTGACCGCGAAATGAACCCGCAGCAATCGCCCACCCACCTCGGTCTCGATCTGCCCCCAGTCGCTTTGCAATTGCCGCCCCGGCGCGGTCTCAAAGCGCACCGTGCCCTTGGGCTTTCTCTGCGCTTGCTTGGGTCGAATGTAGTCACGCAGAATACTGATCCCGCCGCGGTAGCCCATCGCCTGGATCTCGGCAAAGATCACCGTGGCGTTCCAGACCCCTTCGGCAAGCAGCCGATCCACTTGCGCCTTGTAAGGGTCGAGTTTGCTGGACCGAATCCCGCTTCGCCGTCGCGGCGGCGGCCCACCGCGCAGCAGCGCCCGACGCACGGTTCGCTCCGAGCATCCCACTTCTTCGGCAATCTCACGGAGATAACACCCCTTTTCTCGCATTTCGCGTATCATGAGCCAGTCCTCTCGGTTGAGCATGGCGCTTTCCTTGCTTCTTGACACAACACAAGGATGCACCAGCTTTGTCGGGAGGACATCTCAAACCGGTGTTTTGCGGACATTTACCATCGGTGCTGACACCTGCGCAACGTCAAGGGATTCAGATGGAACCACAAGCGCGTCTACCGGATCTACAAGGAGCTGGAGCTGAACATGCGCATCAAGCCACGACTGAGAATCGTGCGGCAAAGGCCGGAACCGCTGGCCAAGCCTGAAGGGATCAATCAGGTCTGGTCCATGGATTTCATGCACCACGAGCTGGAGAGCAGGCGCAAGTTCAGACTGTTGAATGTCATCGATGATTACAATCGCGAGGGGCTAGGGACACACTGATTTATTCGCAGATCGATGGGCTGAACTCATCCCTGACATGCGACAATTGAAGTACTGACATTTGATAGGCACTTGACGATGCAAGCGAGCTTTTCCGAACTTGAATATGCGAGCAAGAAGAAAGTGACGCGGCGCGACCGGTTTCTTGCCGAAATCGACGCGGTAACGCCTTGGTCGGCGCTGGTGGCCGAGATCGAACCGTTCTACCCGAAGGGAACCGGACGAGGCCGGCCGCCGATTGGCGTGGAACGCATGCTGCGCATGTATATTGCCCAGCAGTGCTTCGGATTGTCCGATGAAGGGATCGAAGACGCCATCTACGACAGCCAGGCCATCCGGCGCTTCGTTGGCATCGACCTGTCGCGGGAGTCTGCGCCCGATGCCACCACCCTGCTCAAGTTTCGCCGCCTGCTGGAAAAGCACCATCTGACCGAGCGCATCTTTGCTGCCATCAATACCGTGCTGGCGCAGAAGGGTTTGATCCTCAAGGAAGGCACGGTCGTTGATGCCACGATCATCGCCGCACCGTCCTCGACCAAGAACCGAAGCGGCAAGCGCGATCCGGAAATGCATCAAACCAAGAAGGGCAATCAGTGGTACTTTGGCATGAAAGCCCACATTGGCGTCGATGCCGAAACCGGCATCACCCACACGCTGGTGACCACCCCGGCCAACACCAATGATGTCACCCAAGCCCATGCCCTGCTGCATGGAGAAGAGAAAGTGGCCTTTGGCGATGCGGGCTACCAGGGCGTCGAGAAGCGGCAAGAGAACCGCAACGGCAAGGTTCGATGGGAAGTCGCGATGCGTCCGGGCAAACGCAAGGCGCTGCCGAAGACGGCGATGGGCAGATTGATCGACAAGATCGAGCAACTCAAGGCAAGCGTGCGTGCCAAGGTCGAGCACCCGTTTCACATCGTCAAGAACCTCTTCGGCATGAAGAAGGTACGCTACAAGGGATTGGCGAAGAACACTGCGCAGCTCTACACGCTCTTTGGGTTGGCGAATCTGCTGATCGCCAAGCGGCAATTGTTTGCGCTCAACGCCCAAGGTGCGTCCTGAGAGGGGCGAAATGAGGAAATTCGCCGAGAAACGGGGCGAAAGCCAGCCGAAAATGGCGGCAAAAAAGACATTTCTTGCCCACCGAGGTGTCAATGTCGAAGGGATACGGTCACTCTCGCTCATTTCCAGTCAAATGCTGATTTGTTCAGCGTGTCCCTAGTAGCGCACATGCTGCGCGAAAAAGGAGTGCTCGAGTTTGTAGCCGCAGCGCGCCGCATCAAAGCGAATTACCCTGAGGTACGTTTCGTACTGGTTGGAGGATTACATCCCAATCCAGGAAGCATCCAAAAAGAAGAAATCGAGTCTTGGGTGCGAGAAGGAGTGGTGGAGTGGGCTGGTCAGGTTGCCGATGTGCGTCCTTGGTTAGCGCAAACCAGTGTATTTGTGTTGCCTTCTTATCGAGAAGGGGTACCTCGAAGTACACAGGAAGCGATGGCGATGGCGCGGCCAGTGATCACTACCGATGCGCCTGGTTGCCGTGAAACGGTCATGGATGGGGTCAATGGCTTTTTGATTCCGCCAAGAGATGTCGATGCATTGGTGGCGGCAATGGAGCGGTTTATTGCCAACCCGAATTTGATCCGTTCCATGGGGACAGAAAGCCGTCGTTTGGCAGAAGAGCGGTTTGATGTCCGCGTTGTAAACCAACGCTTGATGCAGATTCTGGGAATTACTTCATAAAAGCGTGAGGGATCGATGACTACTTTTGGACTAGTTGTGCTTGTCATGGCTGCGGTGGTTGCATGGTCTGTTACAGCGGTCATTGTGCGATGGAGCCATTGGCATCACCATTTGACAGCGGATCATGATTTGAATGGTGTGCAGAAATTTCATGCTCAGCCCGTTCCTCGAATTGGTGGTGTCAGTATTCTGTTGGCATTGTTGCTGGCATGGAGTGCTTCTTGGTTGTGGGAACAGCAATCCCCAGATGCGGTTTTTCTTCTGTTGGCGGGGCTGCCGGCTTTTGCGACAGGCCTTGCTGAAGATTTGACGAAACGTGTTGGGGTGTTACCTCGGTTGTTGGCAACAGGGATTTCTGCTGCATGGGGCATGGGGTTGGTAGGTTCGGTATTGAACCGATTAGGGATTCCGGGGGTGGATGATCTGTTGAGTAACGTGCCATTTCTGGCCTGGGTGCTGACGATGGTGGCGGTAGCGGGAGTGGCGAACGCAATCAACATTATCGATGGCTTCAACGGTCTTGCCTCTGGTTCGTCGATCCTGATGTTTTCAGCTTTTGGGCTGGTGGCATGGCAGCTGGAAGATGCCTTGCTTTTGCAGGTGTGCTTGACGATGATCGGAGCACTCCTTGGTTTTATGGCTTGGAATTGGCCCGGCGGAAAAATTTTCTTGGGTGATGGAGGGGCCTATCTGGTCGGTTTCGTGTTGGCGGAAGTTGCTGTGCTTTTGGTGGTACGCCATCCGCAAGTTTCGCCGTGGTTTTGCTTGCTCGTTTGTTCTTATCCGGTTACGGAAACGCTTTTTTCAATTTGCCGCCGTAAATTCTCTCGAGGTGCTTCACCAGGACTTCCAGACCGTATGCATTTGCACTCTTTGGTATATCTGCGCCTTGTTCGGTGCAGTTCTAACCCGTGTTCCCGTACAGTAGCACGCAATTCTGCTACTTCGCCTTATCTATGGGTGCTCACCCTAATTGCGGTTTTTCCCGCTGTTTTGTGGTGGCAATATCCCGCGGTGATGGTTGTGTCGTGTGCCCTCTTTGCGGTGGTCTACATTGGGTTTTATAGGATGATCGTTACATTTAGCACACCAAAGTGGTTGATTCGCCGGCTGAACTAAAGATTAGCGTTTCCCTAAGCCTAAATTTGATCGAATAACAGCGATCTTTGCTCTGGCTTCAGGGTCTTCTTGGGCATTGCGCCAGGCACGGCGCAGGAAAACGAAAAGTACGAGAATAAAACCAGTTCCCAGCGTTACCAAAACGGCGATCAGTCCCCGTTTGGGTTTGCTTTTGTAATCTGGCGGTACAGCGGGGTCGATCACCTGGATGAGTGGGGCGTCACGCGCTTCGTCGGCCCGCGCCAATTCATACTGTTTGGCGTACATTTCGAACAAGGTTTCGTAGTATTTGAAGTCGCGGTAGCGGGCAATGTAGTCGGCGCTGTTCCGGTCGCCCGCGTGGCCTCCAGCCTCCAGCTTAGCCAGTTGAGCGCGCAGTGCAGCAATTTCTCTTTGGGTTTGTTGGACTTCCGGGGCATTTTCCGCTAAAAAGCCACGCAAACGTCCCAGGCGGACCTCGGCAGCGGCAATTTGTGCCTGCAACTGGGCGACATTACCCACGGCAGCATCTGGGCTGTTTTTGATGGTGTCTGGGCTCAAGCCGGATGCTTGCAGCGCTTGCTGAGCGGCTGTGAGTTTGTCTTTGGTCTCTTCCAACAGTTTTTCAAAAAAGAGCCGCCGCTGTTGCGCTTCGGTAACGGCAAGCGTTCCCAATAGGTTTTTGAGTTCTTCAACGTACGCATTGGCTAAGTTTGCCGCGAATTGGGGATCTTTGTCATCCACAGAGATGGTGATCAAACCGTCTTTTCCCGTTTGTATGTCCGCAATTTTTTCTAATGCCTTATACATGGATAAGCGGTACTCTTGTTCATACCGAGCCATGAGCTGAAAACGGTCGATCAGCCGATCGGCTATGGACCGACTTCTGAGTATGGCTACGTATTGGTCAGCAGGGTTTTTGAGTCCGGTAGCAGCAGAGGCCAATCCCCCCGCCGCCCCCAAGCTCTGAAGAATGGCTGCAGCGCTGCTTTGCAGTTGTTGTGGGGGCAGGATGGTGGTGGTAGCAGTGTAGGTGGGGGGTATCACGAACGAAATACCAAGTGCAGCCAACCCCGCAAGGAGCGGCCCAAACAGAAGCAGTTTCCAGGATTCAGCGAGGGTTGCGATGAGATCGAGCAGGTCGATCTCATCTTCGGGTGGCATCATCGCTTCTGTGTTGTGGTTCATGCGATTCCCCCAATTACAGCGAATTGAGCGCAGCCAGACCAAGACCCAGGTTGGAGAAGATTTGGGTGATGTCTTTCAGGTTACGCATGAAGAAGCTCCATTTGGTTTCGCGGTCTGCTTTGAAGGGAACCACGACGGTATCGCCGGGCATGAGCAGCTCACCCTGAATTCCTGCAAACCAAGAGGAGCGGTCGCGATTGGCAACAACCGTGCCGTCCGCGCGCAGGACGAAAATTTCTGCCGTTTCCGCGTCGTCACTCACGCCAGCAAGCCGCAAGGCATCGCCGACGGTAATTCCTTCACGCCAAACCAGCGCGTTTTCATTACGCACGGCGCCAAATACCGCGACGAAAGAGGGGCGCGGTGGCACAACGATGCGGTCTCCATCCTCCAAAGTGATGCTGGGAAGCGCATCCAGCGGTAGATCAATTTCTGGCTTCAGGTGCAGCGCAAAGCGTCCCGAGCTCTTCTGTTGGCGGAGCAGGTCCAATTGCCGTTTTGCAGTGTTGCGTTGCTGGTCGCGCAGAATTTTCACCTGTTCACTGGTGAGACCCGCGACATTGCTCAAAGTCTCTCCAGATTGGTCGAACAGTGAGCGTTCCAGTTGCGTGATCAGTTTGTCGAGGTTTGCCTGTTGTTGTTGGCGAACGGATTCGCGGGTAATTGCTAACCCGTACAGGTAGGCTTGCGGGGTAACGCCCCCGATGCGGGCAAGGAGTTGTGGCAGGGTTTCGTCTGGCGCCACTTCGTAGAGGCCCGGTGCTGCTACTTCGCCTTCAACCAGAACGAAACGAGAACGGCGACGCAAGGGCAGCGTCATGTCTTTGTGATCGAACACGGTCACGACGTCACCCGGCTCCAGAGGGAGGTTGTGCGCGGGGTCCCGTTGCAACACCGCTTTTCCCAAATTGAAGGGGATGAGACGCTTCCTGAGGGTTTGGCGGTCCAAGCGTTCGATGACGGCGTAGTCCCAGTTGATGGAGAGGTGTTCGACGCGTATTTGATTAAGCGGGTCACCAGCTGGCTTCAACGTCATGACCCGTTGGTTGAGTTGGCGGTAGTAGTCCGGCTTGATGAGTGCTTGCGCGTCCGGGATGAGATCAAGGATGCGCATTCCGGGGAACCAAGCATAACGGAGCGGACTGGCCACGTGACCTTGCAGCGTTACTGTTTCCCCGAATGCAGGTTGAAGCGCAAATAGGCGAATGATATCGCCATCTTTCAGCGGAGTTTTTAGGCCGTTCGCATCGAGCGCCACTACGATCACACGTCGAGGAGCTTGCGGGTCTTTGGCGTCGATCCGTTCAATGATCGCTTTTTGTGGCGAGGCGAGCGCGGGCAAGCCACCAGCCAGCTCGATAACCTCACCCAAGGTGCCGCCGGTGTGCGGCAATTCGTAAATGGCTGCACTGTCGACTGCGCCTGTGAGTGCCACTTGTGGCCCGACGGGTGGGATAGTAATGACGTCCCCAGGCTGCAATGTGATGTCTTTGCTTGTATCCCCACGGGTGATGAAATCATAGAGGTCAATGCGTCCGATTCGTTTTCCTTGGCGACGCACTTCGATGGCGCGCATGGTGCCAGTTGGCGCAGGGCCGCCACTTGCGAAAAGGGCATTGATTACGGTAGAGAGGTTGGAAAGGGTATAGGTGCCAGGTGCTGCTGCATGGCCGACCAAATAAACTTGGATGGCACGCAAGCGCGCAATTTTGGCTGCGAGCTGGAAGTTGGTGTAGACCTTGGCCATGTGTTGACGAAGCACGCGCTCTAGATCTGCGGCACGCACGCCAGCCAAGGTGATGGGACCAACGGTGGGAATGGTGACGCGTCCATCTGGGTCGATGCGGAAGGTGTACTGGAGGTTTGCGGCACCGGTGAGGTCGAGTTGGATTTCATCGCCGGGACCCAGAATGTAATTGTCTGGGGGTTGCGTGTTCAAGACAGGAGCGTAGAGTTGTGGGGTAGAAAAGAATTGGCTGCCATAAATGGGTAAGAGCTGACCGGTATTTTCTTGGACGAATTGCTGGAATAAGGTTGGGCCATATTGCGGGCGCTGAGGTGTAATCACGGGTTGGGACTGCTCCCTAGATTGCATTCCAGAGGGCTCCGCTTCAGATGGCACATTGGATTGCGCAGAAGAGGCGGGCGTTTGTTCAAAATTGGGTTGAGCGAAGGTGGCATCACTTGGCACGGTAGTGGTGTTGATCATGCCGTTGGGTAATGAGGAGGAATTGGGGGTGGTAAACGTGTGAGTCGTCAATGTGGTACTGGATTCGTTTTGCGAGTACGCAGTGATAGCGGTTAGCGAAAGCCCAAGGCTAAGGAGCGTTAGTGATAGTTTTTTGCGCCAATGAGTAAGGCAATTCATAGTTTCCACCCCATCAAAATTCCCAAGCCATCAATACCCGTTTTTCGACCGGATCGATGCCAATACGAAAATCGCGATTTTGTTGATCGTAGGTATCGACGAGCGTGCCAATCGCGTAGCCCAAGAGGCCTCCGGCAACGGTATCCGAGAACCAATGCTCCCGTGATTGTACCCGACCAAAGGCGGTTGCAGCAGCCAGCCCGTAGAGCCACGGGGCGTCGTAACGCCGTGCAATGGGCGTTGCCAGAGCGAATGCCAGGGTCACGTGACCTGATGGAAAGCTGGCTTTTCTGAGGCTTCGTCCCAAGGAAAAAACGGTTGCTGAGTTTCCTTCGCGTGGCGCAGCGCGGCCAAAAAGGTATTTAGCAGTTAGTTCTGTTCCCAGCGCGATTCCGGCGGCTTTGAGCGCAGTCCAGCCGGTATCGGAAGCGTAATCGTCGTTGCTGCTCCAGAGCAGGGTGGCCCCAAGCGCTAGCCCCCAGGGAATCAGGTTGGTTGCATTACCCAGCTTGTTGTAGGTACCCGATTGGTGCCGTTTTGCCCAGTCGTCGAACTTGGTATCAAACCGGTGGGCGGCAATGGTAAGCCCGCCGCCCAAAAGGGCCGCTTTGCCCCATGACACATGGTCCAAAAGGTTGAATGTGCCTACGAGCGTGTCACCAAAATCCGCCAATGCCTCTTGCGGACCAGGGATCGATGGCGCGTTTTGATCGGTTGCTGGGTGGAGTCGCGAAGTTCTACGATCGCGACTGCGCGTGAGTTCATAGAGCGACTGAGCCCGATACAGTCTTGCGCCGCCATCGCGGGTCAAGGGGTTCCACAAAAAGTTTGCGGTTCCTGGGGTTGTTCGCGGCAGCATGGCATCGAATGGGATTGTGACATAGATGCCTTTATCGAAACTTCCTTCGCCGAATTGCGCTGCAGAGACATCGGTTTTGGTGGCATAGGCGCCCAGGGTGACACCGTTATCGAACGTACGACTGAGTTCAAGCGTTACGCCGCGGTCTTTTGCCAGATATTGGCCTACTTGGAGTTTGGCTTGAATGCCGTGCCAGCGGGTGTTCCAATAGAGTGTCGCGTGCCCGGTGAGGGTATGGTAGTGACGCAATGAGAAATCTTGTTCAAAGGCGCGTTGTTTGACCCAGTTGAGATCGACGCCGAACGCCCAGTTGCCTTGCCATGGGCGATAGAGCCATTCGGCGCCGATGCCGGCAAACATGGGTTCGAGAAGACCACCATAAAGGCTGTAGTAGTGGTTCCGATTCAGCTCACCCCAGTGGGTAATTTGTAAATTGGGGATCGTTACAGACGATGTGGTGAGGTATTCCCGCAAGTAGGTACGAACCCGTGGGAGTTGGCTAGGCGCGGTGTATTTGAACTGTTCATAATTGTCGAGCAAACGGGCATTGATGCGGCCAGAGAGCCAGGTTCGTTCGCCAAAATGCCACGTAAATGGGGCGGTAGCGCCAGTCTGGTAAAGGATGAATCCGTCTGGACCACCGATGGTTTGTGTCCAGTAGGGTGCAAGCCCGATTTGGAAAGAGTCGGTTTCGTTTGCCCAAAGTGTGTAGGGTTTTTCTAGGGGTTGCCTTCCTGGTGGATAGAAGCGTAAGGGGTCTGTTCGATCATAATAGGCAGTGTAGCGAATTTTTTTGCGAACCCAGTCGCCTCGGTCAATTTTTTGGCTGGCAATTTCCACACCGTGGGCGGTTTCGATAAGCCAAAAGGCTTTGATTTCTGCGGGGGCGGCAGCGTGCAAGATGGCTGTGATGCGGTCTATTCGCCCGATCCAATAGGCGCCTTCGGTTTTGTCCAGTACCAAGACGAGCGCGGCGCCACGTTTTTCAATCCGTAAAACGCGCCACTGGGTGTGCCGCTCGATCTCTTGTGCGACTTCTGCCCAGTTGGCTGGTTCCGTTGGCGCTTCGGGGCGGATGATGGGTTCCGGTGGGTCGAGCAATTTGGGGATGGAGAGTCTGTTGAGTCCGCCGTGAAAGGTGAATCCAAGCATCGCCTCTTTCCCGCCACGTTCTATTGCGGCGTGAAGATCCACCGAAGGAGATACTTTCCAGACCAGCCCGACGTTGAAGGAGGCGCCTTGTTTTTGATTGTTGTCTTGTGGTTCGTGGCGGTAGTCGTTTCCTTCGTATTCGATTTTTAGATTGAGGTCCGGTAGGATGTCGTGAATTTCGACTCCGCCAAAGAGCGCGGCGCGGCCACGGAAATAGGCGTTGGTGTTGAGCGTGCCGCCAGCCGAATCATTGCGCGACCGGACATCGAACTGTTTGCCGAAAAGAAGCGAGAAGGGGTTTTTCAGGTCTCCGCGCCCAGCAAGATAGCCCCAGCCGATGCCCAGAGAGAAATCAAGGTTACGCCACCGTTTGCTGGCCACAAGGTACTCACTGGAAAAGAGGCCGGTCCCGCCAATGTCGATGGCACCCAGTGCAAGCGCCGGAGTGTGAGCGGTTTCTTCATGGAGCAGGAGTTTGAGGTCGATACTTTTGTCTTTGTAGGTTTGATCCCCAGCAATTTCAGGACCGTACAAGCGGTTGGCGATATCGGTGTAGCGAAACCCGGCTTCCAGCCAATCGGTGGGTTGGAAGACAACGGAACCACGGTTATAGGGATAGACTCGGCTGAAATGAAAACGCATGGTTCCAGCAGGGGCCATTCGTGCTGAAGGGGTTTGCAAAAGCCCAGCGAAGCCCCAGTCGTTGGCAGTGGCGGTAATGCTGCGTTGTTTTTTCAGGTCATCGGCCAAGCCTTGTGGTATCGCCGGATGTACAGCTTCATCTATGTCAGGATAGGCCGGTCCTTGCGTGGCCAAGAACGCAGTGAGTCGGGGTGTGATGTTTGCCAACCGGGTATCATTTCGGGGAGGCGCCCAGATCCAAGCGCCCGGGGCCGGCGGATTTTGTTCGCTTGTGTTCCAGTTGGCGATCGCGGCCTTTTCGATGCGACCGTCGGGCTGCACAATGTACGCGTAGTCACGTGCTTTCGCTTCGCCGCAGACGCGCAAGTAGGCGAGCACGTAGGCTCCGGGAGTGTACCGAATATGGCAGCGGAAACCGTCATGGGTGATGACCGTGACACTTTGCGGGTAAGGGTTGAGAACAACCCGTCTGTTTGCGGTAAGTGGTGGGTCGAATTTGGGATGGGCGAGTAACCAGTATGGATCAGGTTTTTCTAGGATAAGACGTCCTGTCGTTGGGAGCCTTGATATCCATTCCGTAAAACGTCGCCGTACATCTATGTCTGCCGCTCGCTCATCGAGCGCAAAATCGACCAGAAGTTGGCGTTTGAGGTAGGCCTGTTCCTCTGCGGCTTCCTCATCGAGCACCATGAGTCCTAGCAGGTAAATGTTGGTGAGATCTTGTTCAATGAGCCATGAGGCGACTGTCTTGTCTTGTTTGTCTTGTAGCCCCCCTTCTGCAGCGAGTGAAGGGTTCGCAATCAGAGCGGAAAAGCAAAGAACAAGCGTAGTAAGAAAGAGAATGTTACCGAGGTATGGAGCACGCCGCATCAGTTCGTTTTTCGGGAGTTTTCTGGTTGCCAAGCTTGCCAGGCAAGGCAAAGTTGGGGATCTAGACAGACTTCCGCGTATATCACCAGAGGAACTGGAGCTTTAAGAACCGCATAGCGAGCAGGCGGGAGATGTGCGGTTTCGCTGGCGGCGGACGAGAGGGGTTCGGTGCGTTCTTCGAACCACTGCAGTTCGGTTGCGGCCACGTTTACCAAATGGTATGTCTTTGGAGGAGGAATTCGACTGAGTGTGAGCCGTTCAGTAATGCCAAAACGGTATCCAGGCATGAGGTCACGCGTGCGCTGATAGTGCCAGGGACCGGATTCGTTCAGGGTGCGTTCCCACGAGGGTAAATCCTGATAACGAACATCGACCCAATCTGTGGTAAGACCAGCGGTAGCGACGATCCGGCCATCTTCGATTTGTAGCACTTCGCCCTGCTGGCTATACCAAACCGAGCGTATTCTACCAAATTTGGCAGGAGCATCGTAGCCTTTGACGAGGTACGCGACGCGGTCTCCGGCTGTGACACGGAGGTAGGCATAGGCGGGATTTAGTTGGGGCTGGATAGCATTACGGGTATGAGGAAGCAGCGTTGTTACGGTTCCGAAAAGACTCTTCGACTCGGGGGTGCAACCGTATAAAGAAATAATTAAAAGAGAAAAGAGAAAAAGCTTCATAAACGGACAAGGAAAAAGGCCGAAGAACGCGCTTCGGCCTTTTTCAGCGAATTTTTGCGACAAGGTTATTGCGTCGTACCGGTTGTTCCTGTAGTGCCGGTTGTGCCGCCATCACTACCGGATGCCGCTGCTACGGCTGCAACCGCTAACACACCTAGACCTACTGCAGCACCGATACTGATTCCACCTATTGCCGCGCCAGTTGCAGCTGTTGCACCTGCGCCACCAGCAGCCCCAGTGCTTGCAGCTGAGCCAGCACCTGAACCTGCTGCGCCTGTTCCCGGAGCTGCGCCACCCTGCGGCACTTGAGCGAATGCTTGGCTACTGGTCAGGAATAAAGAGAATAATAAGGCTGGGACGATGCGTTTGTTCATGGCGATCACTCCTGATGGGACATATCCATCATTGTACAAAGAGATTCCTGTAAGTCAACATTTTTGTGTTCAAAAAATTTCAAGTTATTTTCCGCCGCCACGAAGTGCCGCTGGGGGTGTCTTCGAGGATGATGCCTGCTTCCAGGAGTTGTGCGCGAATGGCGTCGGCGCGGGCGAAGTCGCGTGCTTTGCGGGCGGCGGCCCGTTCCGCGATGAGCGCTTCGATGGTTTCCGGGGTGAGCGGGTGGGTCAGGGTGCCAGAAGCAGGGGCAGCGCCCGCGGTATCCGCAGCGCAGGTGCGGTCAGCACCCGCGGTGCCCGTGTCCGCGGTTGGCGGGGTGGTCGGGTTGGGGTGCGCCGGGACGTCGGGACTGGGTTCGCTTTGGCCAGATGCCGCTGTGTGGGGCGTGGCGATAGTAGGTTGGGCTGGGAGGCCCTGGCGCCAGGCTGGTAGGCCGGTGTAGAGGAGCCCGAGGAGTTCGGCGCTGGCCAGGAACGCCGCTTTGCGCTCCGGCGTGGGTTGGGCGCGCAGTTCTGCGGCGAGTTCGTGGAGCGCCGCAAGGGCTGCTGGGGTGTTGCAGTCGTTCGCCAGCGCGGCAACGACCGCTGGGTGGGCACCAAGGCCGAGGAGTTGCGGGGCGGGGTTTGCAGCGGGGGCGCTTGAGGCGGTTTCTGCGGTCAAGGCGCTTGGGTGGTGGGCGTCCTGAGGCGAAAGGCCCGGGTAGGCGGGGTTGGGGCCTTGAGTGGCGTCCCACGGGGTGTGGGTGGGGCCGAATCGTTGGGTGAGTTGGGTGATGCGGGTTTCCGAGAGACCGATGGCGCGGCCCCATGCGGTGAGGTCGATCGCGGCGGGCGGGATTTCCGCGGTGCGCGCAAGCGTGGTGTAGAGGCGGTCGAGCGCGCGCGCGGCTTGCGCGAGCGCTTCGGGGGTGAAGTCGAGCGGTTTGCGGTAGTGGCCCGTAAGGAGCACGGCGCGGATCACTTCGCCCGGGTATTGGGCGAGGAGTTCGCGCACGGTGCGGAAGTTGCCGAGCGATTTGGACATTTTTTCGCCGGCGATGGTGAGGTAGCCGTTGTGCATCCAGTAGCGGGCGTATTCGCTGGTGCCGTGGGCGCAGCAGCCTTGCGCGATTTCGTTTTCGTGGTGGGGGAAGATGAGGTCTTGCCCGCCGCCGTGGATGTCGATGGGAAGCCCCAGGTGTTTGGCGATCATCGCGGTGCATTCGATGTGCCAGCCCGGGCGGCCGCGGCCCCACGGGGAGTCCCAGCCGGGGAGTTCGGGCGGGGAGGGTTTCCAGAGGACGAAGTCGGCCGGGTCTTTTTTGTACGGGGCGACTTCGACACGCGCGCCGGCGATCATTTCGTCGCGCTGGCGGTGGGAGAGGCAGCCGTAGGAGGGGTCCGAGGGGACGTGGAAGAGGACGTGCCCTTCGGCTTCGTAGGCGTGGCCGCGGGCGATCAGCCGCTCGATGAGCGCGATCATCTCCGGGATGTGGTCGGTGGCGTAGGGTTCGACGTCGGGCGGGAGCGCGCCGAGTTGAGCGATGTCTTCGTGAAACGCCTGGGCGTAGCGTTCGGCGAGTTGCCGGATGGGGATGCCTTCGGCTGCGGCGGCGGCGTTGATTTTGTCGTCGACGTCGGTGATGTTGCGCGCGTAGCGGACGGTGGGGTAGGCCAGGCGCAGGAGGCGCACGAAGGTGTCGAAGACGACGACGGGGCGGGCGTTGCCGATGTGGATGTAGTTGTAGACGGTGGGGCCGCAGACGTAAAGCGTGATGCGGTTGGGGTCGGCCGGGGTGAAAAGGCGGTCGCTGCGGGTTCGGGTGTCGTGAAGGGTGATCTGCATCGGCGTAACGGGCATGGGTGCGGGCAAAACGGTTTGCGGCGAAGAAACCGGGAGGCGCCAGCTCGAAAAAAGTGCGCGCGGCGGTTACCCGGCGCGCAGTTTTTCCATCCGTTCGTGGCGTTCTTGCGCTTCGATCGAGAGCGTGGCGGTGGGGCGCGCGAGGAGGCGTCTGAGACCGATCGGCTCTCCGGTCTCTTCGCAGTAGCCGTAGGTGCCTTCGTCGATGCGTTTGAGCGCTTCGTCGATCTTTTTCATGAGTTTGCGTTCGCGGTCACGCACGCGCAGTTCGAGCGCCTGTTCTTCTTCGATGGTGGCGCGGTCGGTCCAATCCGGGGTGGCGACGTTCTCTTCCGCGAGGTGCTGCGTGGTTTGTTGCGCGTTTTCCATGAGTTTGCGCTTTTCTTCGAGGAGCAGCCAGCGGAAGAACGCGAGTTGCCGTTCGTTCATGTACTCCTCTTCGGGCATCGCGAGGAGTTCTTCGACGGTGGGTAAATCCGCAGGTTTGTTGCTGAGGTCCATGGGGTTCTCCTCTTCCCGTTTGGTTGGCGGGTAAGGTGGCGATTGTACCTTAGGTCGTTGCCAATGTGCGTGGGGTTACGGTTTTTTGGTACAGCGTGGCAGGGGAGAGTTCGAGGCCATTGGGCCAGCAAAGTGCTCCGGCATCGAGGAAAAAGCGCTGAAAATAGGTTTCGTCACGCAGCGGCTCCAACAGAGGGCCTTGTCGCTGCAGGAGTGCTTTACCGTCCAAGATGCCGTGCTGGCCATCAGAGAAGGTGAGGTCGATTTGGTAATTACCGCGATAGGTTGCGTGAATGATTTTAATCATCGAGGTCGGCTCCGGGGATGCGTTCCAAAGGTTCGAACCGTTGCGCCCGCGCCCAGTTGTCAAGGAGTGCATTCTGGTGTTTCAAACACCATTCTTTGACGATGGCGGCGGCTTTCTTAGGTAGCGTTCCTTCCAGGATTTGACCGCTGCGGATTTCGACTAGTGCTTCAAACCCTTGGTAAGAGACGTGGATATGCGGCGGTGGATGGTCGTCATGCCACATGCGGACGAGGATACCAAAGAAGGTCGCGATGATGGGCATACGAAATCTCGGTGTGAAACGGGTTTGAAACGGGTTCGATTGTACTGTTATTCGTCATCTTCGTGGCGCCCCAACTTCCGCGCGAAGACGTTGCGGCTGACGCCCAGAAGTTGCGCGGCGCGCTGTTTGTGGCCGTGGGTGTAGTCGAGCGCGGTGTGCAGGAGGCAGGTGTCGAACTGTTCGCGCAGTTGGGCGTAGAGCGGTGTGGCAGGCGGGGCGGTTTCGGCTTGGGCAAGGAGGGTGCGAAGGGTTGCGGCGAGGGCGGTTTGCCAGTCGGGTAGCGTTGGATGTGTGGTTGCGTTGGCTGAAGGGGGTGGTACGGCAGGCTCGCGGGAAGGCGAAGGGGGTTGGGTGGCGTCTGGGGGTGCCGCGTGGTGGGGGGCTGTTTGAAGTGGTGTTTGGGGTTGCGTTTGGGGTTGCGTTTCGCGCAGCGTTTTGAGCGGTGTTGCGGTCGCGGGGGAGAGGTGTCGAGCTGGGGACTCTAGCGAAAGGGGGGGTTCGGCGGGTTGCGGGGGGGATGGCCGGAACGTTTCGGGGAGGTCTTCGGGGGTGATCGTGGCGGCGGGCGCCATCACGGTGAGCCAGTGGCAGAGGTTTTCGAGTTCGCGGACGTTGCCGGGGAAGGGGTGGTGGGTGAGGCAGGCGATTGCGTCGGGGCTCAGGCGTTTGGGTTCGACGCCGAGTTGTTGCGCGGCGCGTTTGAGGAAGTGGTCGGCAAGGAGTGGGATGTCTTCTTGGCGTTCGCGCAGCGGCGGGAGGGTGAGGCGAATGACGTTGAGGCGGTGGTAGAGGTCTTCGCGAAAGGTGCCGTCGGCGACTTTCGCGGCCAGATTCTGGTGGGTGGCGGCGATGATGCGCACGTCGACCCGTTTGAGTTCGCGTCCGCCCAGGCGGTGGAATTCGCCAAGCGCCAGGACGCGCAGCAGCCGGGTTTGGAGTTCGAGCGGCATGTCGCCGATTTCGTCGAGGAAGAGGGTGCCGCGGTGGGCCTCTTCGAAGCGGCCGGGACGGGCGGTGGTGGCGCCGGTGTAGGCCCCTTTTTCGACGCCGAAGAGTTCGGCTTCGAGGAGGTCGCGCGGGATCGCAGCGGTGTTGATCGCGACGAAAGGGCCTGGCGCGCGGGGGCTGTGGCGGTGCAGCGCTCGCGCGACCAGTTCTTTGCCGGTGCCGGTTTCGCCGATGATGAGAACGGTAGCGTGCGAGGTGGAGAGGCGGCCGATGGCGCGGTAGACGGCTTGCATGGCTGGGGATGCGCCGATCAGTTCAGGGGTATGCGGGGGTGGCGTTGTCGCCGCTTCCGCGGGTTGTCTGTCCATGGGCCGTTGTGCGGTTTGCCAGGCTCGGGTGATCAGGGCGACGGCGTCATTGACGTCGAAGGGTTTGGGGAGGTATTCGAACGCGCCGACCTGGAACGCTTGGACGGCGGCGTCGAGGTCGGAGTAGGCGGTCATGAGGATCGCGGTGAGGTTGGAGTGCTGCTCTTTGAGTGCGGCGACGAGGGAGAAGCCGTCGATGCCGGGCATGCGCACGTCGGTGACGAGGACCGCGGGGGGGTGGGTTTTCGCAGCGGCGAGCGCGGTTTGCGGGTCGGCGAAGAGGCGGTGCGGGAGGTGGGCCCGTTCGAGCGCTTTGCCGAGCACCCAGCGGATGGCGTCGTCGTCGTCGACGATCCAGATTTCCGGGGTGGTCATCGGTCACGCTCCCATTGGGGGTCGGGAATGGGGAGGAGGACGGTGAAGGTGGTGCCGCGCGCGTTGCTGGTGAAATGGATCGCGCCGCCGTGTTCGGTGGCGATTTCGTGGGCGATCGCAAGCCCCAGGCCGCTGCCGCCAGGACGGTTGCTCACGAGGGGGTAGAAGAGGTGGTCGCGCAGCGTTTCGGGGATGCCGGGGCCGTTGTCGGCGATGTCGATGCGGGCAGCGAGCCGCCACCGTTTTTTGCCCAGGGTGACTTGGCGGGCGACGCGGGTTTTGAGGGTGATCGTGCCGCGGCCGTCGGTGGCTTGCGCGGCGTTTTTGAGAAGATTGAGGAAGAGTTGGACGAACCGTTCGCTGTCAAGAAGCAGCGGTGGGATGCTGACGTCGTAGTCGCGGGTGATCGTAAGTTCGGGGTATTCGGCGGCGATGAGCCGACGGGCCTGTTCGAGGGGCTGGTGGAGGTCGGTCGGGTGGAGGTGGGGGTGCTGGTGGGTGGTGGTGAGGCGCGTGAGCAGGGTGTGGAGCCGGTCGGCTTCGCGGACGATCACTTCGGCGTATTCGGCGTGGGGGGTGTTGGCGAGCTCCAGGGCAAGGAGCTGCGCGGCTCCTTTGATGCCGCCCAGGGGGTTTTTGATTTCGTGCGCGATCGCGCGTGCCATCTCTTGCACGGCGTGTTGCAGCCGTTGCCGTTGTTCGGCTTCGGTGGTGAGGCGTTGGCGGTCGACGGCTTTGAGTTCGACGAGGAAACCGCCCGGTGGGTTGGGGCGGGGGCTGACGGTGAGGTCGGCGTGCCAGGGGTCGCCGTCGGGGTGGGAGAGGAGGGTGTCGGTGGTGGTGTAGAACCAGCCCGAGCGGGCCGCGGCGTCGAGCGCTTGGGTGAGTCCGGGTGCGGTGCCCAGCATCGCGGTGACGGGTTGGCCGGCGAGTTGGTTGCGGCTGCGGTTGAGGAGGTGTTCGGCGGCGGCGTTGACGAAGGTGATGCGGGCGTGCGCGTCGAGAACGAGCACCGCAGTGGCCAGTTCGTCCAGGGTGGGGAGCATCCGGTCAGCGGAGGCGGTCGAGTTCACGGGTGATCGCTTCGAGGTTGCGGCGGTGGCGTTCGAGGCGTTGCCGCAGGGTGGCCTGCGCGTCGGCGGGGGCGGTGGCGAGTTCGGTTTCGAGGGTTGCGATCTGTTTCTGTTCGTTTTCGAGTTCGGTGCGGAGGATGCGGCGGCGCAGGTCGTCACGGGGGACGAGTTGCGCGGGTTCGCCGACGGGGCGGGATGTCGTTGGCGTGGTGTTTCCGGCGCGACGCGAGGGTCCTGGTTGGGCCTCGGGGAGGGTAAGGAGCTCGCACCGTTTGCCGCGCGTGACGCGCATGTCGTTGGTGTAGAGGACTTCGCCATGGCCGGCGTCGCATTTCCAGAGCCGCGCCCATGCAGGCTGCGGCACGAGGAGCGCTGCGGCAAGCGCAGCGCATCCCCAAAGTAGTGACGAGGTGCTCAGAGTGTGTCGGGGTGCGATCACACGCTGTAGTAGAGCTCGAATTCGACCGGATGGGTGGTCATGCGCAGCCGCTGCACCTCTTCCATCTTGAGGTCGATGTAGGCGTCGATGAAGTCGTTGGAGAAGACGCCACCGCGGGTGAGGAATTCACGGTCTGCGTCGAGCGCTTCGAGCGCCTGGTCGAGGCTGTGGCAGACGGTGGGGATCTTCGCGTCTTCTTCCGGCGGCAGGTCGTAGAGGTTCTTGTCCGCCGGGTCGCCCGGGTGGATCTTGTTCTGCACGCCGTCGAGCCCGGCCATCAGGAGCGCCGCGAACGCCAGGTAGGGGTTCGCCGCCGGGTCGGGGAAGCGGGTTTCGATACGACGCGCTTTCGGGTTGGCGACGTAGGGGATGCGGATCGACGCCGAGCGGTTGCGCGCCGAGTAGGCGAGTTTGACCGGCGCTTCGAAGTGGGGCACCAACCGCTTGTAGGAGTTGGTGGCGGGGTTGGTGATCGCGTTCAGCGCCCGGGCGTGCTTGATGATGCCGCCGATGTAGTAGAGGGCGAATTCGGAAAGCCCGGCGTAGCCGTTGCCGGCGAAGAGGTTCTGCCCGTCTTTCCAGACCGACTGGTGGACGTGCATGCCGCTGCCGTTGTCGCCGACGATCGGTTTGGGCATGAAGGTGGCGGTTTTGCCGTATTGGTGTGCGGTGTTGTGGACGACGTATTTGAGGGTTTGCGTCCAGTCGGCACGGCGGGTGAGGGTGTTGAACTTGGTGCCGATTTCGCACTGCCCCGCGGTGGCCACTTCGTGGTGGAAGACTTCGACCGGAATGCCGATCGCTTCGAGGGTGAGCACCATCGCAGCGCGCAGGTCGTGGAGGCTGTCGACCGGCGGGACCGGGAAGTAGCCACCTTTGACGCGCGGGCGGTGTCCTTTGTTGCCGCCTTCGAATTTTTCCGCGGTTGCCCACGCCGCCTCTTCGGAGAAGATTTTGACGTAGCTGCCGGACATGTCCGCGGACCATTCGACCGAGTCGAAGATGAAGAACTCGGGTTCGGGGCCGAAGTAGGCGGTGTCCCCGAGACCGGTCGATTTGAGGTAGGCTTCGGCGCGTTTCGCGATCGAGCGCGGGTCGCGGTCGTATCCTTTGCCGTCGGCGGGTTCGATCACGTCGCAGGTGAGGACCAGCGTGGTCTCTTCATAGAACGGGTCGATGTAGGCCGTGGCGGGATCCGGCAAAAGGAGCATGTCGGAGGCTTGGATCCCTTTCCAACCGGCGATCGACGAGCCGTCGAACGGCTGGCCGCGCTCGAAGATCTCTTCTTCGAATGCCGAGATGGGGAGCGTGGTGTGTTGTTCTTTGCCGCGAATGTCGGTGAAACGAAGGTCGACGAATTGAACGTCGTTTTCCGATACGAGGCGCATCACGTCTTCGGTGTTCATCGGGAATGCTCCTGAGTGGTGAAAAAGCGAGTAGCGATCTTATCAGCAAACTGCGTGCCATTTTAGGAAACGGTCGAATCACGGCGGTTGTGCACTCAAACGATGCGGTAATGCACATTTTTGGTGCATTGTTGCACGATTATGGTTCAAGGGCAAGGTACCAATGCACCGATTTGATGCATGGCATTTGCTGACGCAGGATAGCCGTGGCTTCGGCGCGCCGTTCCGGGTGGTCGACGAATGGGCGAAGGGCTTGGGGTACGGGTGCGGGAAGGAGGAGATCGAGCTCGCACCGACCGTTGAGGTAGTGGATCTGGAGCCATTCGGTGGCAAACGCGGGAAAGCCCAGCGCGTGGCGCACCGCGGCGAGAAGTTCGGCGCGTTCGGGCACAGGGGCGTGCGCTGGGGCGTCCGGGGCTTGGTCCGGTTCGTGGTCGATGTGGATGGTGACGTCGCCGACCGTGAGCTCGTGTTCTTCGTGGAAACGGGTTTTGAGGCGCGAGATGACCTTTTCGGCAACGCGGTGTCCTTCGGAGACGGTGAGGCGCGGCGCGACTTGGACGTGCGCGTCGACGAGCGCCTGGTGCCCCATCCGCCGGGTGCGCAGTTCGTGGACGTCGATTACGCCCGGCGTAGCACGAATCGTTTCGGCAATCGCGGAGACCTGCTCGGGTTCGAGCGCGGTGTCGACCAGTTCGGCGAGCGCACGATAGGCGAAACGCACGCCCATCGACGCGATGAGGAAACCGACGATCGCGGCGGCGATCGGTTCGAGCGCCGGGGCGCCGAGCAGGCTCGCGCCGATGCCGACGGCGACGACGAACGACGACGCGGCGTCCGAGCGGGCGTGCCACGCGGCCGCGACGAGCACGGGTGCATTGAGTTTTTTGCCGCGGTGTTTGAGCCAATGGTAGAGTCCCTCTTTGCTGGCAAGGACAAGCAACGCGACGACGAGCGCGGGGTAGGTGACGGGTGGGAGCGGTTCGGTGGCTTGCAGGCGGTTGGCAGCGGCCCAGACGAAACCGCCGCCGACAGCGACGAGAACGATGCCCAGCGTGAGGCTGGCGAGCGTCTCCAGCCGACCGTGACCGTAAGGGTGATCGGCGTCGGGTGGTGCGCCCGCGCGGCGACTTGCCCAGGCGATCAGCGCGTCGGTGGTGAGGTCGGCGAGGGTATGGAACGCGTCGGCAACCAAGCTGAAGGCGTTGGCCAGAAGCCCGACGACGATCTGTATGAGTGCCAGCGCGGCGTTCGTCGCCATCGCGGTGATGCTGGCGCGCGCGACCTGCTGGTTGCGAAGGTGCGTCTGGGTGGCGGAGGGTGTCGTACGCTTTTCTGGGGGCGAACGTTTTTCCCTTGGCGCGGTCTCTTTTTCGGGAGCAGGATTCGGGGGTATGATCGGGTGCGGCACGTCTGGAGGCATCGATGAGCGAACTGCATGACATTTTAGCAGCGGCGGGGCGGCGGCGTACGGAATTGGGGTTGCCCTACGCCGGGGCATTGACGCCGCCCGAGGCGTATGCCGTTTGGCGTGGGATTCCCGGCGCGGTACTCGTCGATTGCCGGACGCGCGCCGAATGGGATTGGGTGGGACGCGTGCCCGGCGCAGTGGAGATCGAGTGGGTGACCTACCCGGAGATGACGCTGAACCCCCATTTTTTGACCCAATTGCGCCGACAGGTCGACCCGGAGGCGGTGGTGCTCTTTTTGTGCCGCTCTGGGGCGCGGTCGCACCATGCGGCGAGCGCTGCGGCGGCGGCCGGGTATGCGAGCGCTTATAATATTTTGGAAGGTTTCGAAGGCGACAAAGATGCCGAAGGCCACCGCGGCACCGTGGGTGGGTGGAAATTCCACGGGTTGCCCTGGCTTTCGCCGTAAGCAGTGAGGATTTTGCGATGAGTGCATTCGATCAGGCGCTGGCCGAGGTTGCTGAGCCGCAAAAGAGCGCGGGTGAAGCGATTCCGTTTGCGGAATTCGCCGGATTGAGCGACGAGGCGTGTCAGGAGCGGATCGTCGCGGCCCGCACGAAGCTGGGAAGTGAGGCGGTGATCCTTTGTCACCACTACCAGCGGGCTGATGTTTATCGGCACGCCGACCTCACCGGCGATTCGTTGAAATTGGCGCGTCTGGCAGCGCAGACCGATGCGCGGTATATCGTCTTTTGTGGCGTCCATTTCATGGCCGAAGTGGCCGATATTTTGAGTAAGCCCCAGCAGGTGGCGATTCTGCCCGACCTTTCTGCCGGTTGCTCGATGGCCGATATGGCCGACCTGCCCAAGGTGACCCGCGCGTGGCGCGAATTGGGCGAGGTGTTGGGCGACGACCCGGAACAGACCTACACGCCGGTGACCTATATCAATTCCGCGGCCGACCTGAAGGCGTTTTGTGGGCAACATGGCGGGATCGTGTGCACCTCGACCAACGCGCCGCAGATCGTCGATTGGGCGCTCAAAGAGCGGCCGAAGCTCCTCTTCTTCCCGGATCAGCATCTGGGGCGATGGACGGGTTATAAGCGCGGGATTGCGCTCGAGAAGATGAAGGTGTGGGATCCCGATCTGCCCTATGGGGGGCTGACCCCAGAGGCGATTCGCGATGCCGAGATTCTGCTGTGGAAAGGACACTGTTCGGTGCATCAGATGTTTACGCCGCAGCAGATCGACCGCTGGAAAGCGAAGTACCCCGATGGCTTCGTGATTGCGCACCCGGAGTGTTCGCTCGAGGTCTGCTTGAAGTCCGACTACGTCGGGAGCACCGAATTCATCCAGAAGACGATCCGCGAAGCACCGCGGGGCACGAAGTGGCTGGTGGGGACCGAGCTCAACCTGGTGAGCCGCCTGGCCGAGGAGATGGCGGCTGAAGAGAAGGTGGTCCATTTCATGGGCGGGGTGGTGTGCATGTGTTCGACGATGCAGCGCATCGACCCGCAGCATCTGGCGTGGACGTTGGCGAATCTGGCCAACGGGGTCGTGGTGAACCGCATCCAGGTACCGGAGTCCGTGGCGCACTGGGCACGGGTGGCGCTGGATCGGATGCTGGCGGTCGGTTGAGGTTGCCGAACGCGGTGACGCCACCAACCGTTTCGGTTCTGACCTACAACATCCACAAGGGGTGGGCGCCGTGGCGCACACGGGTGACGATTGCGGCGATGCGCGAGGCGTTGCGCGCCGTGGCACCCGACTTCGTGTTGTTGCAGGAGGTGCGCGGGGCGCTCTTCGATCCCGAGCGGGCTGCGCGCGAGCACGTGCCGCAACACCGCTATTTGGCGGAAGGGGCGTGGCCGTATGTGGCGTACGGGGCAAACCGCTTCACCGTGGCGGGGCACCATGGCAATGCGGTGCTTTCGCGTTTTCCGATCGTGGCGCAGCGTAACCACGATCTCTCGGCTGCGCCGCGGTGGGAGTCGCGTGGGGCGCTCGAAGTGGTGGTGGCAATGGGCGCGCAGCGCGTGCATCTCTTTTCCCTTCACTTGGGGTTGCGACACCGTTGGCGCCAATGGCAGTTGGCGCGGCTGCGCGAGCTGGTGGCCGCTGTGCCGGAGGGGCGGCCGGTGATCGTCGGTGGCGATTTCAACGATTGGGAGCGTGCCGCGTGCCTGCGTTTCGCGGCGCCGTTGGGGTTGCAGCGGGTGGATGCGGGGTTGAAGCGGCCGTTACGCACCTATCCGGCGCGTGGGTGGCGGTTTGGCCGCCTCGACCGGCTTTATGTGCGTGGGTTCGCCGTACTCGATGCGCAGGTGTTGCGACGCGCGCCGTGGTCGCGGCTCTCCGACCATCTGCCGCTGTTGGCGCGGCTGGCGTGGGTGGCGTAGGCGGTTGGTTGTGACGATCGCGCCGTTTCGTTCCGGGCACCAGGTAACGCTGCTGGAAAATGGGGCGGCGTTCTTCCCGGCGCTCATCGCGGCGATCGACCGCGCACAGGTCGAATTCTGGCTGGAAACCTATATTTTCGAGGTCGACGAGGTCGGTTCCGCAGTGATCGCGGCGCTGGTGCGCGCGGCGCAGCGCGGGGTGATGGTGCGCCTTCTGGTCGACGGTTTTGGCAGTCTCGAATTCGTTCGTGACCATGCCGAGCGCTTGCGTGCTGCGGGCGTGGCGGTGCAGGTCTATCGGCCACTGGCGTCTGGCGGACGGTGGTGGCGTCCGAACCGGATGCGGCGTTTGCACCGCAAATTGGCGTGTCGCGACGGGGTGGAGGCGTTCGTTGGCGGGATCAATATCGTTTCAGATTTTCGACGGCAACCTGAGCCAAACCCCCGCTATCCGCGTTGGGATTTCGCCGTGCGGTTGGAAGGGCCAGTGGCTGCGGAGGTGCGCGCTGCGATGGCGCGGTTGTGGCGGCTGGTGGCGTGGGCGTCGCGGCGGGGGCGGGTGGTGGTGCCGCGTGATCCGCCATTTGCGGTAGCTCAAGCGGGGTCCCATCGCGCGGCGTTGGTGTTGCGCGATTCGTTTCGCCATCGGCATGCGATCGAGCAGAGCTACCTCAACGCGTTGGCGACCGCGCAGCAGGAGGTGTGGATCGTCTGTGCCTACTTTTTCCCAGGGCGGCGCTTTCGCCGTGCGCTGGAGGCGTGCGCGCAACGGGGGGTGCGGGTGCGTTTGGTGTTGCAAGGTCTTTCGGATCATCCCATCCTGCACTACGCCACCCGGTCGCTCTATCCGTGGTTGCTGGAAAATGGGATCGCGCTTTACGAATACACCCGCGCGATGATGCACGCGAAGGTGGCGGTGGTCGATGACCGGTACGCGACGGTGGGGTCGAGCAATATCGATCCGTTCAGCCTGTTTCTGGCGCGCGAGGCGAACGCGTGGGTGGACGATCCGGCGTTGGCTGAGGAGCTGCGGCAGCGCATCACGCAGGCGGTGGCGGAAGGGGCCGAGGCGCTGACGCTGGAGCGGGTGCGGCGGCTGCCGTGGTATCAGCGGATGGCGAGCTGGGTGGTGCTCTGGGGGGTGCGGCTGGCGATCGGCTGGGCGGGGATTCGCCGCGAGATGGAGGGGTGATTGGGTTACAATCGTTGCGTCTCGTCGCAGAAGGGAAGGGTTATGTTTTCGCTCACTGGTTCGATCGTGGCAATCGTCACGCCGATGTTGCCTGATGGGGCGATCGATTGGACCCGCTTCGATGCGCTGATCGATTGGCACATCGCGGAAGGGACCGATGGGATCGTGGTGGTGGGGACGACTGGGGAGTCGCCCACCGTGTCGTTCGATGAGCACGTGCAGTTGATCGAACGGGCGGTGAAGCATGCGGCAGGCCGGATTCCGATCATCGCGGGCACGGGCGCGAACAGCACCGAGGAGGCGATCTTTCTGGCGCGTGCGGCGAAACGTGCCGGGGCGGATGCCCACCTTTCGGTGGTGCCTTATTACAACAAGCCGACCCAAGAGGGGCTATACCGCCATTTTCGCGCGATTGCCGAAGCGGTGGATCTGCCGCTCATTCTCTACAACGTGCCGGGGCGGACGGTGGCGGATCTCAGCAACGACACCGTGGTGCGTCTGGCCGAGATTCCCAATATCGTCGGGATCAAGGATGCGACGGGGAGTATCGACCGCGCGTACGATCTCTTCGAGCGGGTGCCGGACGGGTTCCTCTGTTACACCGGCGATGACCTGACTGCGTTGCCGTTCCTGCTTTTGGGCGGCAAAGGGGTGATTTCGGTCACGGCGAACGTGGCGCCGCGCGCGATGCACGAGATGTGCGTGGCGGCAATGAGCGGCAACGTGGCCGAGGCGGTGGCGATCAACCAGAAGCTCTTGGGGCTGCATCGGGCGCTTTTCTGTGAGGCGAACCCGATTCCGGTGAAGTGGGCGTTGGCGCAGATGGGGCGAATCGCCGACGGGATTCGGCTGCCTTTGACGCCTTTGAGCAGCAGCAATCAGGAGCGGGTGCGCGCGGCGTTGGCGCGTGCGGGTATCGCGGTAGGCGCGTGAGTTTGGTTGGAAAGGAAGCGCAAATGGCGCAACAGGTGGTGGCGAGTGGGACGTGCGGCGTGAGCGCGGCGAAAACGGTAGCGCAGCGTGGTGCCGGTGTGGCGACAACTGCGGCGCGGTTCGGTCAGGGGCGCGGTACCGTGCAGCGCTGGGGAGTGGGGCTCCTTGCGGGGCTGTTGGGCGCTGCGGTGAGCGGCTGTTCGTCGTTTTCGCCGAACGAGTGGCTGGAGAAAAAGAGCGAGATCGACTACAAGAGCGAAAAGCGCTTGGAGCGGCCGCTCGAGGTGCCGCCCGATCTGATCAATCCGGCGCAAGGGGAGCGCTTCCAGTTGCCGACGCGGCGTGGTGCGACGTCGCTCTTGGCGTATCAGAGCGAGCGGGTGCAGCCAGGGAGCGCGGCGGCAGCGGCGGCATCTGGGGTGTTGCCGGAGCAGCCGGGGATGCGCATCGAGCGGGCTGGCGATACCCGCTGGTTGGTGGTGCAGGCTGCACCCGATCAGTTGTGGCTGAAATTGAAGGACTTTTGGCAGCAGCTTGGGTTCACGTTGGCGGTGGAACGCCCCGATTTGGGGGTGATCGAGACCGATTGGGCCGAGAATCGGGCGAAGATTCAAGACGACATCATCCGCCGCACCCTTGGCAAGGTGTTCGATTCGCTCTATTCCACCGGTGAGCGGGACAAATTCCGTACCCGGATCGAGCCGGGGAAAAATCCGGGCGAGGTCGAGGTCTATATCTCGCACCGCGGGATGGTCGAGGTCTACGATTCGGCGCAGAAGGATCACACGGTGTGGCAGCCGCGTCCGGCGGATCCGGAGCTCGAGGCGGAGATGTTGCGTCGATTGATGGTTTTCCTTGGGGCGCAGGAAGAGGCGGCGAAACGGATGGTAGCTGGTGCGGTTTCGCAAGAGCGCGCGCTGCTCCATCTCGATGGTCAGCGGGCGGAACTCGAGCTGCGTGATGGCTTCGACCGGGCGTGGCGGCGCGTGGGGTTGGCGCTCGACCGGCTGGGCTTTTCGGTGCTGGAGCGCGATCGCCGCGCGGGTACCTACCTTGTGCGCTACGACGATCCGGCGGTGGTGGCCGAGGAGGAGCGCAAGAGCTTCTGGTCACGGCTGGCGTTTTGGCGTGACGACAAGAGGCCGAAACTCAACAGCGAATACCGGGTGCGCGTAGTGGGCGCGGGCGAGCAGAGCCGCGTGGTGGTGCTCGACGACGCGGGCAACGCGGTGAACGACGCCACTGCGAAGCAGATCTTGGAAATGCTCTACGAAGAGCTGCGTTGATGGGTAAAGCGCGGTTGTCTGCGACCGCGCCGGTCGAACGCGCGGCGGTGGCGTCGCTTGACCTCGAGGGGCGGGGGGTCGCGCACGTCGATGGCAAGGCGGTGTTCATCAGCGGGGCGTTGCCCGGGGAGGTGGTGCGTTTCGTCCGTACCCGTGATCGGGCCAGTTACGCGCAAGGCGAATTGGTTGCGGTGGAGCGGGCTTCGTGTTGGCGGGTGACGCCGCGCTGCCCCCATTTCGGGGTGTGTGGCGGGTGCGCGATGCAGCATTTCGATGCCTCCGCGCAGGTGGCTGCGAAACAGCGGGTGCTGGAAGACACGCTTTGGCATATTGCGCGGGTGCGCCCGGAGCAGGTGTTGCCGCCGCTTTACGGGCCGTACTGGGGGTATCGCCATCGGGCGCGCATCGGCGCACGACTGGTGCCGAAGAAGGGGGGGGTGCTTGTCGGTTTCCGTGAACGGAATTCGAGTCATATCGCCGATATGCGCTCCTGCCACGTGTTGCCGCAACGCGTCTCGGTGCTGTTGCCCGAGCTGCGGCGGTTGATCGGTGGGTTGTCGTGTCCCGATCGGATTCCGCAGATCGAGTTCGCAGCAGGCGACGATGGGACGATCGTACTGGTCTTTCGCCATCTGGTGCCCTTGACGGCGCAAGATGAAGCGATGTTGGCCGCGTTTGGCCGCACCCATGAGGTGGCGGTCTGGGTGCAACCGGGTGGGCCGCAGACGATGGCGCCGCTCACCGCCGCGGATGACCGGACGTTGGCATATCGCCACCCGGAATTCGACGTCACGCTGACCTTTTTGCCGAGCGACTTCACCCAGGTGAATCCGCAGATCAACCGGGCGTTGGTACGGCGGGCTGTGCAGTGGTTGGCGCCGCAGGCTGGAGAGCGCGTGGCCGATTGGTTCAGCGGTTTGGGCAATTTCACGCTGCCGATCGCGCGTTCGGGCGCGACCGTGGTCGGGGTGGAAGGTTCCGAAACGATGACGCAACGCGCTGCGGCGCTGGCGGACGCGCATGGGTTGGGCGGCAATACGGCATTTTATAGTGCGAACCTCTTCGAGATGACCGAAGCGGCGCTCGCGGGGTTCGGTCGCTTCGATAAATGGCTGCTCGATCCACCACGCGATGGCGCGGCGGCGTTGGTGAAGGCGATCACCCCTGAGGTGGCGCCCACCCGCATCGTCTATGTCTCCTGCCATCCGGGGACGTTGGCGCGCGACACGGCGATCTTGGTGCACGAAAAAGGCTATCGTCTTGTGGCAGCGGGGATTGCGAACATGTTCCCGCACACGGGGCATGTGGAGTCGATGGCGGTTTTCCAAAGCGCGTAAGGCATTTGCTCGTCGGGCGCCGGTCGTTTGAAGTAGCGGGCGGCGGCAGATTTTGCTCTGGTTAAACCGCTCTATGAGTCGGCACTGGGTGTGGCGCCCTGATCCCAAACGCGGTGAAAGCGTTGCAGGCGCGGACGGTAGGTTCCGACTTCGAGCCGCACGCTGGTGCCGGGTGCGGCAAGGGTTTCGGAGAGCATCGAGACCGAATCACTGGTGATCGCGCGTTGGGCGGTGAGCGCGAGGATCGCGAGGTAGGGGTTTTCCCCTTCGCCGGTAAAGGGGGGTGGACTCCCAGGGCAAATTGCGGCCAGGGACTGAGCAAGCCACGCTCGGGTAGCAGCGGGGGTGCGCCGGGCGGTGGTGGCAAAGAGCGTGGCGCCTGCGGCGCGTGCCTGTTCCAGCCAGGCTCGAATCGCTGTTCGCGCCAGCGCTTCGTCCCATTGGACCGAGCGGCTGGGGCCGCCAACGACCAGTCCCCACCACGGTTTGGGGTAGGGCGCCCATTTCGGTTGCCAAATGGCCGCAGCGTGTGCGAGCCGTTCCGGGGTGATGCGGTGTAGCGCAAAGGGGGTGGGGACGACGTTCGCGCCGCGGATCGGGTCGTGGGCGGGGGCGACGATGAGGTCGAAATGAGCGCTCAGCGTGCGCGGGTCTTGCACGTAGAGGACTTTGGGCCGGGTGGGCGCGGCGCGTTTGAGCCACAGGACAGGTGCGATCACGCGACGGCCGCACGCGACGATGAGCCGGGGTGGTGCAGGGGTGTCTGTTTGCGGCCACGCGTGGAGCGCGGGTAAGTCGAGCGCGTGCGGCGGGGCGCACTTTGCTTGTTGCGGTGGGCCTTCCAGGTAGCGGCACAAGGTTTGCCAAGCGGTGGCAAATGGCGTGGTGTCGCGGCGGCGCGGGAGCGCGTGGCGGAGCAGCCAGGTGAGCAGCAGCGCGCAGGCAGGCCAGCGGCGCCAGGGCGGCGCCAAAGGCCACACCCATTCGGTATAGGGGGTATCGAGCGCTTCAGCAAGGCCAAGCGCCTGCGCCCGCATGCCCGCTTCGCCGCTGGTTACGACCCAGAGCGGTGTGTGCCCGCGAAACGGGGTGAGCGCCGCGAGGAGTTTTGGATCCGCGGTAGCGCGGTAGCCCTGCCATTGGGGGGCTGCAGGGATGAGCGTCATGGGTTGGACAACGTCAGCCGCCGCGGTTGGGGAAGAGCCGCCAAAGCAGGAGGAGGATCGCCCCCATTTGGCTGAGCCAGAAGAGAAAGCTCCATTTGATGAGCGATGCCTTGCTTTCGGCAATCGCGGTCAGGGTTTCGCTGCGGGTGCGTTCGGAAGCTTGAACGATTTCGAGGCGAACTTGCTCGATCTCTTTGGTGAGTTTGAGCTCGGTGGCTTTGAGTTCGGAGCGGACTTGCTCGACTTCGAGGCGAACGTCTTCGATTTCCTTGGTGAGTTTGAGCTCGGTGGCTTTGAGTTCGGAGCGGACTTGCTCGACGTCGAGCCGAACCTGCTCGATTTCTTTGGTGAGCTTGAGTTCGGTAGCTTTGAGTTCGGAGCGGACTTGCTCGACTTCGAGCCGAACCTGCTCGATCTCTTTGGTGAGTTTGAGCTCGGTGGCTTTGAGTTCGGAGCGGACTTGCTCGACGTCGAGCCGAACCTGCTCGATCTCTTTGGTGAGTTTGAGTTCGGTTTCTGAGAGGTGGCGGGTGGTCACCAGGTAGTCGAGGTGGGGGTAGCGGTTTTCGAGCGCTTCGAACGCTTCCGCAATGATGCGGGCGCGGGCGGTTTCGTCGGGTGCCAGACGCAGTTTTTCGTAGAGGTCGATTACGGAGGTCATCGCGGTAACGGTGTGCGGAAGGCTGTGACGCCAATTATAGCCACTCTGGGGAAAAGTAGTGACGTCACACTGGGGAAAAGTGGTGCAGTGCCGCGAAAGGGTGCGGTGCGTGAGCGGAAGAACGCGGCGGGTTGCTAGGTGGAAGCGGTGCGCGTGGCGTTCGGGGCAGTTGCGGCCAGGAGTTGCGCGTAGCGGGAGCGGTTTTGCGAGAGCGTTGCGTGAGTTCCGGTTTCGACGACGCGGCCCGCTTCCAGAACGACGATGGTGTCGGCGCGTTCGATGGTCGAGAGGCGGTGGGCGATGACCAGGAGGGTGGTGTGGTGGCGGAGTTGCTCTAGCGCTTCGTGCACCGCGGCTTCCGTTTCGCTGTCGAGCGCCGAGGTAGCTTCGTCCAAAATGAGGAGTGGGGCGCGTTTGAGGAAGGCGCGAGCCAGCGCGATCCGTTGGCGCTGGCCGCCCGAGAGCTGTGCGCCATTTTCTCCGATCGGGGTATCGATGCCGTGCGGCAGTGGTGCGACGAATTCCCAGGCGTGCGCGGCTTTGAGCGCAGCGATGATCGCGTCGCGGGGCACCGGTTCGTTACCGACGCCGAGCGCGACGTTTTCCGCGATGGTCCCAGCGAACAGGACCGGGGCTTGCGGGACGTAGGCGATCTGGCGGCGCAGCGCCGCACGTTGCCATTCGGGAAGCGGTACGCCGTTGAAGGTGATCGTTCCGGAAGTGGGGTCGGCAAAGCGTAGCAGCAGTTGGACGAGGGTCGATTTTCCGCTTCCAGAGCGTCCGATGAGCGCGGTGAACTGATTGGGGCGCAGTTCGAACGTGATCGTTTCCAGGGCGAGCGTGGCGGCGTTGGGATAGCGATAGGAGACGTGGTCGAACGCGACGTGGGCGCCGTGATGGGGTGTAGCGGTGAGGAGCGAAGGGGCAGTTCCGTGTGCCGCAGGAGCGTACGAGCAGGCAGAAGTCGTGCTGCGTGCCAGGAAGGCGGTTCCGGGTGTGGTCGGAGCGTTGGGTGCGCATCGGTCGGCACCAGGAGTTGGGGCGAGCGCGTCGGCAGCAGCGCTGGGGGCGCGCGGGTCGGCGGCGAAGGTGGGGGGAGGGGAAACCGTTGATGCGGCTGCGGGTGGTGGCGCTGAATGGGGCGGCGCGTAGTGGCCCGTTTCGGGTTCGGGCGGGGTGTCGAGGAGCTGGAACGCGCTTTCGGCGCCCGCCAGGCCGCGCGCGAAGCGGCTGCCGACTTCCGAGAGTTGCCGCAACGGTTTGGGCAGGAGTCCCGCGGCCGAGACGTAGGCGACCAGTTCGCCGACGGTGGCGTCGCCGCGCAGTTGCAGGACGAGCCAGAGCACGACGCCCATCGCGGTGAAGGTGAGGAGCTGGGTGAACGCGGTTTGCCGAGCGGCGATGCGCGCGAGACGCTGTTGTCGCGCCTCTTCGGCGTCGTTCGCGGCAGCGAACCGTTCTTGGATGCGGGTTTCTGCGCCGAACGCGCGCAGGTCGGAGATTGCGCGCACCGTTTCGGTGGCAAGCCCGGTGAGTTCGCCAACGGCTTCTTGCAGTGCCCGTGCCGCTTGGCGCAGCCGTTTTTGGGTGTGGCGTACCACGAGCGCGATGAGCGGCAGGACGATGAGGAGCGCAAGCGTCAACCGCCAGTTCGACCACAGGAGGTAAAGGAGGAGCGCGAGCACGGTGAGTCCTTCGCGGACCAATACGCGCACCGCGTCGGTGACCGCGGTGGTGGTCATCGTGACGTCGTGGGTGAGGCGCGAGATGGTTCGGCCGCTGTCGTGGTCGCGAAAGTAGGCGATGGGAAGCGTCAGGAGATGGGCGAAGAGGTCGCGGCGCAGGTCATGGACGACGCCCGCAGCGACCTTCGCCATGCCGTATTGGCCCAAGAAGGTGCCGATTCCTTGCCACAGCGCGACGGCAACGAGAATGAGGGGAATCCACGGCAGCAGGTTGACGCTTTCACCCCAAGGCAGGGTGACGCGCGCGAGTTGCGGGTCGGTAAGCCCGTCGACGAAGTATTTGAGGGCAACCGCAAGCATCGGCTGACCGCTGGCAAAGAGCAGGAAGCCGACGAGGGCGATCGCCCACGCACCGTAGTAGGGGCGGACGTAGCGCCACAAGCGGCGGTAGAGGGCGAGGTCGCGATCGGGGACGGCGTTCAATGGGCTTCGTCCCAGTTGGTGCCGATGCCGACGTCGACGACGAGCGGGACGGCGAGCGGTTCGATCGCAAACGCTGCCGCGTGGCGGTCGGCAACGCCTTCCATCTGTGTTTTGACGAGGTGCGCGACCGCCGCGCATTCGGCTTCCGGCGCTTCGATGAGGAGTTCGTCGTGCACTTGCAGGACGATGTGCGCGTGGGGGTGGCGTTCAGCGAGCGCTGCGGCGAGGTCGATCATCGCGAGTTTGATGAGGTCCGCCGCGGTGCCTTGCATCGGGGCGTTGATCGCGGCGCGTTCGTCGGCGGCGCGCACACCGGCGTTGCGGGAATGGATGTTGCGCAGCCACAGTCGGCGGCCGAAGAGGGTTTCGACGTAGCCTTGCTGTCGCGCCTGTTCGCGGGCGCGTTCCATGTAGCGGTGCACGCCGGGGTAGCGGGCGAAGTATTGCGCGATGTAGGCTTCGGCCGCTTTTTTCGAGAGACCGAGCGAGCGCGCAAGTCCTGGGGCGCCCATGCCGTAGATGAGGCCGAAGTTGATGGTTTTGGCCAGGCGCCGTTCGTCGGCGGTGACTGCTTCCGGCGGTTTGCCAAGGAGTTCGGCGGCAGTGTGGCGGTGGATGTCTTCGCCGTGGCGAAACGCGGCAATGAGCGTCTCATCGCCGGAGAGGTGGGCCATGATACGCAGTTCGATTTGCGAGTAGTCGGCAGAAAGGAGCCGGTAGCCCGGTTCGGCGACGAAGGCGCGGCGAATGGCGCGCCCTTCGTCGGTGCGTACGGGGATGTTCTGCAGGTTGGGTTCCGAAGAGGAGAGCCGCCCGGTGACGACCGCCGCTTGTGAGAAGGTGGTATGGACGCGGCCGGTCTTGGGGTCGACCATGCGCGGGAGTTTGTCGAGGTAGGTGCTCTTGAGTTTCGCCAGCCGCCGGTGTTCAAGGAGTGTGGCGATGAGCTGATATTCCCGCGTGCTGGGGTCGAGCCGTTCGGCTAAGAGCGCAAGCGCCTCTTCGCTGGTGCTCGCCTGGCCGGTCGCGGTCTTTTTCGGGGGTTTGAGGCCAAGTTCCGCGAAGAGGAGTTCGCCAACCTGTTTGGGGGAGGCAAGGTTGAAGGGGCGGCCCGCGAGTTTCGCGGCGCGGGTTTCGCATTCCGCGATTTCGGCGGCGAAGCGTTCCGATTGGGCGGCCAACTGCGCGGTGTCGATTTTGACGCCCGCCGCTTCGATGGCGGTGAGCACTGGGACGAGCGGTCGTTCGATCCGGGTATAGACTCGGTTGCGCTTGGCGTCGGCTTCGAGTTGCGGGCGCAGGTGGTGGTAGAGCCGCCAGGTGAGGTCGGCGTCTTCGGCTGCGTAACGGGTGGCGACGGGGAGTTCGACGTCGGCAAACGAGATCGCTTGTTTGCCTTTGCCGCAGACCGCTTGGTAGGTGAGGGGACGAAGGTGGAGTTCGCGTTCGGCAAGACGGTCGAGGTCGTGTTCGCGGTCGCTGGCGAGCACGTAATCGATGAGCATCGTGTCGTCCGGTGTTCCGGCAACCGGCATGCCGTGGGCGGCCAGAACGTGGAGGTCGAATTTGGCGTTTTGCGCGACTTTGGGCGCCAATGCGTTGGCAAACCACGGGGCGAGCGCGGCGCGAACCGCATCGCGCGGCAGTTGTTCGGTCGCTTCCAGGCTGCGGTGCGCAAGCGGGAGGTAGCAGGCGTCTCCTTCGGCAAAGGCGAACGAGATGCCGACCAACGCGGCGTTGCGGGCGTCGAGGCTGGTGGTTTCGGTGTCGAACGCAACGACCGCTTGGGACGCGGCGGCGGCCTGTAGCCGGTGAGCGAGGGCGTCGAGCGCTTCCGGTGTGGCGATGGTGCGGTAGCGGGCGCGGCGCGCTTCGGCGGCATCAGATGGTTCGAGTGCCGGTTCCGGCAGGTGGTGGGCGGTCTCCTGGTGAAGGGTGCCGTGCGCCGCGCTGGTTTCACGGGGAACCGCGTCAGCAGCGGTGGCGTCGGGGTTGGTTGAGGGGTGAGCGGAGGTTTCGCTGCCGGAAGGGGCAGGGTTGGTATCGGAAGGGTGGAGCGCGGCGCCAAGGTGCGCTTCGAACTGTTTGGCGAGGGTGCGGAATTCGAGACGTTCGAACCAACGGCTGAGGGCGGGCCAGTCGACGGGGCGGGTGGCGAGGTCGTCGAGGGTGAAGGGCAGCGTGAGATCGCGTTTGACGGTGGTGAGTTCGCGTGCTTTGGGGAGCCATTCGCGCGCGGCACGGAGGTTTTCACCCACCTTGCCGCCGATTTCGTCCGCATGGGCGATGAGTTCGTCGAGCGTGGCGTATTGGTTGAGCCATTTCGCAGCGGTTTTGGGGCCACAGCCTGCGACGCCGGGGATGTTGTCGACGCTGTCACCGACAAGCGCGAGGTAGTCGGGGATTTGTGCTGGCGTGACGCCGAATTTGGCGACGACGCCTGCTTGGTCGAGCGTTTCGTTGCGCATGGTGTCGACCCAGAGGACACCGGGAACAACGAGCTGGGTAAGGTCTTTGTCGCCGGTGGCGATCACGACTTCCCACCCGCGGGCACGCGCTTGCGTAGTGAGGGTGGCGATGACGTCGTCGGCCTCGACACCTGGCTCGACGATCAGTGGCCAACCCATGAGGGGGACGAGTTGGTGGAGCGTTTCGATCTGGGCTGCGAGCGCTTCCGGCATCGGCGGGCGGTGGGCTTTGTATTCGGCAAAGAGTTCGTCGCGGAACGTGGGCCCGGGGGCGTCGAAGACGCACGCGCGGTATTCGGCAGGGAAGCGGGCTTCGAGCCTGGTGAGCATGGTGACGACGCCGCGGATCGCGCCCGTGGGTTCGCCTTGGGCGGTGCGCAGGTCGGGCAGCGCGTGGAAGGCACGGTAGAGGAAGCTGCTGCCGTCGACGAGTACGAGCCGGGTCATGAGTCTTCTCGCGTCACTCTCTTTTTGCTGGCCGTTAGGGTAGCATAGCGGTTGTCGAAGAGGAGTGATGCGGACGATGTCGCTGCGAGACAAGGTGCCTGTCGGGGTCGATGATCCCAAAGATATCATGGAGAATGGCCGCGAGGCGTGGCGGTTGTTGGGGATTTTGTCCGAATTCGTCGAAGGGGCCGAGCGCCTCTCGCCGATTCGCCCGGCAGTTTCGATGTTCGGCAGCGCACGGTTGGCGCCGGAGCATCCTTATTATCAGTTGGCCGAACGTATCGCACGCAAACTCTCCGATGCGGGATTTGCGGTGATTTCCGGCGGTGGGCCGGGGATCATGGAAGCGGCGAACAAGGGGGCCTTTTTCGGTCGCAGCCCGTCGGTTGGGCTCAATATCCAGTTGCCGCACGAACAGCACGCCAATCCTTATCAGGATGTTTCGCAAACGTTCCGCCATTTCTTTGCGCGCAAGTACATGTTCGTGCGTTTTGCGTCGGCGTACGTGGTGATGCCCGGGGGGTTTGGGACGCTCGACGAGCTCCTGGAGGTGATGACGTTGATCCAGACCGGGAAGAGCCGCCGGATTCCGGTGATTTTGGTGCATCGCCCGTTCTGGCAAGGTTTTTTGGATTGGCTCGAAGCGAAGCTCGCGGGAGAGGGGATGATCGACCCGGACGATCTGCTGATTGCGCAAGTGATCGATGATCCCGATGCGATCGTCGCGGCGATATTCAAACATTACGAGACGCGTGGTTTCGAACCGTTGCCGCACGAGCGGCAGTTGATGTTGCAGTTGTGAGGGAGTATTCCAATGCGGACTGGGAAAGTATGGATGGTGGGCGCGTTGCTGGCGATCGTGGGCGCATGGCAGGGGGCTGTGGCCCAAATGGCGCAGGATGGACAGCAAAGCGAGCGCGGAGCCGAGCGCGATGTGGGGGGGCGTGACCGTGGTGAGCCGACCGTTTTTGCCGACGCACCGCCACCGCCTGCGATCCCTGGGCCGATCACCGAAGAAGATCTGGTCGAACCCGAGGTGGTGATTCGGCAGGAAGGGGAGAATACGGTGACCGAATACCGTGTGGGCGGTAAGGTGTATCTGATGAAGGTGGTGCCTGCGCGCGGTGAGCCCTACTATTTGGTGGATAAGAGCGGGGATGGCACCTTCGAACGGCTGCCGGGCGGCGCGCATATTGCGCCACCGATGTGGGTGATCAAGCAGTGGCGGTGAGGTGGTGAGCATGCTTTCGTTTTCTGAAGTGATTTTTGGATTTTGGCAGCGCAGAGTAGATTGGTGGAAAACGGCTGATACCGAAAGGCGTCTCGCAGCCGTGGTCGTTTTTTTGGCTTCTGCATTGGTTTGGGCACAACCGCTACCGGGTGGCCCCAGGGTACCCGCGCTGTTGTTGATGGCGCTGAGTTTATGGCTTGTGTTTCGCTACCGTGGGGCAGATTTTCCAAGAGAGAGTGTTTGGTTCGCGTATCTTTGGGGCGCGCTCGCTGCCATTATTGCACTGTCTTTGATTGGCGCCCCTAAGCCGAGCGCTGGAATCGGCTATGCCGTTATTGCACTGGGTTTTGCTGTGGCAACGCTTGCTGTAGGTTGGGCTGCAACTCGATTGCCCGATGTTGGCGAAATTTTGCGGAAGGTTTTGGCGCTGACTTTTTTTGTTTTTCTTGTGGATGGATTGTTTCAGTATGCTTTTGGCTATGATTTGATTGGGGTTCCTTATAATCAGTCTTATTATGAGGGTAGGCTTGTAGGCCCTTTCCCTGATTCGATCCGGTTTTCCAGTTTTCTTGCGATGCTTTTTCCTTTTGCTGCTTGGCCACTGCGGAGGAAATATGCGTTCGTGCTTGGACTGTGGTTTTTGACTGTGTGGCTAGTTTTGCTCTCGGGATTCCGTAGTTCTTTCGTGTTGCTACTTTTGACTTCAATTCCGATTTTTTGGTTTTGGCCAAAAAGGTTTTTGGTCGTTGTGGGAGTTGGTGTGCTGATCATTGGCGCGTTGGCGGTTGGACTGAGTAAGCCCTTGACAGTTCGTGCGATCAATACTTATGAAGGGACCCTTTCGGTCATTCATGCTATCCAATCGGGAAATGAACAAGAAGCTGACAAGGCGTTGGATAAAATCCTAACTTATCGTTGGGAGTTGTGGCGAAATGCCGTAAAAATGGGGAACGATCACCCCTTTCTGGGTGTGGGCGCCAAGCAGTATCGACATGTCTATGCGCAATATTCTGATGAGAACGATGTCTTTCACAACAGTGATCCATTCCATGCGCATCACCTTTATTTCGCACTATGGGCTGAGATGGGGGTAATGGGGCTACTGTGGTTGCTTGCCATGATTGTGTTGGGGGTGACCCTTTTTCTACGATCAGATGTGACAGCCCGTCAAAAATGCGCACCATGGGCAATAGCATTGGCTGCTTACGCATTTCCTGTTCAATCCCAGCCTGTGCTTTTGACGGTACAGTGGCTTCCCGTTGTTTGGCTCTTGTTGACGGGGTTTTCGCTTTCCGTTGCGTCACACCGACTGACTACTAAGGACACGCTGAACAAATCAGCATTTGACTGGAAATGAGCGAGATTGACCGTATCCCTTCGACATTGACACCTCGGTGGGCAAGAAATGTCTTTTTTGCCGCCATTTTCGGCTGGCTTTCGCCTCGTTTCTCGGCGAATTTCCTCATTTCGCCCCTCTCAGGACGCACCTTGGGCGTTGAGCGCAAACAATTGCCGCTTGGCGATCAGCAGATTCGCCAACCCAAAGAGCGTGTAGAGCTGCGCAGTGTTCTTCGCCAATCCCTTGTAGCGTACCTTCTTCATGCCGAAGAGGTTCTTGACGATGTGAAACGGGTGCTCGACCTTGGCACGCACGCTTGCCTTGAGTTGCTCGATCTTGTCGATCAACCTGCCCATCGCCGTCTTCGGCAGCGCCTTGCGTTTGCCCGGACGCATCGCGACTTCCCATCGAACCTTGCCGTTGCGGTTCTCTTGCCGCTTCTCGACGCCCTGGTAGCCCGCATCGCCAAAGGCCACTTTCTCTTCTCCATGCAGCAGGGCATGGGCTTGGGTGACATCATTGGTGTTGGCCGGGGTGGTCACCAGCGTGTGGGTGATGCCGGTTTCGGCATCGACGCCAATGTGGGCTTTCATGCCAAAGTACCACTGATTGCCCTTCTTGGTTTGATGCATTTCCGGATCGCGCTTGCCGCTTCGGTTCTTGGTCGAGGACGGTGCGGCGATGATCGTGGCATCAACGACCGTGCCTTCCTTGAGGATCAAACCCTTCTGCGCCAGCACGGTATTGATGGCAGCAAAGATGCGCTCGGTCAGATGGTGCGTTTCCAGCAGGCGGCGAAACTTGAGCAGGGTGGTGGCATCGGGCGCAGACTCCCGCGACAGGTCGATGCCAACGAAGCGCCGGATGGCCTGGCTGTCGTAGATGGCGTCTTCGATCCCTTCATCGGACAATCCGAAGCACTGCTGGGCAATATACATGCGCAGCATGCGTTCCACGCCAATCGGCGGCCGGCCTCGTCCGGTTCCCTTCGGGTAGAACGGTTCGATCTCAGCCACCAGCGCCGACCAAGGCGTTACCGCATCGATTTCGGCAAGAAACCGGTCGCGCCGCGTCACTTTCTTCTTGCTCGCATATTCAAGTTCGGAAAAGCTCGCTTGCATCGTCAAGTGCCTATCAAATGTCAGTACTTCAATTCTCGCATGTCAGGGATGAGTTCGGCCCATCGATCTGCGAATAAATCAGTGTGTCCCTAGGGCAATCGCATGCAGTCCACGACAGTGGACTGCATGCGATTGCCCTGGGTAGGCAAAGCATGGTTTGCGCTACTAGCGCAAGTACGATCACTGCTTCGGGTCGATGTAAGCGTTTGTGTGGATTGCAAAGCCCGGTGAGGGTACTTCAGTTACAGCAGTGAAACCCGCTCTGCCAACCGCTGATACAGGGCGAGCGTTTCGTGCTGCATCGCGGCGAGCGTGAAGCGTTCCGGGAGCGGTTGGGTCACCGGTGGCAGCGTACCGTCGAGCGCGGCGCGGATCTGGCGGGCAAGCGCGGTTTGGTCGCCCACGGCAACCGACCCTTCGGGGTAGATCGCCGCGAGTTGCTCGGCAACGCCGCCGTGATGGTAGCCGATGACGCGCGTACCCAGGGCCAGCGCTTCCAGAGTGGTGCGCCCAAACGCTTCGGGGTCGGTGGAAAGCGAGAGGACGACGGTGGAGGCGGCCAGGATGTTTTTGAGATCGGGGCGGTCGCCGGTGAGGGTGACGTGGTTTTCCAAACCGTGCGCGCGGATGGTTTGTTGCAGCTCGGCGACATAGTCGCGCCGCCGTGCGTCGTAGCCGCCCACGAGCAGCGCGTGCGCGTCCGGGTGGCGGGCGATGATCTCCCGCCACACCGTCAGCAGTTCCGCTTGTCCTTTCCAGCGGGTGAGCCGCGCGGGGAGGGTCACCCAACGTTTGCCGCGGGTTTCCGGGAACTGCGCGTACCACTGGGTGAACCAGTCGGGATCAGGGCGGTAGCCGCGCGGATAGGCAGCCGGGTCGATGCCGCGTGGGATGACGACCAAACGCGCCGGGTCGGTTCTCGGGTAGTGGCGGAGCACGTAGCGGCGGATTGCTTCGGAGACGCAGATCACCGTTTCGCCGCGGGTCATCACGGCGCTGTAGCGGTTCACGGAGTAGAAGCCGTGCACGGTGGTCACCAGCCGGGGACGCAAAGCGGGTGGAATGCGACGCCAGGCGAGGTAACCGACCCAGGCAGGGAAGCGAGAGCGCAGGTGGAGGATATCGACCCGCTCGCGCATGAGGAGGTCGCGCACTTTGGGAACGAAACGCCAGAGGGTGGCGACTGACTTTTTGCCTACGGGCCAAGGAATCCATTCTGCGCCGATCGCGCGCAGATGGTCGGCGTAGCGGCCCCCGTCGGCGATCACGATCGCCCGGTGCCCCGCGGCAACCAGCGCTTCGGCGATCTCGACGGTACCGCGTTCGACGCCCCCCGAGTGGAGCGCCGGTAACATCTGGACGACGGTGCGTGGCCGCGCGTGCATGGGGAAAAGGCTAGCGGTTGAACCATTTCAGTGTCGCGCCCCAGGGTGCGACGTCGATGCGGGTGGCGTGACTACAGGCAAAGTCGAGTGCGAGCCACCGTTCGCGCGGCAGCCCCAAGAGGTGTCCGGCAATCGCTTTCAACGGGCCGGCGTGGGCGACGACGACGATGGCATCGACGTCGAGACGGCGTTCGCGCGTCTCCTGCCACCATTCGAGCGCGCGGATCGCCATTTCGGCGGCCGATTCGCCGCCGGGGGGCTGGAAGCCGAACGGGTTCGCCGCCCACCGGGCGATGAGCTCGGGGTCGATCGTCGCAAACGGGACGCCTTCCCATTCGCCAAAATCGATTTCCAATAACCGGTCGTCGTAGGACGGACGGCCCAACGCGCGGGCGAGTTCCGCGGCCCGTTCGCTGGGGCTGCTGTAGAGGTGGAAGTGTTCGGGCAGCAGTGGCGTGAGGCGCGCTGCGACCGCTTCCGGGTCTTCCGCGAGTGGCCATTCGCTCTGGCCGTAGCAGACGCCGTCGGGTGCTGCCGTTTTGGGGTGTCGGATCAAATAGAGTTCCATGCGCACAAAATTCCTAGTAATCCTGTGGTAAAGGCCGTCGATTCGATCGCGCCGAGCACGTCACCGGTAAAGCCGCCCAAGCGCTTGTCGGTGCGCCAGATCCAGTAGCCGGCACCAAGCCCGATGCCGGCGATCATGCCCGATGCCACCGCAAGCGGCAGCGCGGCTAAGGGCAGTACGATCGCCAGTCCCGCTTTCGCCCATTCGCCGCGAGTCAGTTTGGCGGCGGCGAAGGGGTAGGCCTTGCTGCCATCGGCGGAACGCAAATAGGGCAGGCGCGTCATCGGTATGAGAACGATGAAGCGGGCAGCCGCATGGGCAGCGACGAGCGCGCTGCAGACGGCGAAAACACCATGGGCGCTGCCCAGCAGGGTGAGCGCCTGCCACTGCAGGGTCAATGCCAGCCACAGTGCGACTGCGCCGAACGTGCCGACGCGAGAATCCTTCATGATGGCAAGAACGCGAATTGTATCGTAGCCGCCGCCAAAGCCATCGACGGTGTCGGCCAGTCCGTCTTCGTGAAATGCGCCTGTGACGATAAGGTGGGTTGCTAGGGCGCAGAGCGCCGCAAGCGAGGCACTGGCGAAAAGGGTGGAAGCGACGAGGTACGCGCCTGCGCTCAGTCCCCCTACGATGAGTCCGACCCAGGGAAAATAGGGCAGGGTGCGCGGAACGTGCGCGGCGCGATAGCGCCCGGCGCTTGGGCAGGGTAAGCGCGTGAAGTAGCGGAGCGCTTGCGCGAAGCGCCTCCATTCACGGTGTAAAGAACGCATCCAGCGGGGCGGCATTTGCTGATAGCGGTTCACGCGCGGTCGGCGACGCCAGCCGATTCGAAGCTCGCCATTTCGTTGAGAAACGCGGCGGCGGCTTGTACGAGCGGGTAGGCGAGCGCCGCGCCGGTCCCTTCGCCCAGCCGCAGGTCGAGGTCAAGGAGGGGCGATACGCCCAGGTGGTCGAGCACGGCGCGGTGTCCCTGTTCGTTCGAGCAGTGGGTGAAGATCAGGTAGGGGCGGATTTCGGGGGTGATCGCCAGCGCCGTGACGGCCGCTGCGGTGGCGATGAAGCCGTCGACCAGCACCGCGACGCGGCGTTCGCTGGCGGCGAGCATCGCGCCCGCCATTTGGGCGATTTCCAGTCCGCCATATTCGGCGAGGATCTGCCACGGGTCCGAAGAAATGCCGCCGCGCGCCAATGCGGTTTCCAGCACGGCGCGTTTGCGCGCGACGCCGGCGTCGTCGAGCCCTGTGCCGCGACCGACCAGCGTGGCAAGCGGCAACCCCGTGAAGCAGTGCAACAAGAGGGTGGCGGTAGCGGTGTTGCCGATCCCCATTTCGCCCAGGATCAGGACGTCGAGGGAATCCGGTAGGCGGTTGACGATTTCCGCTCCGGTGGCGACGGCGCGGTGGGCGAGTTCCAAGCCCAGCGCGGGTGCGGTGACCGCATCGTTGCTGCCAAAAGCGAGTTTCGCGTCGATGAGATCGGGGTGCGGTGTGAAGAGGTGGTCGACCCCAGCGTCGACCACTTTCAGCGGAATGCCGAAGGTGCGGCAAAAGACGTTGATCGCAGCGCCCCCTGCGAGGAAGTTCAGCACCATCTGCCAGGTGACTTCACGGGGGTAGGCAGAGACCGGGTGGGCACGGGTGAGGCCGTGATCGGCGGCGAAGACGAGGGCGTAGGGGTGGTGCGCGCTTGGGTCGAGGCGGTTCTGGATCAATCCGAGTTGCAACGCCACCGCTTCGAGCCGCCCCAGCGCACCCAGGGGTTTCGTTTTGCGGTCGATTTTGTGTTGGAGTTTGGGGGCCAGGGTTTCGTCGATCGGCGCGGGTGTTGGGCGCATGGGTGTTCCTTTCAGGATTTGAGCGGGAGGGGAAGTCCTGCAGCGACGAAGGTAACCCGGGTGGCAACGGCCGCAACCGCCTGGTTGAGCCAGCCCGCTTCGTCACGGAAGTGACGAGCGAGGGGGTCGTTGGGGACGATGCCCAGCCCCACTTCGTTGGCCACGAGAAGAATCGTGTGGTGCGGGGCCGCTTTGGCGAGATTTTCCAAGAGCGCGGCGCGTTCGGCTTCCCACGCTGCGCGCCGGGTGACATCGGAGGCGTCTCGTGGTGTCGGTGGCAGAGCGTGCGGGGGAGACCATGCCGTTTCCCACCAGAGCAGCCAATTGCTCAGCCAGAGGGTGAGGCAGTCGATCACGACGGTGTTGGCGTTGGTGAGCGCTGCGTCGAGCGCTCTGCTCAGGTGGTAGGGCGCTTCGATCGTGTGCCACGTGTTCGGTCGCTGCGCGCGGTGGTGGGCAATGCGCGTCGCCATTTCGTCGTCGCCCGCATGGGCGGTTGCGAGGTACGCAACGGGGGGCGGGGCGGCGTGCGCGAGCGATTCGGCGTAGCGGCTCTTGCCGGAGCGGGCGCCCCCCAAAATGAGGTGGACGGTTGCTTGGGCGCTGGGTGTCGGCGGCATCGGTTGACGCTACGCGGTGCGGTCGGCCAAGAACGGCATCGCGAGTTGTTCCATCGCTTGGGCAAGCGCGACGTCCTTCGCGGTGAGGCCACCGGCGTCGTGGGTCGTGAGGGTGACTTCGACCCGGTTCCAGACGTTGCGCCATTCGGGGTGGTGGTTTATCCGTTCGGCAACGAGTGCTACTTGGTTCATCCAGCCGAACGCCTGGACAAAGTCGGCAAAGCGGTAGGTGCGTTTGAGTGTTTCGCCGTCGCGTTGCCAGCCGCGCGGAAACAGAACGGTTTCGAGGGTCTGCCGGTCGGTGTCGTCGAGCTGAGCCATTTTGCGGTTACTCCTGTGGCGTCGATCCGTCGATGATACCCAATTCGTTCGCTGGTGCTGCGTAGCGCTCCCAGTGGAGGTGGTCTGAAAGGGGGTCGCGCTTGGCCCAACCGACTTGCTGCAATTCCGGTTCGGGAAGGAATTCGCGCACCCATCCCAGGCAGAGATAGGCGATCGGGACGACGTGGTGGGGCAAATGAAAGATCTCTCGGAGTGCTTGGCGCCGAATGATGCTGACCCAGCCGACGCCGATCCCTTCGGCGCGCGCCGCCAGCCAGAGGTTTTGGATCGCGCAGACGCAGGAGAAGAGATCCATCGAACGCTGGTGGGTGCGACCGAGTACCACGGGGCCGCCGCGGCGACGGTTGCAGGCAACCAGGAGGTTGATCGGGGCTTCGCGAATCCCTTCGAGTTTGAGTTGGCGATAGCGGGTGCGCCGTTCGCCGCTGAAGCGCATTGCGGCTTCTTCGTTGGCTTTGGCAAATGCGGCGTGCACCCGTGCTTTGGTTTGTGGGTCGCGCACGATGACAAATTCCCACGGTTGGGAAAATCCGACGGAAGGGGCATGGTGCGCAGCGTCCAAGAGGCGCATCAGAAGCGGTTCCGGGATGGGGTCGGGGAGAAAGTGGCGGCGCACGTCGCGCCGTTCGGTAATCGCGCGGTAGACCGCAGCGCGTTCAGCGGGAGCGAAAGCGTTAGCGATCATCTCCGGACGTGCTCGGGTGCGGTGACAAGGTGCGGAGCCGTTCGATGTAGGCAAGCGGTAACTGCAGTTGGGCCGCGAGCGCTTCGTTGCTGGCTGGGGAAGTTTGAATCGCGGCAATCGTGCCGCTGAGCCCCTGCGAGAGCGAGTGTGCCGGGCGTTCGCCGGGTAACGGGGTACCGTCGGCGGCGTATTTGTTGCCGTAGCCGCGCGGTGTGACCATTTTTCCGTGCGCGACGAAGGTGTTGCTGTTGCCCACAAGCACGGTCGAGAGCATACCGATTTCGCATTCGGCCATTTCGGCAAGCGTCGTCATCTGGATCTGCTGCCGTTTGCGGTATGCCGATTTGACGATGGCTACTGGTGTGGTGGAGGCACGGTGTTGCAAAAGCAGCCATTGCGCTTCGACGATCTGCTGGGTGCGTCGTCCCGATTTGGGGTTGTAGAGCGCGACGACGAAGTCGGCGGCGGCAGCGGCGGCGATGCGTCGGGCAATCACCGGCCACGGCGTTAGGAGGTCAGAAAGCGAGATCGCGCAGAAGTCGTGGGTGAGCGGTGCGCCGACAAGAGCCGCGACCGCAGAGAGCGCGGTGACGCCCGGTACGACCTCGACCTGAATATCCGCTTCGGCATCGGGGCGCCAGCCGCTGGCCAAAAGCGCTTCGAAGGTGGGGCCAGCCATGCCGTAGATGCCGACGTCCCCGGAGGAGATCAACGCGACGGTGTGTCCGCGTCGGGCGTATGCGATCGCTTCTTGTGCGCGGTCGATCTCTTCGGTCATCCCTTTTTTGATGATCGTTTTCCCGGCGGTGAGATCGGCAACGAGCCGCAAATAGGTGACGTAGCCGATCACCACATCGGCCGCTGCGATCGCTGCGCGCGCGGCATCGGTCATGTGCGCTTCGCTCCCAGGGCCGATGCCGACGAGATAGAGCGTTCCTTTGGTACTCATACGCTAGCTCCTTCAGCGGGGTTCAGAGCAAAGCGAGCGGTACACGTCGCGTTCGGATGCGTTGCGGGTTGCGCCATCGGGTTTCGTTCCTTCAGGGGGTTGGTAACAGTAGGCGAGGGAGATGGTGACGTTGCGCCCGTCACTGCCGCGACGGCGCAGTTTTTCCACCGGGAGCATCGGGTAGCCCGGATGTTCGGCCAGGGTCGATGCGCGCCACCCCGCTGCGAGCAGCGCCGCCGCTTCGGCAACCGAAGGGGTGCCGGTATAACGGCGCACCGTCTCCGAAGGGGAAGGAACCGGAATCGCGGCGAGCGCTTCGGGCGGGTAGAACGAGAGGCTGGCGCCAGCGTGAAGGTAGGGCGCCAACGCTTCGTGTAACCCCGATTCGTCGCGCTTCAGGGTGATCGACGCGCAATGGACGATTGTGGCCGGTTCGGGCAGACGTGCCAACGCTTCCTGCAGGGCCGTGGCGATCGTTTCCGCAGGGGTGCCCCGGTCGCAACCGACACCGACGGCAACGCGGGTGCGGTCGATCCGCTCCGGCGGCGCGTAATGGATGAGCCGTTCTGGGAACGCTGCGCGGACCTGCGGCGGGGGTGGGATGCGACCCACCCAAAGGAGCGCGCGGAAGTGGTTGGCGAGTTCGCTGGGAAAGGGGCTGTCCGGCGAAACGTGCCGCACGTGGATGTGTTGGGGCAGTGGTATGCCGCGGCGGCCGCCGGCGTGGTGGGACCACCAGTCGCGGTCGTGGTCGCACGTTTGCCACAGGAGCACGGGGTCCCCATTGACGACGGCAGCCGAGACATGGACGACCGTGTCGTGGCTGGCTTGGAAGCGCCAGTCGAGTTCGCGGCCCAAAAGGTCGACCGCAAGGCTTTTCTGGCTGTCGGATGCGGTGGTGAGCACACAGGTGGCTCCCAGCGCTTCGGCAATCGCTTGCGCCAACGCGTTGGCGCCACCCAAGTGGCCCGAGAGCACGGGGATGACGAAGCGGCCGGAGTCGTCGATCACGACGACCGCTGGGTCGCGGTTTTTGTCGGCAAGGAGCGGCGCAATGAGGCGGACGATCGCACCCAGTGAGACGACCGCGACAAGGGCGTCGTGTTGCTGCCACAGCGTCGCGATCGCGTCCGCCGTTTTGCTGGCGTAGGGGCGAATATGAGCCGCTTCGCCAAGCGTTGCGGCATATTTTTCGGGGAGGTAGAGCGGTGCGTGTGGGGCGACCGCGGCGCGCGCGCGGGCCGCGGTCTGAGCGCCGTGGCGGGTGATCGCGACGAACGCAGGGGCGGCGAACGTACTGCGCGCCGCTTGCCAGATGGCAGCTTGGTTGGGAGATGTTTGAGTCGGGGCTTCTGGCGTCGGGTTCGTTGGCTTGGGGGGCATCGTTGGTGTCATCGTGGCGTTACTGGGGGCCTGGGTTCCTGGGGCTTGCGACAGCGGCGTGGGATTCATGGGGTTTCGCTTCGGATGCGGGAACGGTCACGCTGGTGCGTGGAGATGCCGCGGTCTTTTTGCGACAGCCGCGAATGCGTTCGCCGACCGGCGTCGCGTTGGGGTTACGCAGGATGAGGAGCGCGAGGTAACTGAGCGTGGCGTCGGCAAGGTCGTGAAGCGCTTCGCCGCGAAGGATGCGTTCGTCGGGCATGCCGATCCGTTCCGCAAGGAGCGCATGCGCAAGCAACGACCGTTCGCTGAGCCAGGCAACGAGCGTAGGCCAGAGGGGTTTGACTTTGAGCAGGATCAGGGTCTCGAAGTGGGGCAAGACCGTTTCGATGAGTGACAAACCATAGTTGGCGGGAAGCACCGCGATGCGTTCTTCCTGTGCAGCAAGGGGAATCGCTGCGGCTGCCGCGGCAGCAGTGAAGCTATTGACGCCGGGTAGGGTGTCGACGCGAATCCGGGGGGCGCGTTCGCGCACGGCCGCAGCCAGATATTGGAACGTGGCGTAGGTCGAGGCGTCGCCTTCGACAAGAACCGCAACGTCGCGACCCGCAAGCAGGGTGGGTAGGATCGCCTCCGCGGCGCGGGCCCACGCCCTGGTGAGGACAAGGGGATCGTGGCTCATCGGGAAATGGAGTTCGATCGCGTCCGCCGGGGTGGTCAAGCCTGCCCGGTTCGCGATCGTCAGCGCGACCGATTCGCCACCCTGTTTGCGTACCGGATAGGCCCACCGTGCCGTGCCGGTGAGGATGCGCCATGCGCCGCGGGTGATCCAATCCGGGTTGCCGGGGCCAAGCGAGATTCCGTAAAGGGTGCCCAGCGCCTCGGTCGTTGCGGCGGCTGGAGGTGTGGTCTCAGACAGGAAGTGTGGCGAAACAGTCATGATGGCTCCTTCGTCGCCGCAACGAGCCAGACCGGGTTTTCGGCGGCGAAGCGGTGCATCGCCAGGATGGGTTTGGTGCGTGCCGCCCACAGTTGGGTGGCGTGCCACGGGGCGTCGAGTGCGGTCATCGCCGCGGTGGCGGTAGCCAAGTTTTCCAGGGTCACGAAGGTGGCGATGAGCCGTCCGCCAGGGGCGATGCGTTGCCAACAGTAGGTCAGGAGTTCGGCCAGTTCGCCACCGGAGCCGCCGATGAAGACCGCGTTGGGGTCGGGGGCTTCCTCGAGCCCAGCGGGCGCTTTGGTGTGGCGAATCGTCCAGTTGGCCGCGTGAAAGCGGCGCGCGTTGGTCAGGGCGATCGCGACGTCGTCTGCGTTTTTTTCGAATGCCCATACCGCCCCTTCGGGGGTGAGGCGGGCCGCTTCGAGGCCGACGCTGCCCGACCCGGCGCCGATGTCCCAGACGGTGTCGTGTGGGGTGAGGGCAAGAAGCGCAAGCGCCACCGCGCGCACTTCCCGTTTGGTGATCAGCCCTTTTTCCGGTTGTCGTTGGGCGTAAGCGTCGTCGTCCCAGCCGAAAGCCGCTTCGGTGCCGGGGGTGGTGCTGGTCAAGATCGCGATGTGCGGGTGGGGAAACGCGGTTGCGGCAGCCTGCGACGGTTCGAGATCGCGCCACAGCGCTTCGCCGTCGAGCCCGATGCGCGCAGCGACGCTGATGCGGTACCGATGCGCCAGGGATAGCTCGGTGAGCGCACTGGCGATTTCGGTTGCGCCAGCACCGGGCGCCGTCAATGCGACGATCGGTGATCGGTTGTGCGCAGCCGCTACGAGCACGGGGCGCAACGGATGGTGGGGAGCGTTCTTCCACGACCACGGTTCGCGTACTTTGCCGTGCGCGGAGACGAGCGTGGCGTTGTGCCAGGGGATACCCAGACGCGCACAGGCCAGTTGGACCGAACTGCGCTCAGGCAGCACCGTGACCGCGTCGGGACCGAAGTGCGCAAGCAGTGCGGCCGCTGCGCCGTGAAAGAGGGGATCCCCCGTGGTCGCAACGACCACCCGTTCTCCTTGTACGATCGCACGAGCGCACCGCTCTGGCAGTTGCGCGAGCCACGCTTCGAACGGTTCGAAATGGGCGTTGGGCGCAAACCGTTCGGCAAGCGGGGCAAACCCCTTCGCCCCGAAAACGAGGGTGGCCTGTGCCAGCGCGTCGGTGACTGCGGGCAGAAGCGGTTCTCCGGGTAGCCAGCCGATGACGGTCGGATTCATCGTTCCTCCCATTCTGCAAGCCACTGCGGCGCTGTGGATTCATCGATGCGCGCCACCGCATTGCCGGCAAAATCGACGGTTTGGATGGTGAGCCGCCGAGCCGACCCCGGCCAATATTTCGTTTTGAGCGTGTGCCAGGCGCGTGCAGCAAGCGCCGAGTGAAACGCGACGTCGAGGCCAAGTTCGGCCAATCGTTCTGCGGCAAAACGGGCCGTTTCGGCGGCGGCGATCTCAGCAACCAGGGCGGACGGCGCGCCGACGGCCCGCGCGCAGTCGGCAAGCAAGGTGCGATCTACCTCCCCTTTTCCGGCGTGGGTGACGGGCATTCCTTGCGCCATTTTGGTGAGTTTGCCGACCATCGCGCCGATGATCAGGTGGCGGATCCCGTTTTTGCGCGCGGCATCGAACGCGGTGCGGACGAAGTCCCCCATCTGGACGAACGCCGCTTCGGGCAGCTCCGGCCACAGCGCCATCATCGCCTTTTCGGTGCGCCCACCGGTGGTCAATACGACGGTGTCACACCCTTGGGCACGCGCAACCCCGATCGCTTGGACGACGCTTGCGCGAAACGCCGCGGTGGAGTATGGGCGAACGATGCCGGTAGTTCCCAGGATCGAAATGCCGCCCACGATTCCCAAACGCGGGTTGAGCGTGCGTTTGGCAAGCGTTTCGCCCCCAGGCACTGCGATGGTGACGAGAAGACCGTGGTCCGCGCAGTTCGGAAGTTCCGGCGTCAGGCAGACAGCGCGTTCGGGAAGGGGGGAAGTGGGTAGCGCGGCGCAGGTGGCTGGAGGTGCTGCACCCAACAGTTCGCTCAGATTCTCACACAAATTTTGCCGCGGCACCGGGTTGATCGCGGGTTCGCCCACGGGAAGACCAATGCCAGGGCGCGTGACGATGCCAACCCCTTCGCCAGCAGCCACGAAAAGGCCAGGGACGGAGACCCAGGCAACGGTTGCGGTGATGGGCGCTTTGTCGGTGACGTCGGGGTCGTCTCCTGCGTCTTTGATCACGACCGCGGTGGCGCGTCCGTCGGGATAAAGGCGCTTTTCGTGGATGGGGAAGACGACGCGTTGCCCGTTGGGGAGCTTGGTTTCGATCGCATCCGGGATCGCGCCGGTGAGTAACCCTTGTGCCGCCGCACGCGCTGCTGCGGCGGCACACGCGCCGGTGGTGAATCCGGTGCGACCGCGGTGGGCGCGCCGCTTGGCGTTGGGATCTGCGTGGCCGGTCACAGCGCGCGATTCCTTCAGCGTTCCGAATCCGCCGTTTCCGCGAGCGCCATCAATGCGTGAAGTGCCGCAACCACCAACGTCGATCCCCCTTTGCGCCCGCGCACGACGATCCACGGGGCACGGTTGCTGGCAATCAGTGCCTCTTTCGATTCGGCGGCGGAGACGAACCCGACAGGCATACCCAGGACCACCGCCGGCTGTGCTTGCCCGGCTTCCATGAGTCGAACCACTTCGAGGAGCGCGGTGGGGGCGTTCCCGATCGCGACGACCGAACCGGCCAAGAGGCCCTGTTCGGCGGCACGGCGCATCGCCATCACCGCACGTGTGGTATTCGCCGCTTTTGCCGCGGCGATCACTTCGGGATCCGAGATGAACTCATGCACTTCGATGCCGAAGTGCTGTAGCCGAGGTTTCGAGAGCCCAACACGGATCATCTCGACGTCGACGATGAAGGAGGCGCCGCGCCGTATCGCTGCGATCGCGGCGGAGACCGCCTCGGGATGAAACTGCACAAGCCCGTTCATTTCGAAGTCGGCCGAGGCGTGGATCATGCGTCGCACCACGGGCCATTCGTGCGCAGGGTAGGCGTGGGCGCCCACTTCACGGTCGATGATCGCGAACGATTCGTGCTCGATTGCGGCACCGGCAGCGGTAAGTTGTTCGGTAACACGCGGAGTGGGTAACGGGTTCGTCATACTTGTTCCTGGAGTTGCTCAGTGTGGAAGTGGAGATCGGGGCCGTTTTTGTGATGGGGGTGGTCGTGGGGTTCGTGAACGCCACGGTGGTGGTGGAGATGGTGGTCGTGATGATCGTGGTGATGATGGCCAAGCCCGTGTGCGAGCGCAAATGTGCGGTATTTGCACCCGGTGCAGGCGAGCGTCGGCAGCGTTTCGTGCGGTTGGGTGAGGAGTCCGTCGAACCAGGCGGCGATCTCAGGGCGAAACCCGAGGTAATCACCAAGCGCCCACGCGACGGTGGGATATTGCCGCTCGAGACGCGCCACCTGCGCGCGGATCCGTTCGATCAAAACGCCGGTGAAGAGATAGACCGGCAGCACGATGATCTGGGTCATGCCCCAGGTGACGAAGCGCTGCGCAACCCGTTCCAGCCGCGGGTAGGTGACACCGGTGAAGGCGAGGTCGACCAGTTCGTGGTCGGTCGCTTCGAAAAGGCGTCGCGCGAGTTTCGCCAATTCGGCATTTGCCCCGGGGTCACTCGAACCGCGCCCCAATAGGATCACCCCTGTGGTCTGCGGATCGGGCATCGCCAGGCGGCGCATCGCACGCTTGCGTTCGCCTTGAAGCGCGGCAAAGAGTTCGTCGCCGGTTCCCACTTGCGGGGTGATGGTGAATGTGACGTCGGGAAAGGCGCGTGCGGCTTGGGCGACGGCTTGCGGGATCTCCATCTTGACGTGACCCGCGGCGTTGATGATGAGGGGGATTACCAAAACTGTCGCTGCCTCTGGGGCTGCCGCGCGTGCGGTTTGGGCAGCATGGGCCAACCCTTCGGGCAAAAGCACTTCGGCAAACTCGATGAAGCAGGTGAGGATGGTGTGGTGCGGATGGCGTTTGCGGGCGGCTGCGGCGAACTGCTCGACTTCATGGTTGCCTGCGGGTTCACGCGAACCGTGGCCGACGATGAGGACGACGGGGTTGGCGGAAGGGCTCACGACGCTCCTCCGTTGGGTTTTTCGGGTGCCTTGTCTGCACGACGAAAGCGGTGGGTGAAGGTTGGGTCGTAGAGCTTACTGCGGGGGGCAGCGTCCCATTGTCGCGCACCGAGCGCTGGCGAAACGATGATCATCGCTTGCGAGACGATCTTTGCGGCGCGGCAAGCGGTGCTGAGTTCGGACAAGGTGGTGCGGACGATCCGCTCTTGCGGCCATGACGCTTTGTGGACCACCAGCACCGGGCTCTCCGGCGCCCAGCCGGCGGCAAGGAAGGCGCGTTCGATTTCCCGCGTCAGTGTGATCGACAGAAAGAGACAGACCGTGGCTTGGTGCGCGGCGAGCGCCTCGAGCCGTTCGCGCGGCGGCATCGGGGTTCGTCCTTCCGCACGGGTCAAGATCACCGTCTGGGTGACCTCTGGCAGCGTGAGGGATTCACCGGCTGCCGCGGCAGCGGCAAACGCCGACGAAACGCCTGGCACCGCGCGCCATGGGACACCTGCTGCGTCGAGCAGCCGCGCCATTTCGGTGAGTGCGCCGTAGAGCGTGGGATCCCCTGTTTGGAGCCGCACCACGGTAGCGTGGCGTTGCGCCCGTGTGGTCAGCCACTCGGCGATCGCCTCGAGCGTCATACCTTTCGAATCGGCAATTTCGGCCGACTGCGGTGCGTAGCGCGCGACCGCCTCGTCGACGAGCGAACCGGCGTAGAGCACCGCGCCGGCTTCACTGAGCAGCCGCTGCCCTTTGACGGTAATGAGTTCTGGGTCGCCAGGGCCCGCCCCGACGAACCAGACGGTGCCGGGGCAGGGGCTAAGCGGTGGCAAAGACACGGGGTGTTACCTACCAGTGCGCGACCGTTACGCGGCGCGATGCAGACGAGCGGTAAAGAGCGTGTCTTCGCCGAGCCACGGTTTGGCGTGTTTCGCTGCGGCAAGGAGCGCCAAATCGAGCGCCGGTTCGACCACCAAGACGCTCAAATAGGCAGCACCAAAGGTCGCGATCTGCTGCCACGCTTGTGCACCCAGTCCCAGGAAGGCCCAGAACGCGACCCACAGCACCACACCACCCTGGTACGTGAGGGAGAGACGAAACACGTCACGGTAGCGCAAATCGGTGTAGGGGGTGTGCGGCGCGATGGTCCGTTTTGCGACCGCCGCGACGGCAAAGAGCGGGGCGAGAAGGGTGGTGACGTTCGCGAAATATTGCGGCAGATCGTACGGGGCGAAGAAGAGGCCCTGAACGAGCAACGCCGTGGCCAAACCGACCGCTGCCGGGGCAACGCCAAAGAGCAAGAAGAGCGTGCTGCCCAAGATGAGGTGCACTTCGGAAACGCCCACCGCGGGGTGTGGCAGCAGTTCGAACGCCGCAAATGCGATCGCGAACGCGCATACGCTGCGCACCAAAAAGCGCAGGAAGTGTGCAAACGCCGGAACCACGCGTTCGGAAACGAACAGCGTCGTCCAGACAGAGCGCGCCGCGCCGAAGAGTGCGGCCGTGCCAGTGAGGTAGGAGAGGGCCATCTTGGCCCCGGTCAAGAGTCCAGGTTCGATATGCATCGTGCTTCCCTCCGAGCCATGCCGTTACGAAAATTCTGCGCTCGGGGGAAACAGCGAAACCGTGAATACGGAGTACGATGACGCTATCCCACGTGCCGTCACCCCGCGGCGCAGTTGGGTTTGCGCGTCACGATCGGTCTCCTGGCTTGCCGTCGCCCTGCCGCGACGCCTTCCCAGAGCGGTTGCTCCAGTGGCATCGTGTCGCGTCAGTCAGGCTCACAGTAGCGGGGGCTGCGCCGGATTTGCACCGGACTTCCCGTGCGGCGAAGGTTCGCCGCTATCGTCACGCGTCGGTTCATTATCGGGAAAACCGCTGCCCAAGTCAACAGTGCGATGCGGCGCCAAATCCGATTCCACCATCAAGGAGAGGCGGGATCGAGCAAAAACCGTGCGTCCGTGATCCCCGCTTGGGTGAGCGCCACCATCAGTTGCGCCGCGGCTTCGAACGGCACCGTGCGTTCCACCGCAAGCAGCACCGGGGGTGGCGCAGCATCGTGGGCGTCGGTAACGAGCGCTGCTAGCCGCTCTGGCAGTGCGTCACGGGGGAGCGGCTCACCATTCCAGAGCAGCGTACCCGACGCGGTCAGGGTCAAAGTGACCGTTTCGCGCGGTGGCGTTGCCGGTTCGGCAGCGGCGTGGGGCAGTTTCGTACGGACTGTGTGTAACAGGGCGGGCGCGGTGACGAGCAGGATCACGAGGAGCACGAGGAGCACATCGACGAGTGGGACGATATGGATCGTCGGGTTCACCGTGGTGCGACTCTTCACGGTGAGGAACGGCAATGGGTATTGTTTCATGGCGTTCGGGGCGCGTTCTCTTCGTTTTCTGCGGTGAGGAGCAGGTAGCACTCGTGCGCGAACGCTTCGAGTTCGGGAATCACCAGGCGGTTGTGGCGCACGAAGAGGTTATGCGCGATCGCAGCGGGAATCGCGACCGCAAGCCCGATCGCGGTCATGATGAGCGCTTCGCCAACCGGACCGGCAACGGCGGTGAGGGACGCTTCGCCGGAGATCGCGATCGCGGTCAAGGCGTGGTAGATGCTCCAGACGGTACCGAAAAGGCCGATATAGGGGGCGGTGTTGGCTGCGGTGGCAAGAAGGGTCAGGCCCCACTCCCGTTCGGCCACTTCGCGTTCGAGCTGCGTTTGGAGCGCGCGATAGAGCCACTCGCTGCGGTGTAACGGCGCGCGTCGCTCTGAGGTTGTCCATGCCGCGCACGCCGCAGCGGCAATCCGCCCGAAGGGATGGCAGGTAGCCTCTGGTCGATTCACCAATGCGGCGAAGTCGGCCAGGGTGTCGATTTGCGCAAACGCGGTGCGAAACGCCGTGGCAAGCGGACTTTCGCGCCACGCCAACCAGACGCGGGCACCGATCACGCCGACAGCGGCGAACAAGAGTCCGATCAGCGTGGCGAGGACCGTCCAACCGATCGCGTCGAGGCGCGTCAGAAAAGGGTGGGGAACAAGGGTTTGCCAGGTGAGCGACATGGTCTTCCTATCGTCTGGTTCCGTATGCGTTGGGGCGTGGCATCATGGCGCGCCGGTCAGTTGGAAACGGAACGGTTGCCAAACCGTAACGGTACCCACGCGCCAGGCCGTTGGCAAGGTGCATCGCCATTGCCGCACGGCGTCAAGCGCAGCGGCCGTGAGCGCGGGATGGCGGGTGGTCGAGCGGGGCGGGTCGATTTCCGCCGCCACGATCGTTCCCTGGGCATCGAGGGTGACCTGGACGGTGACCGTGCCTTCGATTCCCATCCGTCGTGCAATGAATGGGTACAGCGGTGGTGGACGATGATGGCAGAGGACTTTGAGCTCGATCGAGGAAGGTTCCGGCGCAGCGGGGCGTGCCGACGCGTGGGCCAAAGGAGCGGAAAGAACGTTGGGAGGCGACAAGGCGGTTGCCGCACGGCTGTCTGCGAAAGCGCTATCCCGCGCCGCGATGGGTTCGGGAGGGCGAGGGTGCGGTGCCGGGGATGGCGCTCTCGGTGTGGGTTTTGGTGTGGGGGTAGGTTTGGGTTTGGGGTTTTGTTTGGGCTCTGGTGTCTCTTTCGGTATCAGGTTTTGCGCTGGGGCTACGTTTCGTGCCGGTTGGGTGCGGTGCGGCCGCTGCTTTCTGTTCGCTGTAGCCGGTGGGGTCGCATTCGGAACTGGCGCAAAGCGCGCTTCGTGGGCTGCAGATTCCTTAGAAGCCATGCGGGTGGCTTCGTTGGTCTGGGTAGGAGCCGTGGCGTGGGAAGTTGGTGCGGTGGCTGGAACTACCCACCCGATCGCCAATGAGGTGGGCGCAGGGACCGGCGTCGATAGGGAAAAAGAACTGCGGTGCATGGCAACGCCAGCTGCGCTACCTACCAAGAGCCATGCAAGGAACGCGCCGATCGCGCGTTCCCGGGTTTGCCAGAGTTTCATCCCACGAAGCATACCATCGGCATGCGCTGCCTGTGCGTGTTCAGAAGCGCACGCGCAGACTGGTCCACAGGGTACGCCCAGGGCCAGGGACTGGGGTACCCCACTGCGGCACGTTGGGGGGCGTCGGGTTGGTCATCGTCGTCCCTTGACCAATGTAGGCGCCGCCAAGCGGGTGGGCGTAAGAGCGGTCGAACACGTTGTCGATGCCGAAATGCCACGTCACGGCGTTGGAGAGCGTCAGGCTCCCTTGCCAGTGAAGCAGCGCGTAGCCCGCTGTCGGAATTTCGTTGCGTATGCGGTTGGTCCGCGATTTGCGTTCGACCGCTTCGACGATGAAACGCTGTTGCCACTGCCCACGCGTCTGGTCAAGCGTGAGCTTGACGTTGCGCGGCATCACCCCGTAGAGGTTGTCGCCCGTTTCGGTATTGCTGCCGCGGCTACACGCGAGCGTTGCGGCAAACGCCCAAGCGCCCCAGCCGTTGCGGGCAAGGGGCCCGCGTAGCGTCAACTCATGCCCGTAGAGCTTCGCCCGTTGGTTCACATATTTGAGTACCGTGAACCGGTTGGTGACGGGGGTGGCGCGGGGGGCGTTGGCGGTGGCGTCCCACTGCACGGCGTCGATGTAGTCTTCGATCACGGTGAGGTAGGGGCGCCACTCGATGCGCCACCCTTGGTCGCTTGCTTGCCAAGCCAGGCGTGCTGCAGCAGTGTAGGCCTGCTCCGGCTTCAGATCGAGGTTGCCGATGTAGCCGTTACCGTCGCCGACGAAATTGTTCATGAGCGCCGCCATTTGCCAGGTGCTCCACGGGTAGCGCTCATAGAGGCTCGGTGCGCGGCTCTGATGCGCCAGGTCGAGCGCTGCGCTCCATTCCGGCGAGAGTTGCCAACTGTTGGACCAAACCAGGTTCCAGAGGGTGTCGCTGCGGGAGCGGTCGCTTGTATTGAACGCGGTACTGTCGCGCAGTTGATAAGTGAAGCGTGGCGCGGTGCCGTCGCTGTTGGCGTAGCCGTGTACCGGATCGGCGTCGGTGGTGACTTGCTCGATTCGTGCCCCGAGTGTGGTGCGCCACGTCGGGCTGATGGCGCGTTCCCATTCGGCAAAGAGTGCGGTCCGTTCCCGCTCTCCGTTGCGGATGTTCCAGAAGATGTCGGGCCACATCCCGCTACCCGAGGGAGGCCACCAGTCGTCCAGGGTGTAGCGGTTCCACTCACCGCCTACGCGCACAAGCGACGCGGTATCGAGTGCGACCGTCGCTTTGACCTTCGCGCCGTCGGTGGTGCTCGACGCGTACATCGGCATCCCGGCGGCGCAGGTGAAACCGAGGGGGGCGCACGGGGAACCGTCAACGGCGGTTGGGCCGCCTGACGCCATCCCGTACCAGTAGCGTTTGTCTGCGCCGAAATCCATGAAGTGGTCGACCGTCTCATGGTAGAGCTGTGCTTCAAGCGTTCCCCACGCAAAACGGCCGCGGTAGGCCAACGCGGCGCGCTTCTCTTCGTTGTCCAAAAGATCCATCCGTTGGTTGGGGTAGAACTGGTAGGGTTGCTGCTGCAGCCCCACTTCGGCACGTACCTCGTGTTCGCCGCTCTTCCAGCCGAAGTCGACGGCGTGGTTGCGTACCTGGTAGGCAGTTGAGCCGATTGCGTCGGTATCCAAGGTGTGGCCAGCTCGTCCAGTAAAGCGGTAGTTTTTGAAGGGGCTGCCAGCGCGCAGGTTGTCGCTTTCGGCAAAACTGCCCTGGTATTGCGCTGCGAAGGTCTCGGTGCCGTACCAAGCAGCGAAGTCGGCCGCTTTTCCGTTGCCGTTGCTGCGGTAGGTGGCGCCCGCTTCGCCACCACGAACGGGCGTTGAGTCGCTCGCGAATGGCGCTTTGCGCCGTTCCACCACCACCGCGCCGCCGATCGCGTCGCCGCCCACCGAAACGGGGGTGACGCTCGGGTAGAGGGTGAGCTGTTCGATATTCGTGGGCGACGTGTAAGAGAGCGGCGTATTCATATGGTTGGGGCAGGTTGCGGTGAGATCTGCACCATCGATCGTCACCCGAAGCCGTTCGTCGGCCAACCCGCGCACTACCGGTAGCGGCGAAAGGGCTCCGCCAGCCAGGGTCGTGACGCCAGGCAATTCGCTGAGCAGCGCTGTGGTGGTTTGATGCCGAGCGCGTAGCGAACGGATATTTTCCGGGGTCAAGGCGAGCGCGTTGCCGCCGTCTTCGATCGCCTTGTCCGTGACCGTGATCGCAGGAAGTGTCTGTTGGGCTGTAGCAGGCAGGGAAACCAATGCTACGAAGAGGGTGATGATGGGTTGCCTACGCATCGATGAGCTCCAAAAAACGAACTGCAGCACCCTATTTTGAGGATGAGGCCGAACGCAAGCAATTGACAGCGATCAACTCGTTTGTTGCTGTTTGTTGATTCTGGTCAATGTCGCATCTCGATCGCTTCGGCTATACTTGAACCATGAACCGTCGAAACGCTGCGCTGTTGGTTGCCTTGTGGTGGTGTCTGACTGCGTTCTTCCCGCTGGTGTCGTGGGAAGTGCGGGCGCAGCGCAGTTTTTCCGACGTTTGCTCCTTAGTCAGTGACGCTGCCGATGCCGCGGCAGGGAAGGCGCCATCCCAGGCGCCTCCTGCGGCACACGACCATCACGATCCCTTCGCGGCGTGCGGTTACTGTCTTCTTGCAACGACCCACCCGGGCATTGCGTCGCCATGGGCCGCGCCATGGGGGTGGGTTGTCACCGTCGCGGCGCTGCCCGTCGCCTTTGCTTCCGTTTTTGCCGATGCCATCGCGCATCGTCTCCCTCCGGTGCGCGCGCCGCCCCGCTGATACCCCGATCGTTGAGGTTGTCGTGGAGTCATCGCATCAGCGGAGCATGCAATGGGACGTTTCATCGGCGCTTTGCGCCGTATCATCTGGGTGTTGTTATGTGCGGTAGTGCTCTCCGCCTGTTCGGATCGAGCGTCGTTTCACGCGCAAGAGATCACTGGCGCCGAATTTGGGCGCGATTTCGCGTTGCCGGATACCGAAGGGCAAGTTCGCCGCCTTGCCGATTTCCGTGGTGAGGTGGTCGCGCTCTATTTCGGTTTCATTCAATGTCCGGACGTCTGCCCAACGGCGCTTGCGCGTGCCGTCGAGGTGAAACGCCTTTTGGGCGCGCAGGGCGAGCGTTTTCGCGTGGTGTTCATCACTGTCGATCCCGAACGCGACAGACCCGGGGTGGTTCGTGCGTACTTGGACGCGTTCGATCCGACGTTCGTCGGGTTGATTCCGCCCGATGCAGCGACGCTCGAAGCCACCGCGAAGGCGTTCCGTGTCTTTTACCGCAAGGTGCCTACGGGTGCGAGCTATACGATGGACCACACGGCAACCACGTTCGTTTACGACCCGAAAGGGAAATTGCGCTTGGCCGTGCCGCATGCGATGGGTGCGACGCAGTTCGCTGAGGACGTCGCGCGGCTCTTGGCCGAAGCGCCGTGAGTGACGATTGGGTGGGTGTGCAAACCCTACCCGGAACGAGGAAAGGATTTGCCGTGGAAATGACACGTTTTGTGGTTCGCCGTAATCTGTTGGCTTGGCTGGTGGTTGGCGCAGTGGCTGGGGTGACCGCCACGGCACACGCACAAGCGCCAGTGACGATAACCGATCCGTGGGTACGGGCGACGGTACCTGGTCAGAAAGCCACCGGCGCGTTCCTGCAAATCACCGCGCACGAAGCGGTGACGCTGGTGGGCGGCAAGACACCGGTTGCCCCGGTGGTGGAGATCCACGAAATGAAGATGGTAGGCGACCGCATGCAGATGCGCGCGCTCCCCAATGGCTTGGCGATTGGAGCTGGGCAGACGGTTGCGCTCGAGCCCGGTGGTTACCACGTGATGTTGATCGATTTGCCGAAAGCGGTCGAGGTGGGGCAGAAGGTTCCCCTCACCTTGACGTTTACCACGACCAACGGAGAGCGATTGGACGTCGATATCGAGGCGGAAGTCCGCCCGCTGGGGCGGATGGGACGCCCGATGTCGCACGGAGGGCTTGGCCATGGGCCTCAGCGTTGAAGCGCTTCTTGGGGGGTCGGTCGAGTCGGTCGCAGCTACGGTACCCGCTCATCCTCTGAAGCAGGCGCATGCCACGCGCCACGCCGAACGGGCGCACGAAGGGGCGCTCTTGCGCTCAGGTTCGGCGCTCGCGCGGCTCCAACGGTTGCGCAGGCTGCTCGACCGTGCTGCACCGGGGGCGCCGTGGCCAAGGCTGCGCGACATCGCCGCGATCACTGGGTTGCAGGTGGAGACGGTCTCGCGCCTCCTGTCACGAGAGCGTGGTAGGATTGTCGCTTCGTGTTCGTGACCGGATTTCCCCGACGATGGCAGACGCACCCGAACGGGCGCTGGCAACGCCAGCGCCCACGCAAACCGATGCAACCGAAGCGCGCCACCAGGCGCGGATGGCGCGCAAAAAAGCGGTAATCGACCAGAAGATCGCTGCGGCGAAAACCGAACGCGGTGTGGTGTTGGTCCATACGGGGCCAGGCAAAGGGAAATCGACCGCGGCGTTTGGGTTGCTGGCGCGGGCGCTCGGTCATGGCTTGCGTGCCGTCGTCGTGCAGTTCGTGAAGGGGCGAAGCGACACGGGCGAAGAGGCCTTTTTCCGGCGGCAGGCGAACGTCACCTGGGTGGTGAGCGGCGAAGGGTTTACCTGGGAGACGCAGAGTCGAGCGCGCGATGTCGCGGCGGCAGAAGCGGGGTGGCATGCAGCCGAAACGGCGCTGGCGGACCCTACGGTTGGTCTCGTGGTGCTCGACGAACTCAATATCGTGCTGAAGTACCGCTACCTGCCGCTCGAGCGGGTGTTGACGGCGCTCGCCAACCGTCCGGCGATGCAGCACGTGGTGATCACGGGGCGCGGCGCGCCGCCGGAACTGCTCGCCGCTGCCGATACGGTGACCGAGATGCGGCTCGTGAAGCATGCGTTTCAGGCGGGCGTTGCCGCGATGCCGGGGGTGGAGTTTTGATCGCTTCGTTGCTTGCTGCCCCAGCGTCGGGGCAGGGGAAGACGGTGGTAACCGCGGCGCTTGCGCGCGCGCACCGCAAGCTGGGGCGACGTGTGCGGCTCTTCAAGTGCGGTCCCGATTTTCTCGATCCGATGGTGCTCGCTGCGGCCTCAGACGCGCCGGTGGAGAACGTCGACCTTGCGATGTGTGGGCTCGACGATGCGCGCTGGCGGTTGGCGCGTGCGGCTCGGGATGCCGACGTGGTGCTCGTCGAAGGGGTGATGGGCCTGTTCGACGGCGATCCGTCGGCGGCCGAACTGGCAAAACGCCTCGGATTGCCGGTGTTGCTGCTCATCGACGCAGGCAAGATGGCGCAGACCTTTGCGGCGATCGCGCACGGGTTGGCGTCGTTCGACCCCGAATTGCACGTTTGGGGGGTCGTGGCGAATCGTGTCGCGGGGGCGCGTCACGCGGCAATGCTCAGCGAACGGTTGCCGTCTGGGCTGGCATTCGTCGGCGCGTTGCCTAAGCGATCCGAGGCGCAGTTGCCCGAACGCCATCTGGGGCTTTTCCAGGCTGCTGAGATCGCCGACCTCGACGCGCGGCTCGACGCATTGGCCGACGCGATTCTGCCGTGGGTTGCCGACGCTCCCTGGCCTGAGGTTGATTTGCCGGATGCGCCTGCACCGAACCTGCCGCCGCTGCTTGCGGGCAAGCGCATCGCGGTGGCAGAGGACGCGGCGTTTTCGTTCCTCTACCCAGCGAACCGCGAATGTCTTGAAGCACTGGGGGCAACGCTCATCCCGTTTTCCCCCGTTGCCAATGAGGCTGTGCCATCGGCTGCCGACGCCGTCTGGCTCCCCGGGGGGTACCCCGAGCGTTTCGCAGCGGAGCTGGCGGCAGCAGAGCGGTTTCGCATGAGCCTTCGCGCCGCCCATGCTGCTGGGGTTCCGATCCTTGCCGAATGTGGCGGGATGGTGGCGGTGGCGACCACGCTCGAAACGCTCGATGGGCAGCGATATCCGATGGCTGGATTGCTCCCGGGGCATGTCGTGATGCAGTCGCGCCTTGCGGCATTGGGCGGGCAGCGGCTGGTGCTGCCGGAAGGGACCCTCACAGGCCACACCTTTCACTATTCCCGTTGGGAAACGCCACCGCAGACGCCGTGGCGCTTCGCGGAATATCACCCCCCACGGGACAAGGGAGCGCACGGCGAAGCGATCTACCGGGTGGAGTCATTGACGGCAAGCTACGTCCACTGGTATTTCCCTTCGGCACCTGCCGTGATCGCCGCCTGGTTGGGTGGCAAGCCGGAGTGAGCGGTGCGCTTGCCGGTCGATCGCGTCCTCGATTCCCCCCATGCCGACGCACGCCCGTCCGACGCCGTGGTGACGCTCGCGGTGATCCATGCGATCAGCCTGCCGCCGGGCCACTTTGCCGGAGACGCGATCGAGCGCTTTTTCCTCGGCAGACTCGACCCAGACGCGCACCCGTTTTTTCGCACGATTGTCGGGCTTCGCGTCTCGGCGCATTACCTGATTCGACGCGATGGTACGACCATCGCGTTCGTCCCGCCCGAACGACGGGCGTGGCACGCGGGAGTTTCCCGCTGGCGCGGGCGCGATCGGTGTAACGACTTTTCGATCGGGATCGAGCTCGAAGGCGACGACAGCACGCCGTTTGCGCGGGCGCAGTACGATCGCCTCGCCACATTGCTGACGGCGCTGCGTCACCGTTTCCCGCACATGGTCGACCTCGCGGGCCATTGCGATATCGCGCCCGGTCGTAAAACCGATCCCGGGCCGCTTTTCTCATGGGCGGCACTCGCTGAGCGCTTGTACCCTACCGGCCTATCCTGGCACTTTCCCCACACGTGATCGCAGCGGTGTCGCAGATTCGCCACAACCTTATCCGCTTTCTGCTTGTTTTTGCGTAATTTTTCTTGAAACGTCAAGCTTTTGGCGCTATCCTAGCGACACCCCCAAAGAGAAGACACTGCCGCTGGGCGTTTGCCTAAAGCGGTGGGAACTTCTTCGCCCGACACGAGTCGGGTGGTCCAAAAAAAAGGAGTCACACAATGAGATGGGTACAGTGGTTTGGTCAGGCGGCCGCCCTGACTTTTTTTTCCGGGCTGCTTTATGTTGCCCATCACGATCCTCGTCCGCTCTTGACCTGGTCGATCGAACCGGTGAACGCCGCCAATTTGCCTGCGCTTCCGCCGGCGTTCGTCGGATACCAAGGCGAGGATCGTCCGCTGGCGATTCCCGCGAACGCAGAGGGTCGTTCCAGGGTCGCCGTAACGCAAGGCGACGATCGCGCCGAATTCGGTGCCCAAACCTCGTTGCAGATCTATTCGCTCACGGAAAGTACGCCGGAACTCAGAAAACTGCGCCGTTTCGTCGCGAAGCGCTACGATACGCCGGAGCAGCAATTGGTGCGCTGGTTCAAGGCGATCGAGACCGAAGCGCGCCGTTATGGCTTCGATCCGCTGCTGATCGTCGCGATGATCGCGGTCGAATCGGGGTTCGACCCGAAAGCGAAGAGCGATCAAGGGGCATTGGGCCTGATGCAGGTGATCCCCAAGTGGCACCTGGACAAGATCGATGCGCGTGTCGATGGCGAGCCGCAAGCGGACCACCTCTTTAATCCCGAAGTCAATATCGCGGTGGGGATCGAAGTGTTGGCCGAAGGGTTGCAGCGTTTCGGTTCGTTGGAATTGGCGCTGCAGTACTACAACGGCAGTTTGAAAGATCCACAAAAGCGCTACAGCAAAAAGGTGCTGGCGCGCTATCGGCAATTACAGCGTGTGGCTGGGCTCGAAGGTGCGCGCGTTGCGGTTGTGCCCGGCACCGACGATACCCGCTGAGGTCCGGCGAAACACCACGACGTGGCGGGTGTCGAGCCGTACGCCGATTGCGCTCTCGAGCGGCAAAGGGTCGTGGCTGGGGTGGTCCATGAGAACGGTGGCGCCGCTTGCAAGCCGCAACGTGTAGCGAATGATCGAACCGCGAAAGACCGCATGGATCGGGCGCGCGATCACCGGACTGGCTTCGTCGTGTACGAGATCATCTGGCCGCAGCAGCACGTCGACCGCATCTCCCGGAGAAAGGGCGGGTTCGTCCTGACAGGGTAACGTCCCCAATTCGGTGCGCACTTGGTTGGGCGCTTCGAAAGTTCCTGGTAGAAATGCCCCCTCTCCGATGAATTCAGCAACGAAGCGGTTGTGCGGTTGATGGTAGAGCCCATACGGGGTATCCCATTGGGCAAGCTGGCCGTTTGCCACCACGCCCAAACGGTCGGCGATTGCAAATGCCTCGAATGGGTCGTGGGTGACAAGTAGCGCCGTGACCGCTTCGTGTTTGAGGATGCGGCGCACTTCCATCGCCAAGCGTTCGCGGAGCATCGAATCGAGGTTAGAGAACGGCTCATCCAAGAGCAGAAGCCGAGGCCGTGGCGCAAGCGCCCGGGCTAGCGCAACGCGTTGCTGCTGTCCCCCGGAGAGTTCATGCGGATACTTGTGCGCAGCGTCGTCGAGATCGATCAAGCGCAGCAGCGCGGTAACGCGCGCCGTGCGTTCCGTGGGGTGCCACGCCCGTAACCCGAACGCGATGTTTTCGGCCACCGTCAAGTGGGGAAAGAGCGCATGGTCCTGAAATACCATGCCCACCCGGCGGCGATGGGGTTCGAGCGCGCGACGGGCATCGGCAACGGGCGCGCCGCCGATCGCGATCGTTCCGGCGTCGGGTGTCTCGAAACCGGCGATCAGCCGCAGCACCGTCGTCTTGCCGCTTCCGCTCGGCCCCAGCAGGCAGCCGATCATGCCCGCATCGAGCGTCAGCGAGAAATCGCGCAGAACCGTATGGGTGCCAAATCGCTTCGTGACCTGCTCCAGTGTCAGCATGGTGTTTCCCGAGTGTGTGCCGAGGTGGGATGGGTGACCTCTTTGGCAAGGAACCAGGCGGGAACGGTGCCCGCCAACGTCACCGCCAATGCCGGGAGTGCCGCCTCTTCCCAGCGCCCGTCGTTGGTCAATTCGAAAATACGGGTGGCGAGCGTCTCCCAACCGAAGGGGCGGGTCATGAGGGTGATCGGCAACTCTTTCAAAATATCGATGAAGACGAGCGCAGCCGCGGCGAAAAGGGCCGGACGCAACAGCGGAAGATGGATGCGGCGCAGAACGCCGTATTGGGTTTCGCCCAAACTGTGCGCCGCTTCGTCCATTCGCGTCGTCACCCGTCCCAGTGCCGACTGGACAGGGCCGAACGCGACCACCAGAAAACGGATCGCATAGGCGATGAGCATTGCCACGACTGTCCCGCCCAAAAGCGGTGCCCATTGGGCTCCGAACCCTCTGCCCAGCGCGACCCACGCGTGATCGACCGCGCTGGTAACCGCAACGACGCCCACCGCCAGAACTGCACCCGGCAGCGCATAGCCCACGGTGGCGATGCGAACTGCGGTGTGCATGAGCGGGCGACCATCGAGCCGCTGCGCGTAGGCAAGGAGCACCGCGAGCAACACGGTAACGAATGCGCCACTACCGCCCAGCAAGAGCGAATTGGCGAAAAAGTGCCAGTAACGGCTCGTCAACGCGTCCCGCCCCAGTGTCCACGCCCAAACGCCGAGTTGCGCAACGGGCAAGAGGAGCGCGACTGCCAACACCACGGTGCAGACGAGCGTTGCGCTCCAGGCGGGGAGTGATGCGAGCCGTGTCGGAGCAAGTGGCTGACTGCGGCCCGTGGTGGTGAAACGTGCCCGCTTGCGCGCCCACTGTTCGAAGAGCAGCGCCAGAATTGCCAAAAACGCAAGCAGTGCGGCGATCTGCATCGCAGTCGGTAAGGAAAAGAGCGCATACCACGCCTTGTAGATCCCGACGCTCAACGTTTCGACGCCGAAAAGCGCGACGACCCCGAAATCGGCAAGCACTTCGAACGCAACGAGCGCGCACCCCGCAACGATCGCCGGACGAGCAAGCGGGACGGCGACACGCCAAAAGGCTTGTCGCCGGGTCAGCCCCAGCGCTTGACCCACCTCCAGCGCCCGGGCGCTGGTGGTCACGAAGGCAACGCGCGCCGCCAAATAGACGTAAGGGTAGAGCGCGAGCGCAAGGACCCAAGCTGCGCCCCAGAGCGTACGCACCTGCGGTAGGGGAATATCCCAGCGCCGCAAGAGGAGGGTGACGCTACCGGTGACGTCGAACCAGGCAAGATAGACGAAGCCGAGCACGTATGCAGGCATCGCGAGTGGCAGCAAAAGCGCCCAACGAAAGAGCGCTACGCCGGGAAATCGGTACGCGGTGGTAAGCCACGCCAGCCCCACCCCCAACCCGAACGCCAAGAGCAAGACGACGAGCAGCAACTGCGCCGTCTCTAGGAGTTGTGTCGGTAAGAGATAGGTGGTGAGATGGTGCCACACGTCAGAATCGATCGCGCGAAACGACGCGACGATCGCAACGAGCGGTGCGGCGGCAAGGGCAACGAGCCCCGCCACGACCACGTGCCAAAAAGTGAAACGGGGCACACCCGTAGGTGTGCCCGTCACGGCAAAGCGTTTCAACGTATACAAGTGACCGATTAGCGCCAGCCTGCGCGATCCATCAATTGTACCGCTGCGCGCTGCAATTCACCCGCTTTGCTGAGCGGCGTCTGGCTCGCTTGGAAAGTACCCCAGCGGGCGACGACGGGGCTCACCGGTGTGCCTTCCACCACCGGGTATTCGTGGTTCTGCTCGGCAAAGATCTTTTGCGCGTCAGAGGTAACCAACCACTCGATGAACCGTTTCGCCAGTTCCGGGTGTTTGGCGTGTTTCGTCACGCCAACCCCTGAGACATTGACATGCACGCCGCGGTCCTGTTGATTCGGCCACACCGGCACCACGGGGAATTGTGGGTCTTTGGCGACCAACCGTCCCAGGTAGTAGGTGTTGGTGATACCGACATCGCAGATTCCTTGCGCGATCGCTTCCAGGACGGCCGTGTCGTTGGGGAAGGGGAGCGTGGCAAGGTTCGCGACCCACCCTTTGACGATCGCTTCGGTTTTGGCTTCACCCAGATCGGCGATCATCGTCGCAACGAGCGATTGGTTGTAGACGTTTTTCGACGTGCGCAGGCACAAACGCCCTTTCCATTTCGGATCGGCCAAATCCTCATAGCGCGCGATTTCGTCGGCGCGGACCCGCTCGACGTGGCGCATCACGGTGCGGGCGCGCAGGCTCACGCCAAACCAGTGGTTGTCTGCATCGCGCAGATGGGCGGGAATTTTTTGCAAGACGACGTCGCTGGTAAGCGGTTGCAGCACACCAGATCTCTTCGCAAGCCACAAGTTGCCCGCGTCGACGGTGATCAAGACGTCGGCTGGTGTGTTTTCGCCTTCGGCTTTGAGCCGTTCGATCAACGCGCCGTCTTTGTCCGTGGTAAAGCGGACGGTGATGCCAGTGGCTTTGGTGAACGCATCGAACACCGGTTGGATCAACTGTTCGTTGCGCGACGTATAGACGGTAAGCGTCTCGGCCGCAACGGTTGCCGAAACGGGCGCAGCGATCAGCGCTGCGGTGAGTGCGGTCAGAAACGTTCGGCGTTGCATTGCTGTGGGCTCCTGTGATGTTGAAGACACGCGCCATGATAAAACAAACAAGAATCGTTTGCAATAACTTCCGAGAAATTTTGTGCGCAGCAAAGACGCCGAAAGAGAGGCGTAAGTTTCCCGCTCAGTCGACAGTGAGCAGGCGCGCGATCCGAACGCACGCTTCGGCGATGCGATCGGCGTCGGTGGTGTAAGCAAAGCGCAGGTAGCGGTGGGCGTTGTGTTCGCCGAAATCGCGCCCCGGGGTCACCGCGACGTACGCTTCTTCCAGGAAACGGTGGGCCCAGGTGTCGGCGTCGTCTCCAAGCGACGCGATGTCGACGTAGGCGTAAAACGCCCCTTGCGGGTGCGCGGGCGGGGTGAGGTGAAGCGCGGCCAACCCTGCAAGGAGCGTTTCGCGGCGCTCAGCAAACGCCTGGCGCCGTGCCTCCAAAATTGCCAGCGTCTCCGGCGAGAACGCAGCGAGTGCGGCGTGTTGCGCCACGGTAGAAGGCGCGATGTAGAGGTGCTGCGCGAGTTTTTCCGCTTCGCGCGCGATCGCGGCGTCGGGGCACAGCAACCAACCGAGCCGCCAGCCGGTCATGCCAAAATATTTCGAAAAGCTATTGACGAGGAAGGCGTCGGGAACCGTTTGGTAGAGCGTTGCGCGAGGGCTCTCAAACGTCAACCCCTGGTAGATTTCATCCAGGATCAGCACGCCGTAATGGGCACGGACCACGTCGGCAAGCGCGGCAGCCTGCGCGGGGGTGATCATCGTACCCGTGGGATTGCTGGGAGAGGCGAGAAGCAGTCCACGGGTGCGCGGCGTCCAAGCCTCGGCAACGGCCTGCGGCGTCGGTTGGAACGCTGTTTCGGGATGCACGGGGAGCAACCGAGCGTGCCCTTCGAAGAGGCGGATCAGATGGCGGTTGCAGGGGTAAGAGGGGTCGGGCAGCAGCCATTCGTCCCCCGGATGGGTGGTGAGCGCCAAGGCCAACGTCAGCGCAGCCGACGCGCCCGCGGTGACGACGATCTGTTCTGGGGTAACCGCCGCCCCCAACCGTTCGGTGTAATCATGGGCGATCGCTTCGCGCAGCTCGGGAAGGCCTGCGGCATTGGTGTAGGGGACACGCCCCGATCGTAGAAACCGTTCAGCTGCGGCGACGATCGGTTCCGGTGTGGGGAAGTCCGGTTCGCCCACCTCCATGTGGATCACGTCGTGACCGGCGCGTTCGAGCGCGTGCGCGCGGCGCAGCAGTTCCATCACATGAAAAGGGGCGATTTCCGCAACCCGTGGGGCGAGCGTCCAGGAGGGCATCGTTTCCTACTCACGTTGTCAGACAAGCGCCAATGTTTTATCATGTTCGCCAGCGATTGGCTAGAGGATGCGTGCAGATGGCGATGATGCAGGTCATACGGCGTGTGGCCGTGGGTTTCCTCTTAGGCATGTGGCTGTCGTTCGCCCATGCCGCAGGCCCAGGGGTGCGGTCGGAAGCCTATCTGGCGGTCGACGCCCAGACGCTCGCGGTGTTGGCGCAGCACGGGAATCCAGAAGAGCCGCGGCCCATTGCGTCGATCACCAAGCTCTTGACGGCGCTCGTGGTGCTCGACGCCCAGCAACCGTTGGACGAGCGGATCACGATCACCCACGCCGATTACGACCGGATCAAGGGAACGCGATCCCCGTTGTCTGCGGGAACGCAGCTCACCCGCAGCGAAGCGCTCAAAGTGGCGCTGATGGCTTCCGACAACCGCGCGGCAATGGCGCTTGCGCGCCACTACCCTGGCGGACAAGCGGCGTTCGTGCGCGCGATGAACGTGAAGGCCAAGATGCTTGGCATGCGCCACAGCCGCTTCGTCGATCCCGCGGGGTTGTCCCCAGAGAACGTCGCGTCGATGGCCGACCTGGTGCGCTTGGTGCGCGCCGCCTACCAACACCCGTTGATCCGCGACTATTCGACGCAAGAGGAAACCGTGGTGCGAACCCGAAGCGGCTTGGTGCGGTTTCGTTCCACCAATGCGTTGGTGCGCAACGACTCCATGCCCGTTGCGCTGCAAAAGACGGGCTATACCCGCGAAGCGGGGCGTTGTCTGGCGCTGGTGACTCCGGTCAAAGGGCGCCCAACCATTTTCGTCCTCTTGAACAGCTGGGGGAAATATACCCGCATTGCCGACGCCAAGCGGTTGCGCTATTGGTTGGAAACGGGCAAACCGTTGCCTGCCCGCGCGCAGCAGGGTGGTCGCCGTACCGGTTGACCGTGGGTACGGGCCGGTTGCGTTCGGCTACTGCTTGTGCCCAAGCGCGCGCGAAATCGCTGCCGCGGTGGCTTTGACGAGTGGTGCTTTGTCGCGGTCGAACCGTTCCGCAGGGGTCGAAAGCGAAATGCCGGCAACGAGTGTCCCGGTTTCGTCGCGGATCGGTGCGGCGATGCAGCGCACGCCGAGCTCCTGTTCTTCCAAGTCGTACGCAACCCCCTCCTGAGGCAACTTGGCGAGTTCGGCTTCGAGTGCAGCACGCGTGGTTAACGAATGGGGGGTTTGCGGCGCCAGACCCGTACGGGCACAATAGGCGGCGCGCTCAGAGGGCGACATCTCGGCCAAGAACCACTTGCCGGTGGCGGTGGTATGGAGCGGCGCGCGCGAGCCGACGATATGGACCACGCGTACCGACGAGCGGCCACCCGAGGCGCGCTCGATATAGACGATCTCGTCGCCATCGCGTACCCCCAGATTCACGCTCTCGCCCGTGGCGTCGTGGAGCTGTTGGAGATAGGGAAGTGCGACGTCCCGCACGGTGAGCCGCTCTTTCACCTTCGCGCCGAGTTCCAAGAGGCGCAGCCCCAGTTGATATTGGCCGCCGTCGAGTCGTTCGACGAGGCCGCTTGGGACGACTGCGTTGAGGATGCGGTGCACGGTGGACGGCGGGAGCCCCACCTGCGCGGCCAGATCCCGGAGTGCAACGGGGGCGTTGTGTTCGGCCAGGAGATCGAGGAGGCGCACCAGGCGGTCGATGACTTGGATTCCGGAGGGCTTCTCGTGGGGGGCGTTCATCTTTTTTGGGCTGATCACGATCCCGTCATTGTACCGTACTTTCCATCATATGGAATAACGCTTCCCTTGACGGTAGGATTCGAACTGTTTAGAGTGCACGAAACAGCGAAAGGTGTCCTGCACATGAATCTACAGCAGTTGCGTTATGTGGTCGAGGTGATTCGCCACGGCATGAACGTTTCCGACGCCGCCGAATCGATGTTTACCTCGCAGCCTGGTGTTTCGAAACAGATTCGGGCGCTCGAGGAGGAGCTGGGTGTCGAGATTTTCGTGCGCCACGGCAAGCGCCTCACCGGATTGACGGAGCCGGGCAAACAGGTGGTTGCGCTCTGTGAGCGGATTCTGCGCGACGTCCATAGCCTCTATACCGTTGCGGAAGAGTTCGCGAAAAGCGACGACGGCGTGTTGGCGATCGCCACCACCCATACCCAAGCGCGCTATGTGCTACCGCCGGTGATCGACCGCTTTCGTCGCCTCTACCCGAAAGTGCGCTTTTCGCTCCATCAGGGGAGCCCCCGGTACGCGTGCGAAATGGTCTTGGCGGGCGATGCCGACCTGGTGATCGCCACCGAAGCGATCAGCCAATACCCGGAACTGGTCGAATTGCCGTGCTACCAATGGACCCATTCGCTGGTGGTGCCCAAAGGGCATCCGCTCGCTACCGTCGAGCCGCTCTCGCTCGAAGCGATCGCGCACTATCCGCTCATCACGTACGACGGCGCGTTCACGGGGCGCGACCACATCAACAAAGCGTTCTTGGGGCGGGCGCTGAAACCAACGGTAGCGCTCACGGCGATCGACTCCGACGTGATCAAGACCTACGTGCGTTTGGGGCTGGGGGTTGGGATCATCGCGAAGATGGCGTTCGACCCCGCTGTCGATGGCGATCTGGTGCAGCGGGATCTCGGCCATTTGATCGAATCGAACGTCACCCGCATCGGGATCCTGCGCAACGCCTACCTGCGCGGCTTCGTCTATGCGTTCATCGAAACGCTTGCGCCCCATTTGAAGCGCGACGTGGTGGCGCGCGTGGTACGCGGTGAGGGCAGTTTTTACGAATTGTGACCGCGAAGCGGCATGTGGCCAAGGGGCTGCGCGCCGCGCCCAGCAGCAATGTGGGGGCACGCACCGATCGCGCGTTGCAGGTAGCGGTGCGCCGCGGCAAAACAGATTTGGGCGGCATCGGCGGTAAGGATCGGGGGGAGTGGGGTCGCTTTGGGGCTGCGTGCGGAAGCCGCTTTCTTTTCTGTATACCAAAAGCCGAGTTCCGCAGTGAGCGCCGCGGCAAGCGTACAACCGGTGCCGTGAAGCGCACCATAGGGTTGGCGGGGGGCGCGGAATTCCAGCATCGTTTCCCCATCGAACGCCAGATCGATCAGCTCGTCGCCCGGCAGATGCCCTCCTTTGAGCACGACCCATCGCCCGGATGTGGCGGGAAGGAGTGCACGCAGCCGTTCCGCGGTGCGGCGCATTTCGGCGCGCGACGTCGCTTCCGGTAAGCCAGTGAGCGCTGCGGCTTCCGGCAGGTTCGGGGTTACCACGGTCGCAAGTGGCAGCAGCTGTTCGACCAAAACGGAGACCGCGTCGGCATCGAGCAGCCGGTCGCCACTGGTCGCGATCATCACCGGGTCGACGACAAGGGGCGGCAGTGCTGCAGGGTCGGGAAACCAGCGGCGCAACGCTGCCGCAACCGTTTCGATCACCGCGCGGTTACCCAGCATCCCGGTTTTGATCGCGGCAACGGGGAGGTCGGCGAAGAGGGTGTCGAGCTGCGCGGCAAGGAAGGTGGGGGGCGGGGTGTGAATCGCAGTGACGCCGCAGGTATTCTGCGCGGTGAGCGCAGTGACCACGCCGCAGCCGAACGCGCCCAGTGCGGTGAAGGTCTTGATGTCGGCCAAGAGCCCCGCGCCGCCAGACGGGTCGACACCGGCGATCGCGACGCAGTTGGGGATAGGGGTGGAGTGGGGTTCGGTCATAACACCGCGTCTGCTTGCGGCGAGAGCCACACCCGCAGTTTTTTCAGCGCCGCCGCTTCGATCTGCCGCACCCGTTCGGCGGAGATGCCGTATTCCGCAGCAAGCTCGTGGAGGGTTGCCGGTTTTTCGGTGAGCCAGCGGCGGGTGACGATCGCGCGGCTGCGTTCGTCGAGCTGCGTGAGCGCCTGCTGCAACCCCTCATGGCTCAACCGTTCCGCTTCCGCTTCGGCAACCGCTTCTTCCGGCGTGCCGCTGGGGTCGGGCAGGTAGGCGAGCGGCGCGCGCCAGTCGGCCTCTTCGTCGCTATCGATCGGCGCCTCCAGCGCAACGTCGCCACCGGCAAAGCGCGCGTGCATCTCTGCGACCTCTTCCGGTTTCACCGCCAGCGTTTCGGCGATCGCGTCGGCTTTCGCGCGGGTGAGCGGTTCGCTGCCCAGGAGTTTGCGCAGGTTGAAGAAGAGTTTTTTCTGCGCCTTGGTGGTCGCGATCTTCACCAGCCGCCAGTTGCGCAGGATATAGTCGTGGATCTCCGCTTTGATCCAGTACGCCGCAAACGTGATGAAGCGCACCCCTTTGTACGGGTCGAAGCGGCGCACCGCTTTGAGGAGCCCCACGTTGCCCTCTTGGATGAGGTCGGCTTCCGGCAAACCGTAGCCGAAATATTGCCGGGCGATCATCACCACGTAGCGCAGGTTCGCGAGCACCAGCTTGCGCGCGGCGTCCAGGTCGTTCGTTTCATGAAAGCGGCGTGCCAGTTCGTGTTCTTCCGCTTCAGAAAGCACGGGAAAACGGTTCACCGCCTGAATGTAGCGGGACAAACTGCTTACCGGACTGGGTAGCGACCCCTGCCACGCCGCGGGCAGCGCCGCGGTGCTGTGGACGCCAGATGCAAGCGGTTGGGGTAGCATCGTTGTGGCTTCGCGCATCGTGATCCCTCCTTCCTCGACCCGATGGTCATTTTAGCACTCTTACCTTTCGAGTGCTAAAACGGACGGAAAGTTCCGCAAAAAACCGTCTCGAACCTTTTGTGGCGCAAATGCAACAGCTCGGTACGCAGAGAGCGGAACAATTGTTCCGCCCCTCTTGCGTTGGGGCGTGATCGTGGTCACAATAAGCGGCAAGCATTCGCGCTTGCGGTGCTCAGTTGGCGGGTGCAGGCGCACCCAGGGTTAACATCTCATGCAGAGGAGAAGCACGATGCAAAAGAAACTGATCGCTCTGGCAGTTGCCGGGCTGGTCGCTGCGCCGGCGATGGCTCAGTCGAACGTGACGATTTATGGCGTGGCGGACGCCTATTTTGGGTTTGGGAGCGAGCCTGGTTTTTCCGTTGGGACTGGCGCAAATGAAAAGATTGTAAATTATGATCTGGATGGTAACGGCAAGATTCAAGACAATTCTCCTAAGTCTGTATCGCAGATTACTGGATTTGCGCCAACCATGTCGATTTCCAATAAAGACCTGTCGTCAATCAATAGCGGCGGGCTGGCCGGTTCCCGTATCGGTTTCAAAGGGTCGGAAGATCTGGGTAATGGCTTGAAAGCGGTCTTTACCCTGGAGCAAGGTTACGCAATCGATACCGGTGCGGCCAGTCCGTCCGTCGGTGACAGCGTCTTCAGCCGTCAAGCGTGGGTCGGGCTGCAGGGCAGCTTCGGTACGGTGTCGCTGGGTCGTCAATACGCGCCGGGGTACTTCGTGGCCGATTATGACGCATTGCTGAGTTCTGCGATCAGCCCGCAATCCACGCTTTCCGTTCTGAACGGCATGACCATTACGCCAAACTCGCCAGCACGTTGGGACAACTCCGTGAAGTACACGGGTAGCTTCGACGCGGTAAACGTGCAAGCCATCTACTCGATGGGTAACACTGAATCGGATGTTACCGGCGTCAACGATGACAACAAATATGGCTTGTCGGCCGCTTACGCCAATGGCCCGGTCAATGTCGGCGTGATCTACCACAACGTGGGTGGCCCGGGTTCCAATCCGGACCAGAAGGAGTGGTTGATCGGTGCTGGGTATGACTTTGGTGTGGCCAAAGTGGTCGGTTCTTATCAGAAGGTGTCGGATTCTGGCAATTTCCGGGATCTCGACGCCAAGTTGTGGAACCTGGGTGTGATCGTGCCGCTGGGCGGTGGCAACCTCCACTTCGCCTACGCGCAAAGCACCGTGGATAATGTGTTGACGGCAACCAAAGCGTGGGGTGGTGTTAACAGCGCTAAGGACTGGAAACCTGCCTCCTACACCTTGGCGTACACCTATCCGTTCTCCAAGCGCACCACCGCGTACGCTGGCTATCAGAAAGTTGACTACGATGGCTTGAACGACCGTAAGACCAAGGCTGACGACAAAGACCTCTTCGTGGTCGGCTTGAACCACAAGTTCTGATCGCATCGGCTGAACGGTTCGATCATGATGAAAAGGGCGCGCAGGCGCCCTTTTCTTTTTGCCTTTTGTGCTCCATGCGTACCGAACTACCTAAACGTTGCGGTTGGCGTTCGGTGCGCTATTCTTCCGTCAGCGGCGGTTGTTGCGCATCGCGCGTTGTTCCAGCAAATCCGCGTCGAACGCAATTCGGCGCGGCGCTTTCATGCGTGGCTCCTTGCGTCAAATTCCGGGAAGGCGTTCGCAAGCGCCTCATACGCGGCGCGTTGCGCGTCGTTCGCAGGTTGCGGAAGGACGACGGTGAGTTCCAGATAGAGGTCGCCCGGCGGGTTTCCGGGAATCCCGCGGCCTTTGACGCGCAGCGTCTTGCCGTTCTGCGCGCCCGCCGGCACGCGGACTTTGAGTTCGCTGCCGTCGGGCAGTCGCACCGGGACGACCGCGCCCAGCGCTGCTTCCCACGGTGCGAGCGGCAGTTTCCGGTAGACGTCACGCCCGGTGACGCGGTAGTCGGCGCTCGGGCGAAAATGGACTTCGAGCAGCAGGTCGCCGTTCGGGCCGCCGTGGATCCCAGGGCCCCCTTGGCCTGCCAGCCGGATGATCTGCCCTTCGCGGATGCCTTTGGGGATCTTGATTTCGAGCGTACGCGGTTTGACCACGAGATGGCCGTGCGCGTCGAACTCCGCAGTGCGCAAGGTCACGGTTTTGGTGCCACCGCGGTAGGCCTCTTCCAGGTCGATGAGGATCTTCGCGTGGTGGTCTTCGCCGCGAAACGCTTGGGTTCCGGTGTGGGCGCGGTGATGGGCTCGGTGTCCGGCACCCATGCGGCCGAAGAGTTCGGCGAAAAAGTCGGAGAAGTCGCCCATCTCGGCAGCGTCGAAGGGGCCGCCGCGAAATTCGAAGCCGGCGTCCCACCCGGGTGGCGGCCGGAACTCTTGCCCGGCCTGGTAGTGGGCGCCCAGTTGGTCGTACGCGGCGCGCTTTTCCGGGTCGGAAAGGACCGCGTAGGCTTCGTTGATCGCTTTCATCTTCTGTTCGGCATCCGGCTCCTTCGAGACGTCTGGGTGGTACTGCCGCGCCAGTTTGCGGTACGCTTTTTTGATCTCGTCCTGGGTCGCAGTGCGCGGCACACCCAAGATTTGGTAGTAGTCGCGAAATTCCATCCGCTCAGCCTTTTTCTGCTTGCATTGCCTGTTTTCAATGTAGGCGCGCGCGGATGGGTTTTCAAGTGGCGCGCTGCGGGTGGGAGCGGAGCGGTTGTGGTGGACAAGCCTAAACGGGGCGGCAAGGTGGTGCGGTTGTGGCGGGCAAGGCCAAACGGGGTGACAAGGTGGTGCGGTAGAATCGGGCAACAGCTTGGGGAGGTGCTCTATGCTCGGCCGTCGCAAACTTCCCATTGGTATTCAGACCTTTGCGAAGATCCGCAACGAAGGTTACTACTACGTGGATAAGACCCCGCTCGTTGCCCTGCTTGCCGAGAGTGGCGGCGCCTATTTTCTGTCTCGTCCACGCCGCTTCGGCAAGTCGCTTTTCCTCGATACCGTGGCCGAAGCTTTTGCCGGAAATCGTGTGCTGTTCGAGGGGGGAGCGCGCGCCGAGCGGCTTGGGGCTGATCCGCAAGCGGCTGCGCGCCCGCGGCTTTATCTTGCCGACCATTGGGATTGGGGCAAGCGCCATCCGATCGTTCGGGTTTCGTTTGCCGAGGGGCGATTGGAGCGGCGGGCGCAGCTCGAGGAACACATCCATGCGGTCCTGGAAGAGAACGCGGAGCGGTTAGCAGTGCCGATCTCGGATCGCGCAAGCGACGTCCATATCCGGTTTCAACAGCTGATTTCGCGCGTGGCAGAGCGGTACGGCGAGCGGGTGGTGGTATTGATCGACGAGTACGACAAGCCGATCCTCGACAATCTCACCGAACCGCAGGTGGCGCGGGCGATGCGCGAGGGGTTGCGAAACTTCTACTCGGTACTGAAGGGGCGTGATGCCGATCTGCGCTTCGTATTGCTGACCGGCGTTTCGAAGTTCAGCAAGGTTTCGCTCTATTCCGGGTTGAACCATCTGCGTGACATTACTTTGTCGCGCGCGTTCGCCACGATCTGTGGCTATACGGAGCACGATCTCGATTCCGTTTTTCAGCCCGAGTTCGCCGCAGCGGCAGAAGCGGGTGTGCCATTGGAGCGGGAAACGGTGCGCCGATGGTATAACGGGTACGCGTGGGAGGGCGAGCCGGTATACAACCCGTTCGACATCTTGCTGCTTTTTGCCGAACGTGTCTTTCGGCCCTGGTGGTTCGAGACGGGGACCTCTTCGTATTTGGTCGACTGGCTTCGCTCACGCGGCTACTTTACCCCTGCGCTGGAACAGACCTTCGCCACGGAACAGCTGCTGTCGGCGTTCGATGTCGATCATATCGAACCGGAAGCGATGCTGTGGCAGAGCGGTTACCTGACGATCGAGGCGGCTATCCCTTCCCATAGGGGAGTGGTCTACCGCTTGCGGTTGCCTAACCAAGAGGTGCGCTCTGCGCTCAACGAGGCGTTGCTCACCGTCTGGGCGCCGCCACAGGTCAATGCGCTTGCCAACGCGGCTACCTTTGCTGTGTACGACATTTTGGCCAAGGGTGATGCGACCGCGCTGCGCGATCATTTCGAACGGCTTTTTGCGGCGATACCGCACGATTGGTATCGTAAGAACCCGATCGCGCAGTACGAGGGCTATTTCGCGAGTGTCTGTTACAGCCATTTGGCAAGCCTGGGCGTGACCATCGTTGCCGAGGATGTCACGAACCAGGGTCGGATCGATCTGACGGTGCAGCACGGCGGTACCGTTTGGGTCTTCGAATTCAAGGTGGGGGAAGGGCAAGGGGCACAGGAGGCGCTTGCTCAGCTTCGAGCCCGGGATTATGCCGCGAAGTACCGCAATGCACCCGGCGTGACCCAAGTGGTCGAGGTCGGGGTGGCCTTTTCGCCGCGCACAAAGCGCATTGCCGGTTGGGAGGTGAATCGGATTGCGGTCAGTTCGGCGGGGTGATGAGCCGCTGATGTTCGATTTTGAGGCATCGGTCTTGCACGACGGTGATGCCGCGCGCGATCAGGGGTTCTACCGCTGCGTCGTTGCGGATCCCAAGCTGTAGCCAGAAGGTTTGGCACCCTTTGGCGAGCGCTGCGGTGACCACTGGCGGGACGTCTTCGGCTTTGCGAAAGACGTCGATGATGTCGATCGCACCGGGCACGTCAGCGAGCGTCGGGTAGGCGGGCAAGCCTTCCCAGGTGGTTAGCCGCGGGTTGATCGGGAGGATTTCGTAGCCGGCGTCGCGCAGATAGCGTGCGACGCGGTAGCTCGCGCGGTCGGGCTTGTCGGAGATGCCGACCACTGCGATGCGGCGCGCGTTCGTAAGGAGCGTTTTGAGCGTTTCGTCGTTTGGGTTGGGGATCATCGTGTGGCTCCGGAAAGGGTCAATGTGCCAAGTGAAGCTGCGGTCGTACCGGCCACCGGCAACGTGGTGACTGCGGGTATCGCGGCTGGGGTCCAGTGGGCAACGGCCCATGCCACGATGGTTTTCGGGGATGCGTTGCAGAGCGCCTTTGGGGGATTTTGCCGCAAAAAGGTGAGCGCGGCAACGAGCGCAGCGGCAAGTGTTCGGGGGTCGTCGTAGGGGAGCGGTGGCGCGAGGTTCTGTTTCGAGAGTTTCTGGCCGTTCGCTGCAAGCGCGACCGGTACGTGGGCGTACTGGGGAACGGGTAGGTCCAGCGCCCGAGCGAGCGCAATCTGGCGGCAGGTGGAGCCGAGGAGATCGGCGCCGCGGACGACGTGGGTGACGCCGATCTGCGCGTCGTCGACCACGACCGCCAGCTGGTACGCGGCAACCCCATCGGCACGCCAGACGATGAAGTCGCCCAGATCTTCGGGGAGGTTTTCAGTGACGCGCCCTTGGATGCGGTCGCAAAAGCTCAGGGTTTCGGTGGTGCGGTAGCGCCACGCCCGGGGTGTGCGCTGAGGGGCAAGGCCGTTGCGGCAGGTGCCGGGGTAGCGGCGACTGCCGTCGATGGCGCGCGGGGCGTCGGCAAGGTCTTTGCGCGTGCAGCCGCACGGGTAGAGGCGACCGTTTTGGCGTAAGGTTTCGAACGCGTCGCGGTAGGCGTCGCGGTGGTGCGACTGGTAGGTGACGGGGCCGTCCCATTCGAGTGCGCACGCTTCGAGTTGGCGAAGGATCGTTTCGGCGGCACCCGGAACGACCCGAGGGGTGTCGAGGTCGTCGATCCGAACGTGCCAATATCCCTGATGCGCGCGCGCGTCGCAGTAGCTCGCGAGCGCCGCGACGAGCGAGCCGAAGTGGAGCGCCCCGGTGGGCGAGGGGGCGAAGCGGCCGTGATACGCGAAGGGCGGTGGTGCGGGTTCCGTGGCGGGGTTTGGGTCAGCGCTGGCTGCAGGTGCCGCGGTTGGGTTCGCGTTAGCGGCGTTCACCATGGTTTGCCAAAAGGCGTTGGATGCGCACAAGGCCCCGTTCCCGGCGGAGCCGTTTGATGATGCGCGCCAAATGGACGCGGTCGCGCACGTCGATCACGAATTGGATCAGGGTGGTGGCTTCGGGTTGCGCGTCGAGCTGGACATGGACGATGTTGCCGCCTTCCTGTGCGATTGCGGCGCTGATCCGCGCAAGCATTCCGATTTCGTCACGGGCGACGACGGTGAGCGCCGCGGGGAAGTGACGCGATTCGGGGATGGTGTCGCTCCATGTGACTTCGACCCAGCGCGGTTTGCCGCCGCGGCGCACGATGGGGCATTCGCTGCGGTGGATGTCGAGGCCGTGCCCTTGCCGCAGGATGCCGACGATGTCGTCGCCGGGCACGGGGCGGCAACAGGTGGCGAAGGTGATCGAGGCGTCGGCGCGTTCGCCCACTTTGAGGCGGGAGAGCGGTTGTGGTTTCAGAAGGCCGCTGCGGCCGCTCTCGTGGTCCTGTGCGGCAACGAGGAGTTCAGCGAGCGCGATCGCGTTGCGGTGCCCCAAACCCACCTCTTGCAGGAGTTGCTTTTTGCTTTTGCCCGAGAGTTGGCGCAGCAGCCGGTCCCACGTGAGCGCGGAGATCGCGCCCAAGGTCAGACCGTAGGGGCGCAGCGCTTGGTCGAGCAGCCGTTCACCCAGGATCACCGCCTGCTCTTGGGTCTCTTGCCGCAGGAAGCGGCGGATCGCGGCGCGGGCGCGCGCGGTGCGGACGAAGTTGAGCCACGCGGGGTTGGGGCTTGGGGTGTTGCTGGTGATGATTTCGACGCGGTCGCCGTTGTTGAGCTCGGTGCGCAGCGGCATCAGCTCACCGTTGATGCGGCACGCGATCGCTGCGTGGCCCACTTCGGAGTGGATCGCGTACGCGAAGTCGACTGCGGTGGCGCCGCGTGGCAGGGAAAAGATCTCGCCGCGCGGGGAAAAGACGAAGACTTCGTTGGGGTAGAGGTCGATACGCACCGCTTCGAGGAAGTCGTGCGCTTCGCTTTCGGCTTGGAGTTCCAGGAGCGACTGCAGCCACGCGTGGGTTTGCCGTTCGGCGTCGCTCGCGGGTTCGGCGCTTTTGTAGAGCCAATGGGCGGCGACCCCTTGTTCGGCGAAACGGTGTTGCTGGACCGTGCGAATCTGGATTTCGAGCGGCACGCCTTGTGGGCCGATCACCGTGGTGTGGAGCGACTGGTAGCCGTTCGGCTTGGGGAGTGCAATGTAGTCTTTGAGTTTGCCGGGGATCGGTTTGAAGTGGCGATGGATCGCGCCCAGGGCGAGGTAGCAGCTTGGTTCGTCGGTGGTGACGATGCGCAGGCCGAAAAGGTCGAGGATCTGCTCGAAGGGAAGATGCTTTTGCCGCATCTTCTGGTAGATCGAGTAGAGGTGCTTTTCGCGGCGGTAGATTTCGGCATGGATGCCCCATTCGGCGAGCGCGGTTGCCACCGCATCGTGCAGTTCGTCGAGCAGTTGCGCGTTGGCGCCGCGCGCCGTTTCGACCGCGGCAGCGAGCACTGCGTGCCGCCACGGGTGTTCGGCGGCAAACGCCAGGTCTTGGAGTTCGCGAAAGAGGGCGTTCAGCCCCAAACGGTGGGCGATCGGGGCGAAGATTTCGAGGGTTTCATGGGCGATGCGCCGCCGTTTGTGGGATTTGAGCGCCGAAAGGGTGCGCATGTTGTGGAGGCGGTCGGCGAGTTTGATCAAAATCACCCGCACGTCGCGCGCCATCGCAAGGAACATTTTGCGAAAGTTCTGCGCTTGTGCCTCTTCGACGGTTTGCGATTCCAGCTTTTCGAGTTTGGTGAGCGCATCGACCAGTTCGGCAACGGTGGTGCCGTAGCGGTGCGCGATTTCGTGCTTCTTGACGCCGCAATCTTCGATCACGTCGTGGAGCAGCGCCGCGATGATGCCGTTGTCGTCGATGTGCCACTGCGCCGAGATTTCGGCAACCGCGATCGGATGGGTGACGTAGGGTTCGCCACTTGCGCGCTTCTGGCCCTCATGGGCCCATGCGGCGAAATGGACCGCATCGTCGATTCGGGCAAGCGCTGCGGCGTCAAGGTAGGTAGCGAGCGTTTTGCGCAGCGCGCCGTAAGTGACCGGGATGTTTTGTGGTTGAAAAGGGCTGAGCCGGGAAGGCGGCGCGGCAGCCGCAGCGGGAGGGGGTGCGTCTGCCATCGCGGCTTCCCGGTTGCGGATCAGGTGTTGCGTTTTTCCAGGATCTCTGCGCCCACCGCACCGGCGGCGATTTCCCGCAGCGCGATCACGGTGGGTTTGTCTTTGCTGTTGGGTTTGAGCGGAATCAGCGGTTCCGCGCCAAGACTCAACTGCCGCGCGCGCGTTGCGGCGGCGAGCGTCATTTCGAAGCGGTTGGGGATCTTTTTGAGACAGTCGTCTGCAGTGATGCGTGCCATCTTCGGGTTCCTCAATGCGTTGGGGACAATGCGGCAATTTCCGAGAAAAGTTTCCGATGCCGTGCAGCCTGTTTGGCGGTACGGCACCGTTCAGCGGTAACGACCGCGATGAGTTCTTGGGTTGCGACGTCCAAGCAATCATTGATGATAGCATATTCGAACTCATGGACGTGGCGAAGTTCCTCATGGGCGTTCGCAAGGCGTTTCGCGATCACCGCGTCCGAGTCCGAAGCCCGTTTGCGCAGCCGCGCTTCCAGTTCGGCAAACGAGGGGGGGAGGATGAAGATCGTGACGCAGGCGGGGAAACGCGCTTTGATCTGTCGCGCGCCTTGCCAATCGATTTCCAGCAATACGTCGTGGCCAGCTGTGAGTTCCGCCTCGACCCACGCGCGCGCGGTTCCGTAGTAGTTGCCGTGGACTTCGGCCCATTCGAGAAAGGCGCCGTTTTCGACCATCGTGCGAAATTGCGCTGGGGAAACGAAGTGGTAGTGAACGCCGTTTTGTTCGCCAGGGCGTGGAGCGCGTGTGGTATAGGAGACCGAGAGGCGAAGGAGCGGGTCGGACTCGATCAGGCGGTGGACGAGGGTGGTTTTGCCCGCTCCGGATGGTGCGCTGACCACGAAGAGCGTTCCGGCGAAGTTGACGGTTGGGTTTGTAGTCGTGTTCATCTGAGGGTCACTCGATATTTTGCACCTGTTCGCGCATCTGTTCGATCAATACCTTCATTTCCAGCGCGATGCGGGTGAGGTCCGGGTGTGCTGCTTTCGCCGAGAGGGTGTTGGCTTCGCGGTGGAACTCCTGCATCAAGAAGTCGAGCCGTTTCCCGACGGGGCCGTCGCGGGTAAGCGTATGGGCGAGTTCGTCGAGGTGGGCGTCCAAGCGATCGAGCTCTTCGGCGACGTCGACTTTCTGGGCGTAGAGTGCTACCTCTTGGCGGATGCGATCCTCGGTCTCGGGCGTGGTGATCTGGGCAAGCGCTGCAGAGAGTTGCGCGGCGTAGCGGGCGTGCGCTTCGGGGGCGAGACGGCGCGCTTCGCGGACCCATTCGCGGAGTTGCTGGGCGCGCGTTTCGAGCGCTGCAGCCAATTGCGCCCCTTCACGGGCGCGGTGGGCGATGAGTTCGTCCACTGCGGCGTCGAACGCGGCAAGGAGCGCCGCACGTTGGGCTTCGGTGTCGTCGGCATCACCTGAGAGCACCCCGGGCCATTGCGCGATTTCGCCGACAGAGAGGGGCGGCGCGTCGGGAAAGTGGTCGCGAATGGTTGCTTGGAGCTGCGCCAAGGCCGCCAATGCTTTTGGGTCGACAGCGGGCGGAGGGCTTTCCGCGGTGTGTTGGAGTTGTAGACGCACTTCGACTTTGCCCCGTTTGATTCGTCCGGCAAGGCGCTGGCGCAATTCCGGCTCCAAAGGCCGCCACGGGTCGGAGAGGCGAAAGGAGAGGTCGAGGAAGCGATTGTTGACGCTTCTGAGCTCCCACGTGGCTTCAGCAGCGGGGCCAAGCGCGATGCGCTTCGCCGCGAACGCGGTCATGCTGTGGATCATCGGCTGGCTCGTTATAATGCGATGATGGGAATTGTACACGCTGCCCACCATGGCTGAAAGTGCGCCGAACGTTCCGTTGCCCGTCGGATGGTTGGTGGAGGGTTACCGGATCCGATCGCTCGTGGCGCGCGGGGGCTTTTCATTCGTCTATCGGGTTACGGGAATGGACGGGCAGACCTACGCGCTCAAAGAGTTTTTCCCGCACGAGATGGTCGTGCGCCACGCCAAAGAGGTCGAGCCGACCGTTTTGCCAGGAAAAGAGAAGGCGTTTTACTTCGGCTTGAAATGTTTTTTCGACGAGGGGCGAACGTTGGGGCAGATCGGGCATCCCAACATCGTGCGGGTCTATAGCCTCTTTCGCGCGTTCGAGACGGTCTTTCTGGCGATGGCGTTCGAGGAAGGGGCGAGTTTACACGACTACATCCGCCGTAAGCGCGGGCGATTGCGTGAGACGTTTATTCGCGTGCTGCTCATTCGGCTGCTCAAAGCGTTGCGAGAGATTCATGCGCACAAACTGCTCCACCTCGACCTCAAGCCCGCCAATATTTTGTTGCGCCAGGGGGGAGATCCGGTGCTGATCGATTTCGGTTCGGCGCGGCAAGGGATCGCGCACGAGATCGCTTGGGTGCGGACGATGTTCACACCGGGGTACGCGCCGCCCGAACAGCTGGAAGCGAAAAAAGAGGCGATCGGCCCGTGGACCGATCTCTACGCGTTGGGTGGGATCGTCTATGCGTGCATGACGGGCAGTTCGCCGCCGCGCGCCGAGGAGCGCCAGACCGCAGACCCGGTGCCGTGTAAGTTGGCCGAACTGCAAGGAGTTTATAGCGCAGAGCTTTTGGACTTGACCGCGCAACTTTTGGCGCTCGATGTCGCGAACCGGCCGCAGAGCGCCTATCAAGTCTATAAACGGATCGCTGAAAGTACCTACCAATTGACGCGAACGAGTACGCTCGTGGTGGGCGGCGAATAGGGGAAAGAGGATGCGGTTTGCCATTTTCCAGGCGACCTCGGTGGGCGATCGCCGCAAAAACGAAGACCGGGCTGGTTATGCTTACTCCCGCGACGCACTCCTCATGATGGTCGCCGACGGGATGGGGGGGCATGTCTCGGGTGACCGTGCCGCAGAGGTCGCGGTACAGGTTTTGGCCAAAGCCTTCTCGCTTGCGGCAAAGCCCACGGTCGATGATCCCGCGGCTTTTTTGGCCCACGCGTTCATCGAAGCCCATTTCGCGGTGAATGCGCTCGTTGCCGGCGATCGCGCCGGTAGCGATCAGCAACCGAGGACAACGCTGGTTGCCGCGTTGGTGCAAAATGGGCAGCTGTGGATCGCCCACGTCGGTGATTCGCGCCTCTACCATCTGCGTAACGGGCGGGTGACGCTGCGCACGACCGACCACTCCCAAGCGCAGCTCTTACTGCAGCAAGGGCTCTTGACCGAAGCGGATCTGCGGTACCACCCGTCGCGCAACCGGCTGCTGGCGTCGATCGGCGGTGAAGAGGTGCCGCGGGTCGAATTCACGCGGCGCGTCACGTTGCAGCACAACGATGTCGTCGCCCTCTGCTCCGACGGGTTGTGGGGGCAAGTGGACGACGAAGAGATCGCGAAGCGCCTCTCTGTGCCCAACCTGGAGTGGGCAACCAAAGCGCTGGTCGAAGAGGCGGTGACCCGCGCGATGGGCCATTCCGACAATGTGACGCTCTTGACGATGCGGTGGCTGGAAACCGCGCACGAATCGCTCGATGCCGTATTGACCGAGACCACCGCGGGGGTGGTGACCTCGATTTTTTCCGAGATGGACGACGCGGTGCCGAGCGATCTCGTGTTGTCCGACGACGAAGTCGATCGGGCAATTCAGGAGATCAACGAAACGATCGAAAAATTCCGGAGGAACCGATGAGCGAGCGTGTCGATGGCCGCGCTGCGGATGTGTTACGGCCTGTCACCATTACCCCAGGGGTCGCGCCTTATGCCGAAGGTTCGGCGTTGATCGCGCTGGGCAATACCCGAGTGCTGTGCACGGCAAGCGTCGAGGCGCGCGTGCCGCCGCATCGCAAAGAGAGTGGCGGCGGTTGGGTCACCGCGGAGTATGGGATGTTGCCGCGCGCGACGCACACCCGCAGTGAGCGCGAAGCGGTACGCGGCAAACAAAGCGGGCGTACCCAAGAGATACAACGGTTGATCGGACGGAGTCTGCGGATGGCGGTCGATCTCGACCGCTTGGGGCCGCGGCAGATCGTTCTCGATTGCGACGTGTTGCAAGCCGATGGCGGGACCCGCTGCGCGGCGATCACCGGGGGCTGGGTGGCGTTGGCGCTCGCGTGCGACCGTCTGGTGCGCGAGGCGGTGCTACCCTCGTCCCCCCTGGTTGCGCAGATCGCCGCGGTCTCGGTGGGGGTCGTTGCGGGGGCGCGTCTGCTCGACCTGGCATATGAGGAAGACTTCCGCTGTACGTTCGATATGAACGTGGTGATGAACGCGCGTCAGGAACTCATCGAAATCCAGGGTACGGCAGAAGGGCAAGGGGTGTCGCGTGCCGAGTTCATGCAGCTGCTGACCCTTGCCGAACACGGGATTGAGGGGCTTATCGCTGCGCAACGGGCTGCGTTGCAGGCTGCTGGCGTAGCGCTGGCCGAGGAGTGTGGAAGATGGTGACCGTGGTACTCGCGAGTGACAATCGCGGCAAACTCGCTGAATTCGAGGCGCTGCTCGCACCGCTCGGGGTGACGGTGCGGCCGCAGGGCGCTTTCGCGGTGCCCGCGGCGAGCGAGCCGTACGGTACGTTCCTGGAGAACGCGCTCGCGAAAGCGCGGCATGCTGCACGTCTGACCGGGTTGCCCGCGTTGGCCGACGATTCCGGACTGGTCGTGCCCGCACTCGGTGGGGCACCGGGGGTCTTTTCGGCGCGCTACGCGGGGGAGCCGAAATCGGACGCGCGCAACAACGACAAATTGCTGGCCGAAATGGCAGCGCTTGAAGGGGAAGCGCGCCGTGCCTACTTTTACGCCTGCCTGGTTTTCGTCGTGCACGGTGACGATCCTACCCCGTTCGTCGCCGAAGGGCGGTGGTGGGGGACGATTGCCGAGGCTCCCCGCGGCACGAACGGGTTTGGTTACGACCCGCTCTTTATCGACCCGGAGTCGAACCAAACCGCTGCGGAACTCACGCGCGACGAGAAAAACCGTCGTAGCCACCGTGCGCGCGCTGTTGCGCGACTCGTGGCGGCGTGGCCCGAACTGTCTGCGGCGCTTCCGACTGCTACCGTGCGCTCGTAAGGTCCCTGCGCATCGTGACAAAGCCCGACGCGTACCCGGTCACTCCGCCAAACGAACGGGAATCCTACCCGGCACCGAGTAAGCCCCCGCCCCTAGCCCTTTATATCCACGTCCCTTGGTGTGTGCGCAAGTGCCCCTACTGCGATTTCAACTCGCACCCGCAACGGGGGGCGTTGCCGGAACGGGCTTTTGTGGCGGCACTCGCCGAAGATCTGGCACACGATGCGGCGCTCGTTTCCGGCCGCACTGTTACCTCGATCTTTTTCGGTGGCGGCACACCCAGTCTGCTGTCACCCGATGCCATCGCGGCGATTTTGCAGCAGGTGCGCGCCACGCTTCCCGTCGCCGCAAACGCCGAGGTGACGCTCGAAGCCAATCCGGGGGCCACCGAAATCGCAGCCTTGTCGGCGTGGCGCGACGCCGGGGTGAACCGGGTGTCGATCGGGGTGCAGAGCCTCGATCCCGTGGGGCTCGCCGAATTAGGGCGCATCCATGACGCTCCCACGGCGGAACGGACTGTTGCCGCTGCGCTCGAGGTATTCCCGCGCGTCAATGCCGATCTGATCTACGGCTGGCCGGGACAGACCCCGCAAGGAGCGGAAGCGGAGGTGATGCGGTTGCTCGCCCTTGGTGTCGCGCACGTTTCGGCGTATGAGCTGACGATCGAACCCAACACACCGTTTGCCGCAGCGCCACCGGCTGGCCTGCCGGACGAGACGCGTTTGGGGGCGATCGAAGCGGCGGTTCATGCGGTGTTGGCAGGCGCTGGGTTCTCGCGCTACGAAGTGAGTGCGTTTGCCAAGCCCGACCACCGCGCGCGCCACAACCTCAACTATTGGACCTTTGGCGATTACCTTGGGATTGGGCCGGGCGCGCATGGCAAGATTTCGTTTCCCGGTTCGGGCATTCTGCGAACCCGCAAGCGCGCGCATCCCAACGATTACCTTTCGGCAGGGCAGCATAGGAACCGCCCAGACCGTGCCCAGGGCTTGGACACCTCGTCCGTGACCAACCCCTATACCGCTGCGGCACATTGGGTGCAGGCAGACGCGTTGCCGTTCGAGTTCCTGATGAACGCGCTGCGCCTGGCCGAAGGGGTGCCGCGCCCGCTTTTTACCGAACGGACCGGGTTGCCATTCGCGGCGATCGCAGACACCTGGGAGCGGCTCGCTGCGCGTGGCTGGGTGGTGGACGATGCGGCGCGTCTGGCGTGCACGCCACTTGGTTGGCGTTACCTCAACACCGTCCTCGAAGCGTTCCTGGACCCTATGGTATGCTAATCGGTTCCCCAACGGAGCCTCTTTGACGGAAATAGCGATGCAACCCGACCGAACCGCCGAATTGACCGCGTTACTCGAAACCCGCGTGCTGCTTTTGGACGGCGCGATGGGGACGATGATTCAGCGGTACCGCTTCGACGAAGCCGATTTTCGTGGAACACGCTTTGCCGATCACCCCACTGAGCTCAAAGGCAACAACGACCTTCTGACGCTTACCCAGCCCGACGCGATCGCTGCGATTCACCGCGCCTACCTCGACGCAGGCGCGGACATCATCGAGACCAACACCTTCAACAGCACGCGCGTGTCGCAAAGCGACTACGGGTTGGAAGCGCTGGCGTACGAATTGAACCGCGAAGGGGCGGCGATCGCGCGCCGCCTTGCCGATGAATATACGGCGAAAACCCCGGAAAAACCGCGTTTCGTCGCCGGGGTGCTGGGCCCCACGTCGAAAACCCTTTCCCTGTCACCCGACGTGAACGACCCCGGTTACCGCGCGATCACCTTCGACGCGCTCGCCGACGACTACTTTGACGCGGCGCGCGGCCTCATCGACGGCGGTGCGGATCTCATCCTCATCGAAACGGTCTTCGATACGCTCAATGCCAAAGCGGCGGTCTTGGCGCTCGAGCGGCTCTTCGCCGAACGCGGCCAGCGGCTGCCGATCATGATCTCTGGGACGATCACCGATGCCGCCGGGCGCACCCTTTCGGGACAGACGCCGGAGGCGTTCTGGGCGAGCCTTGCGCACGCCCGCCCGCTCACCTTCGGGTTCAACTGTGCACTCGGTGCGCGCGAATTGCGGCCGCACATCGAAACGATCGCGCGGGTGTGCGACACCTTCGTTTCGGCCCACCCCAACGCGGGGCTGCCCAACCCGTTGGCGCCGACCGGTTACGACGAAACGCCGGAGATGCTCGCTGCCGAAGTCGAAGGGTGGCTTGCCGAAGGGTTCGTGAACGTGGTCGGCGGTTGCTGTGGCACGACTCCGGAGCACATCGCGGCGTTGGCGGAGGTGGCCAAGCGCTATCCGCCGCGCAAACGCCCGGCCCCCAGCAAGACGCTGGTGTTGTCGGGGCTCGAACCACTCGTCGTCGATGCAACCACCGGTTTCATCAACGTCGGGGAGCGAACCAACGTTGCCGGGTCGAAAAAATTCGCGCGCCTCATCCGTGAGGAGCGCTACGACGAAGCGCTTGCGGTTGCCGCGCAACAGGTCGAAGCGGGCGCGCAAGCGATCGACGTCAATATGGACGACGCGATGCTCGATGCGCCGAGCGCGATGAGCCGTTTCTTGCAACTGGTTGCCGCAGAGCCGGAAATCGCTCGGGTTCCCGTGATGGTCGACTCCTCGCGGTGGGAAGCGATCGTTGCCGGGTTGAAATGCCTGCAGGGAAAAGGGATCGTCAATTCGATCTCACTCAAAGAGGGCGAAGCGACGTTCCTTGCGCAAGCGCGTGAAGCGCGGCGGCTGGGCGCTGCGGTGGTGGTGATGTGCTTCGACGAAGCGGGGCAGGCCGATACCTTTGCCCGCAAGATCGAAATCGCGGAACGAGCCTATCGGCTGCTCACCGCAGACGGATTCCCGCCGCACGAGATCATCATCGACCCCAACGTCTTCGCGATCGCTACCGGGATCCCGGAGCACGACCGCTACGCGCTCGATTTCATCGAAGCGGTACGCTGGATTCACGAAAACCTGCCGGAGGCGAAAACCAGTGGTGGGATCTCCAACGTCTCGTTTGCGTTTCGCGGCAACGACACCGTTCGCGAAGCGATGCACACGGTGTTCCTCTACCATGCGATCGCTGCGGGACTCACGATGGGGATCGTCAATGCGGGGCAACTGGGCATCTACGACGCGCTCGACCCGGAACTGCGCGCGGTGGTCGAAGATGCACTATTGTGCCGACGCCCCGACGCCGCGGAGCGGTTGATCGCGTTTGCGCAAACGCTTGCCGAACGGGGGCAGGGGCAAGGGAGCCAGACGGCGCAGACGGCGCTCGAATGGCGCAACTTGCCGGTTGCGGAGCGGCTCAAGCACGCGCTCGTCAAAGGGATCACCGAATTCGTCGTCGAAGACACCGAAGCGATGCGCGCCGAATTCGCGCAGCAAGGGAAAGGGCCGCTTGCGGTGATCGAGGGGCCACTGATGGACGGGATGAACGTCGTCGGTGACCTTTTCGGCGCGGGCAAGATGTTCTTGCCGCAAGTGGTGAAGTCGGCGCGCGTGATGAAGATGGCTGTGGCCCATCTGCTGCCCTATATCGAGGCGGAAAAAGCGGCGAGCGGCAACACCGCGGCGAAAGGGAAGGTGGTGATCGCCACCGTCAAGGGCGACGTGCACGACATCGGCAAGAACATCGTCAGCGTCGTGCTGGCCTGTAATGGCTACGAGGTGATCGACCTGGGCGTGATGGTGCCGTGCGAAAAGATTTTGGCCGAGGCCAAAGCGCATGGGGCCGATGCGATCGGCCTTTCCGGGCTCATCACCCCGTCCCTCGAAGAGATGGCCCATGTGGCGAAAGAGATGCAACGCCAAGGGTTCAAGGTGCCGCTCTTGATCGGCGGCGCGACGACGAGTCGAACCCATACCGCGGTCAAGATCGCCCCGCACTACGATGCCGGTGTGGTCTGGGTGCCGGACGCATCGCGCGCGGTGGGGGTGGTTTCGGCGCTCCTCTCCCCAGAAAGCAGCGCCTATTTGGCGAACGTCCGTGCCGAGTACGACCGCATTCGGGCGCGCCACGCGCAGAAACAGGGGTTTCGGGTTGTTCCGCTCGAAACGGCGCGGCAAAACGCGTTTGCCACCGACTGGGCGCACTACCAACCCCCGTGCCCCAAGCGCGAAGGGATTTTTACCGAAACGGTGCCGCTTGCTACGCTCGTTGGCTACATCGATTGGGCACCCTTTTTCCAGACGTGGGATCTTTCCGGGAAATTTCCGGCGATCCTTGATGACGCCACCGTCGGGGAAACGGCGCGAAACGTTTTTCGCGACGCCGTTGCGCTCGTTGCCGCGCTGGTTGCGGCGGACCCGGCCTCCCAGGGCATCACACCGCATTGGCACGAAGCGGTAGAGAACCTCTTGCCGCAGGGGGTGGTGCCGCTTGCGGATGGTGTGGTCGGCACCAGTGGAACACTCACGGCCCGTGCGGTTTGGGGCCTGTTCCCGGCGCAGCGGGTGGCGCCCGAGGATATCGCGATCTATCCCCCCAATACGCAGCCGTGGCGGGATGCGGGGGATCCGCTCATGGTCTGGCATGGCCTGCGGCAACAGCACGAACGGCCTACCGACCAACCCCATTACGCGTTGGCCGACTTTGTCGCGCCCGTGGGGACGCCCGATTGGATCGGCGCGTTTGTGGTCACCGCCGGGATTGGGATCGAACCGCTTCTTGCGGCCTATGCCGAGCGCCACGACGATTATCACGCGATTCTCCTCAAAGCGGTTGCGGATCGACTCGCCGAAGCGTGCGCCGAGTGGTTGCACGAACGGATTCGGCGCACGGAATGGGGGTACGCGCCGGACGAGTACCTGACCAACGACGAGCTGATCGCTGAAAAGTACCGCGGCATCCGGCCCGCACCGGGGTATCCGGCCTGTCCCGACCATACGGTGAAGCGCGACCTGTTCGCACTGCTGGAGGTACCCCAGCGCATCGGCGTGACGCTCACCGAAAGTTTCGCGATGCATCCCGCCGCGAGCGTCTCCGGCTTCTACTTCAGCCACCCCCAAGCGCGCTACTTCGCGATCCCCAAGATCGGCGACGATCAACTGCGCGATTGGGCGCGCCGCACTGGGATGGCGCTGGACGAAGCCGAGCGGTGGCTTGCCCCGATTCTCTGAAAAAGGCGGAGCGGCGTGTTTGCGCGGTTTACCCCACGGGGGGACGCTGTGCGCGGGGCGTAACCAGCTGCAACAGCGCAGCAAGTGCCCATTCGACCGTCTGAATTCGGACCGCAGCGCGGTTGCCGCGGAAATGGCGCGTCGCTGCCGTCACCCCGTCTGGTCCTGCCCACGCAAAGCAGACCGTTCCCACCGGTTTGTGCGCCGTTCCCCCGGTGGGGCCCGCGATACCGGAAACCGCCACGGCCCAGGTAGTCGCAGCGCGTGCGCGCGCGCCGCTTGCCATTTCGCGCACCGTCGCTTCGGAAACAGCGCCGTGCGCGGCGAGCGTCTCGGGCAGAACGCCCAGCAGCGCCGTCTTTGCCCGGTTGGCATAGGTGACGAAACCGGCTTCGAACCATTCGGAGCTACCGGCAACACTGGTGATCGCGGCGGCGATCAAACCTCCGGTGCACGATTCGGCGGTGGCGAGCGTTTCACCGCGTTCGCCTAATAAGCGACCGACGCGCGCAGCAAGGTCATACAGAAGCGGCGGGACGTCGTGCACCGCATCGTAGGTCTGGGCATCGTCCAAGGTCTCTTCGTCTGGGAGCGCCTCGTTGGCTGGTCCGATGCGGGACTGCTGCATTGTCTCTTCCTTTCGTGTGCAATGCCATTTCGCAGAAAATGGCTTACCGCGGCAGCACGTCGTAATGGACCGCAACGGCGAGCACGAAGAGCGTCATCACCGCCGCGATCAGATCGTCGATCATGATGCCCAACCCCCCCTTGACGCGGCGTTCCATCATGCGAATCGGCCACGGCTTCGTGATGTCGAAGAGGCGAAAGAGCGCAACCGCAGCCCCTTGGGCCAGCCAGTTCGCGGGCGTGAAAAGCAAAACCCACCACAGCGCGACGATCTCATCCCAGACGACGGCCTCTGGGTCGTTGTCCCCCAGCGCGTGTGCTGTGACGCCGCATGCCCAGACGCCAAAGCCCGTGCATGCGATGAGCCAGGCAAGCAGCCATTCTATGGGGAGCTGATGGACGAGCAGTGGCCACAGGAACCAACCCGCCAAAGTGCCCATCGTACCGGGTGCCCAACGCGAAAGGCCGCTGCCCAAGCCGAGAGACAGGAAATGGACGGGGTGCCACAGCAGCGCCGTTGGGGAACGCGCGTGTGCCGGGGCGCGCACGGAGGTGCGTGTCACGAAAAAGACTCCGGTTGAATGTCCAAATCCAAGGGCTCAGCGACACGGAACGGGTCCCACCCTTGGGGAGGTAGCGTGGTACGGGTGCCATCACGCCGCACAAGCACCAGCGGCGACGCCTCTGGGATGGAGCGTGGCACGACCGAACCGATGCGGTGCACGGAGACACCCGCGCGTCGTGCCGCTTCCGCGACGGCTGTTCGGTGCCTCGGGTTCGCAGTAAACAGTAACTCATAATCGTCTCCGCCGCCCAAAAGCGCTGCCCATGCCTTTTCAGCAGGCGCGCCTTGGGCCACCAAAGGTGCCAGCGGCAATGCGGCCTCTTCCACGCAGAGCGTCAATTCGGGTCGCGTCTCCACCAGATGGTGCGCGTCCTGCGTCAGCCCGTCGGAAATGTCGAGCATCGCCGTCGCGATGCCGCGCAGCGCAAGCCCAAGCGCGATGCGCGGTTGCGGCCGTTCCAGCGCAGCGATCCATTCGGAACACCCCGGCAGATCACCTGAGAGGCGTCCCGTGCGCACCGCAAGCCCCAACGCGGCGCGGCCAGGTTGGCCGCTCACCCACAGATCGTCGCCAACCTGAGCGGTCGAACGGCGAATCGCCGCTTGCCACGGAACCACCCCGAGCGCGGTGATGGTGATTGCAAGCGGCCCGCGTGTCGTATCGCCACCGATGAGCGCGACACCATAGCGCTGCGCACACGCTTGCACGCCGTAGGCAAACCCTTCGAGCCATTCCGGATCGTATCGCGGGAGCGTCAGCGCAAGGAGGAACGCCGTCGGCTCTGCCCCCATCGCTGCAAGATCGGAGAGATTCACCGCAAGCGCTTTCCACCCCAGGTCCTGCGGGGCGAAGTCCGGCAAAAAGTGGCTGCCCGCAACGAGGGTATCGGTGGTGAGCGCGAGCGTCGCAGAGGCATCGTCGCGATTTCCACGCAGCGCAGACGCGCACGGCAGGAGCGCGGCATCGTCGCCGATTCCCAAGATGGATGGCTCGGGCGGAGCGCACGATCGGAAAAAGCGCGCGATCAGCGCAAATTCGTCTATTTTTCCCATAAAAAAATTGGCTGTCCGAAACGGTTATTGTTACAATGGTAGCAAAAGGTGGAGTGGATCATGTCACTTGGACTGCCACAGGGCAACAAAGTACTGGTGACGGGGGGAGCGGGGTTCATCGGCTCACACCTCTGTCGTCGGTTGTTGGCCGAAGGGTATGAGGTGCTCTGCGTTGACAACTTCATCACCGGACAAAAACGCAACATCAAAGCGCTCTTGGACGATTACCGTTTCGAATTCATACGGCACGATATCAATGGGTTGTGCAACCTTTTTTCTGTAAATTTCCGTGGTGTTGGTCATGACGCCGGGGTTACGGGTTGAGGTTGAGATAGACCTTGCCGGTCATCCACTCGTCGTCGAGTTCGGCCAGCAGCGCCGAGACCAGGCGCAGGCAGGAATCCATGTTGGGGAAGATGCTGGCCACCCGGGTGCGTCGTCGCAGTTCCCGGTTGATGCGTTCCAGCCCGTTGGTGGTACGCAAACGGATACGGTGCGCAGCGGGGAAGTCGAACACCGTCAGGGATTCAGGAATCGCGGTTTCGGCCCACTCGGCCAGTTTCGGATGCTCCTTGCGCCAGGTGTCCAGGGCGGCTTTCAAAAGCCGCTCGGCTTCTGCCTTGTCCGGAGCATTGAAGATCGCGCGCAGTGTCGCGGCGACGTGCTTTTTCGCCTCCTGTCGGGTGACGAACTGGCCGGCGTTTTGCTGCAGATGGAACTGGCAACGCTGCCAGGGAACAGAAGGGAACACCGCTTTGCGGGCAGCTTTGAGGCCCGCATGATCATCCGCGATGATGAGCTTGATCCCGTGCAACCCTCTGGCCAGGAGGGATTCCAGGAAACGTCGCCAATTGATCTCGGCTTCCGACGTGGCCACCGTGCAACCGAGCACCCGCCGTTTGCCCGTCGCATCGACGCCGACGGCGATCAAGACGGCACAATCGACGATTCGCCCTTCCAGCCGCACTTTCTCGTAACGGGCATCCAGAAAGAGATAGGGCACTTCGCCCAGAGGACGCTCGCGCCAGGCCGCAAGCCCCTCGTCGAGCCTGGCGGCGGCACGGCTCACCTGGGCGGTGGAGAGCGAAATCTCCGGCCCCAGCAGGCGCTGCAGTACCTCGATCACCCGGCGGGTGGAGACCCCCTGGACGTACATCTCGGCCAGGGCCAGATGCACCGCCTGATCGGTGCGGGTGCCTTTTTCGAGGGCAGAAGGGTAGAAGTCGCCGCAACGCACCTGGGGCACCTGAAAGGTCAGCTCACCAAGGCGGGTGAGTACCGTCTTGGGTTTGTACCCGTTGGCGTAGTCACGCCGTCGCTCACTACGTTCATAGGGCGCCGCTCCAAGGAACTGGGATCGTTCGATCTTGGCGGCTTCATTGACGAGGATGCGCAGAGCCTCGCCGGCACCCTCCAGTCCGTGTTCGAGCAACACAGCATAAGCCATTTCCAAAGGATTGGTTTCGACACGCATCGCCATGATGGGCATACTCCTTTCTCGAAGTCATGGCGTCAGACCGAGCGCCGCGCACTTCCTGCCAGAGGCGCTAAACGGAATTTACAGAAAGGATGGTACACAACCTATCAATGAGCGCCTCTATGTCCAAGTGGATCAGATCTACAATCTGGCGTGCCCCGCTTCGCCGATCCATTACCAGTTCGACCCGGTGGCGACGGTGCAGACTTCGGTCCTTGGAACGATCAACATGCTGGAATTGGCGCGGCGCACCCGCGCGCGGATCCTGCAGGCGTCGACCAGCGAAGTCTACGGTGACCCCGAAATCCATCCGCAACCCGAACACTACTGGGGGCGCGTGAACCCCATCGGGCCACGCGCCTGCTACGACGAAGGGAAACGGTGCGCCGAAACGCTCTTTTTCGACTACCATCGCGAGCATCGCGTCGATATCAAAGTCGTGCGCATCTTCAACACCTATGGTCCCAACATGCACCCCAAAGATGGGCGCGTCGTCTCCAACTTCATCGTCGCGGCGCTCACAGGCGAGCCGATCACCGTCTATGGCGATGGATCGCAGACGCGATCGCTCTGTTACGTCGATGACCTGGTCGGGGGCTTGCTCAAGATGATGGCGCAACCAAAGGAATTCACTGGGCCGGTCAATCTGGGCAACCCACACGAAATCACGATCTTGGAATTGGCAGAAACCATCCGCGATCTGGTAGGGTCACGGTCCGAAATCGTCTTCCGTCCGCTGCCGCAGGACGACCCGAAGCAGCGGTGTCCTGATATCACGCTGGCGAAAACCCACCTGGGGTGGGCGCCTACGGTCCCTTTGGAAGTGGGTCTCGCGAAAACGATCGACTATTTCGACCAGTTGTTGCGCGAAGGAACTGGGTGATGGGGTACGGATCCAACCGGTGGCAAAAAGGTCTCTGGATCGGGGGGGTTCTCGCACTCTTTTGGGCGAGTCAGCCCGCAGATGCTTTCGTCGAAGACGAATTCCGCCCGCCTGAGGAAGACGCGCCCCCTTTCGATGTCCCGGAAACCGGACTCTTTTTTCCGCGCATCATTTATGACGAACAGGGCGACGACGTGACCCGCGTACCGTACCACCCCACGGGCTACAACGACACTGCGTTCATCAAACGGGAAAAGTTTCAGATTCTGAAGTGGCAGCAAGATCCGCCCAACTTCGTGATCATCTTCGTCGAAGATGCCACGCCGTATCAATACGAGACCGCGGAAGTGGACATCATGGTGCGCATCGGTCACTTCGATCGTTTGAAAAATCTCATCGAAGCCAGCCGTGTGGTGCGCACCAGTATCCCCATTCAGAAAGGGATCAACCGGATTCCGATCAATGTGATGAATTACAAAGGGGATATCGTCCAGGCGAAACTCATCGGGGTGCGGATGAAGCAGGCCTACCAACCTGTCGAATTGGGAGATTGAGATGTATTTCGAATTTTTCCATTTCACGCGCCCCCCTTTCGCCAATACCGCCGACCCCGGTTGTTTCTACGCGAGCGCGGCACACCGCGAAGCGTTGGCGACACTGCTTTATGGCGTGCGGGAGCGCAAAGGATTGTGCCTGCTCACGGGCCCGGTGGGGAGCGGCAAGACCCTTTTGCTGCGTAAACTGGCCGCGGACAACCCCACGTTTCGGTGCCTCTTTTTGACCAATCCGTGGTTGTCCGAAAAGGAGCTCTTTTCTCTGTTGTGGCAAGCGTGGGGTGAGGGGGACGAACCAGCGTTCGTCAGAGAGCCCCTTTCCGCGATTCAACAAGCGCTGGCGCGTCAGGCGAAAAAAGACGAAGCGCTGCGTTTCGTACTTCTGGCCGATGAGGCGCATCTGCTGCCCGAGCGCTTACTCGAGGCGGTGCGTCTGCTCCTCAACCTGGAAGACGAACGCGGAAAATTGATCCAGATCGTTCTGAGCGGACAAGAGGAGCTCGCGCTGATTCTCAAACAACACCACATGCGGCCGCTGTTGCAGCGCGTGGCGTTGTTCGATCATCTGCGTCCCTTCTCGTTGGACGACACCATTTGCTACGTCCAGCACCGCTTACGCACCGCGGGCGGGGACCCGTACCTTTTCCCCCGCCCGTGCTTGGAGTGGATTCATCAGGAGAGCCGGGGCGTACCGCGGCTGATCAACCAGATTTGCGATCATGCGCTGATTTTTGCGTTTGGCCGCGAGTCGCGGGTAGTCGAACGGCAGGATATCGAAGCGGCATTGGCGAAGCTTCCCTTGGCTGCGGTTTTTCTGGAACCGGAAGCGGTTTCGTCACACCAAAGAGAGTCGCCAGCAAACGCCGCTCAAGCCGAGGAACAAGCGGCGGCAGGAGCGGCATCCACCCCAGATCTTTCGCCGCAACAGGCCGCCGCAGCCGATATTCCGCCGGAGATTCCCGGGCTAAACGCGCAGTCGCAATCCAGTCCTGCCGCAGCGCCGCCGTTTCCGCCCGACGGTGCGGCACGCTCGCCCGTCGATGTCGCTGCGTTGGGCGCCAACGTCGAAGCGGCGTCAGCATGGCCGTCGTCTTCTCCGCAAAAGGGGGGCGGGCAAACTCGTGGCCATTCGCTTGCCTGGGGGCAGTGGTTTTTGAGCATGGGCATCGCGCTGCTGCTTGGCGCAGGCGGGGCCTATTGGTGGATGCACAACCAATCCCCATCGGAATCGTCCCTCGGGCGCACATTGGGGCCAGCGCCAAGCCGCACGCAAACGGAAGGGATGGATCGCCTGGGGCCTTCTCGTGCATCCGACACCCCCGTGCGGAGTGACCGTGCCGACGCGATCGCATCGAACCGCAGTGCGCCTGCTCCGTTCTCTACAGCATCCGAATATAGCCTGGACAACAACACGGTTGCAACGGCGGCGCAACCCGTACCGGTCGTGCAACTGCCCACGACGCTCCCGCTTCCGGTTGCGACGCACAGCACGGAGCAGGTGGTGAATGACACCAAGGCGGCGCTCACAGCGATCAGCAACCATTTCGGCGCCGACAATACCACGGTGCGGGATCTGTTCACCGCAGCAAACCCTGGCGTCAATCTCGATCGGATCACTGCGAATACTCGGATCCGGCTGCCGCAATTTCGTCGTACGGACATGATCGTGGCGGATCAACGGGGGCGCTTCTATCTCTACTACGCCACGCTTGCCGACGACCAGCAGGCCGCAGCGGTCAAACAGCGGTTGGCACCGTTGGGCGTTTCGGTGATGCAATTGCCCACGATGCTCGCGGGGCAGACTGTGATTCGCCTCTACCTTGGCCCCTTTACCGATTTCGACGAAGCGGCACGCGTGGCCGATTTGGTCCGGTTTACCTACCTTCCCCTGTTGGAACGGTCTGGCGCAAGCGGGTCTTGAGGAGGCGCTTCGCCAAATCGAAGGGGCGATCGGTTGTGCCGATCCCGATTCGGGGAAACACGCGGGGCACCGGTGAAGAAGCGCGCTGCCGCCGAGTCACCCAGCCGGGTTGTGTGGTGAAAATGGCCTGAAAACCGAGCTGGGCAAAGCGGTCGATTTGGTCACGACGCCAATCACCATTGGGGGGGGCGATCCACGTGGGTTGGACGCCAAGTCGCTCGGTGAGCAACCGCTGGCTGAGTGTGAGGGTATGCGTGAGTGCAGTGTCGTCAAGATGCGCGAAAATTTCATGGCAATGACCATGGTTACCGATCGCAAACCCCGGGAGGCTTGCGAGTTGCTGCGCTTCTCGCCAGGTGAGGGGGCGAAGTGCGGGGGTTGGTGGCGGAAACGGGTTGGCGCCCCTGTCGCGCAGAATCGCGGTAACCTTCGCTTCGACATCGGGTGGCGCGAGTGCTTTGATCTCGGCGATAAGCGCAGGCGACGGTTTTTGTCCCACCGTGGCAAGGCTGGCTTGGAGACGGTCCCACCAGAACCACGGAGTTTCCAGGTAGCCGGTAGCCAGGAAAAAGAGTGCGGGCACCCGGTACTCTTGGAGAATGGGTGCGGCGACGGTTAGGTTGTTGGCATAGCCGTCGTCGAAGGTGACGAGGAGCCGTGGTTTCTGCCATGCTTTTCGTGGCGTGGTGAAAAACGTTTCGACGCAGACGGGCGTAAACCAGCGGGTGAAGAACGCCAATTGATCGCGAAAGCGCGACGCGGGGACTTGGAGCCAATCGTCGAGCGGTTCGTCGTCGGGTACGACGCCGTGGTACATTACGATGAGGTCGGCGGTAAACATCTTTAGTCGCGCTCCGTCCGTTTCCACCCCAACCGGCGTTCCGTCACCATCGAATGCAACACAGCCCACAGTTTTTCAAAAATATAGCGTGGTGCGTGCATCAACGCGCGGGCAAAGAGTGGCAGGAGTCGATAGCGATGCGCGGCGTGTAGGTAGTGGATCAGGATTGCGCCGAAACCGAGCAACGCGGCAATGCGGACCGGTTGCGGCGCGATCCATGCAAGGAGCGCCAAGAGGATCGCCACCCAGGCGATTGGCGGGATCAGCAGATCGAACAGTTGCCCGACGGTTTGCCAGGGGCGGCGAAGCAGCTGGCGGAGAACCTGTGGCGCGTAGTGGCGAATCGTCCATAACTTGCCCCGTTCCCAGCGCGCGCGCTGGGTAGCCAACTGGTGGCGCGCAACCGGCATCTCTGCCCACACCGCTGCCGCATCGGTGAAATCGACTCGTTTCCCCGCGAGGAAGAGGTGTTGGTGGTATTCGATATCTTCGACGATGCCGTGCGCTCGGTAGGGAACAGCGGCAACGGTTGCGCGCGCCAAGGCAAAGCCGTTGCCGAAAATGCCCGCCGACCACCCGAAACGGGAGCGCGCGAGCGGGCGCACGCCGTTGAGTGACGCCAGTTGAATCGCTGCGATCTCCGTGCGCGCATTGACACGCACGTTGCGCACTGCGTAGCGGAGCTGAACCGCCTCGGCTCCGCATTGGAAACAGGCGTCCAGCACGGTGAGCGCATGTGGGTCGAGCACCGAATCGGCGTCGAGCACGAGCACTGCGTCCCACGACGGGTCGCGAAGGAGTTGGTTGAACGCATAATCGAGCGCCCCCCCTTTTCCGGGGGGCGGGTAGCTGAGCACCGCCGCCCCTGCCGCCTGCGCCACTTCAGCAGTTTCGTCGGTGCAGGCGTTGGCAACCACCAGAACCGAAAAGTGCGAACGGGGATAATCCAACGCCAGCGCCGCGGTGACCGTCGTCGCGATATGTTTCGCTTCGTTGTGTGCCGGGATCACGATGCGAAAGCGGGTTTGGCCCTGCGCACGCGACGACCGGGCTTTTTCCGGTAGCCACGGGTAGGGAAGGGGCGCAGCGACCCAGGTCAGAAGGAGCAGATAGAATGACGGTATCCCACCCAAAAGCCAGACGAGCCACCACCATGTCATCGCCGCAGCCTCATTATCTCTTCGTTCATTCCCGTTTCCCATGTTTGAGCGAGACGTTCGTCGTCGCACAAGCTGAATCGTTGGCGCGCATGGGGGTACCGGTTTGCCATATCGCTAACCGCCGCCCGGCGTTCGACGAGGTCCATCCGCCGATGCGTCCTTGGCTGGAACGGGTATTGTACCTGCAATCGCAGCGCCTCTCGGTATGGGTACGCGCCCACCGTTGGGCGATTGAGCGTTTTGCGCGTCGCTATTGGCAAACGCTTGCCGAAACCCTACGGTACGAAGCGCCGCTACCTACCGCGTTGGCGCACTGGGCCGGTGCCGTCTTGTTGCTGTACCACTTTCGTGGGCAACGGGTCCATGTGCACGCCCACTTCACGTACGGTGCTGCGGCGGTCGCTCATTGGTGTCACCGTTTGGCAGACGTGCCCTATTCGTTGACGTTACACGGCTCCGACGCGCTCTACGACAACCCGCCCGATTTGGCGCGCAAATTGGCGGCAGCCGAGGCGCTTGTGTCGATTTCGGCGCACAATTTAGCGGTGCTCGGCACCCGTTTTCCGGGTCTATTGCCGCGTAACAGAGCCGTGATTCCGCTGGGCGTCGAACCGCTGCCGTACCAGCCGCCGCCACCGATCGCGCGACCGCTGCGTCTCCTCAACGTTGGGCGTTTGAGCGAACACAAAGCCCAACATGTGCTCATTGCCGCGTGCGCGCAGTTACGGGAAAAAGGTGTTCCCTTTTTGTGCGACATCATCGGCAGTGGCGAGCGCGAAGCGGCGCTGCGCGCGCAAATCGCCCAGGCCGGGTTGGGCGACGTGGTTCGGTTGCTGGGCGCCAAATTTCACGACGAAATCCTGGCCAGCTATCGGCGCTACCACGTCTTTGTCTTGACGAGTGTGGTCGAAGGGATGCCGCTCGTTTTGATGGAGGCGATGAATGCTGGTATACCCATCGTGACGACCGCGGTTGGGGCGATCCCAGAATTGGTGGGGCCAGAGGGGGCGTTGTTGGTGCCGCAGGAGGATCCCGACGCGGTTGCCGAAGCGATTCTTCGGATCGCGGAAGGGAAAATCGACAGCGCGCGCATGACCCAGGCCGCGCATGCGCGGCTGACCGAACGCTTCGATCTGCGCCGCAACCATGCGTGCTTTGCCGAGTGGCTGCGTGCGCAACCGACGGCACTGATCCCGCAATAGCCGTGGGCGAGCGTCGTAGTCCGCGTTATTGATTCCCTATTGATCCCCTTTGCCGCGCAGCGTCACCCAAACGGTCTTGACGAGCAGCAACAGGTCGGTGTGAAGACTCCAGTCATCGATGTAGGCCAGATCCATCCGCATCCATTCGTCGAACGGAATCGACGCGCGGTTGGGGGCGATCTGCCACGTGCAGGTGATGCCGGGGAGTACGCTCACCCGGCGCAGGTAGGTGATGCGGTCCATTCGGGCGTAGTCGTCGAGCGGCAACGGGCGGGGGCCAACCAGGCTCATATCGCCCCTGAGGACGTTGAAGAGTTGGGGCAGTTCGTCCAAGTTGAGTTTGCGCAACCAACGGCCGAGCGGGGTGATGCGTGGGTCGTTGCGCATTTTGAACGCCGCGCCGTCGCGGTCGTTGTGGGCGCGCAAGGTTTCCCGCAGCGCGTCAGCATTGGGAATCATCGTCCGAAACTTGTAGAGCGGAAAGATGCGGCGGTGGTACCCCAGCCGCGGTTGGACGAAGAGAACCGGAGAACCCATCGTCACGCGGATCGCCAGCGCGATGAGGAGGAAGAGCGGCGAGAGGATCAAGATGCCGAGCGCGGCGGCAGTGACGTCCAGTAGGCGTTTGACGAGCAATGCCCACCCCATCTGTGGGCCGGAGTCGAAGCTCAAGAGGGGTACAGCCCCGTGCCCGCTTGCTGACCAGCGGATCAGATGGGTTCGTGGCGCCAACGGCTCTGGCAGAGGGAGATAGGGCGCAAGGAGCGGCACTGGGAACAACACCTCGATACCCTCCGCTTCGGCCGCGCTGAGCGCGTCTCTGACCGCTGGATCGAGGGTGGCGAGCGGCAACGTCACGACCACTTGATCGACGACCGATTCGTGCATCCAGTAGGCGAAATCGTGCAGTTGCCCCAAACAGGGAACCAAATTTAGCCCGTCTGTTTCCGTTGTTGGCGTACCGAAGTAACCCAGGAGCCGAAAATGGGCGTTCGCTCGCAGCGAGGAAGTTATCTCTGCCGCGAGCGGCGTGGCGCCAAGAAGCACGGTATGGTTTAGGTAGTGTTGTTCCGGATCGAGAAAACGGAGCACCCGGTTGTAGAGCCAGTGCAACAGATGGCTGGCTACGAAATAGAGGAGCGCGAACGCCACGATATACTGCGGGGTGATGAGCGCGATCGCAAAGAGTTGGCTGCTTGCCGCAAGCACCAGCACCCCAATTCCGGTCATCACGGCGATCTGCACGGTGGGTAAAACGAAGCGCCTAGTTGTTTTGGTACGCGTCTGCACCAGGTAGGAGAGCAGCAGCCAAAAACCGCTCCAAACAAGGAGCAGCAAAAGGTTCTGTAGCGAGATCCGCCATTCCAGGAGGCGGAGGAACCGTACGCCCTCGAACGCGGGCCCGGTGAAATAGGCCGCAAACAACAATGCGACCCAGAGCGCGACGAGATCGACGAGGGGCAACGAGCGCAAGACGAACGGGGGCACGACTGCGTCACCGATCGGATCAAAAAGGGGAACAATGATACCATGCGTGCAGCAATGTTTTGGGCAAGCTTACTGCGATAACCAGCGCCAGCGGCAGAGGCGCTGTTGCCACGCGAAACCTGCTTTGCGAATGCCGCTGAGCGAGGCGCAGTTTTGTGAGGCGCAATAGATCCAAAGAGTGGCAGTGGGAAAATGGTCGCAGAGGCAGCGCAGCGCAACGGGATAATGGCCGCGCCCACGGGCAGCACCGAGCGTGTAGCAGTCGTAGATCACCACCGATTTGGGCGGAAGGGACCAACAGGCATCTCGCCCCAGTTCGTAGGAGAGGTCCAGCCACCCGTCGTGGCGCGTCCAGGCGAAATGGACTGGGTCGCCGTGGGCACGGAGAACCCAAAGGAGGTCGCCGCGCGCGAAACGGGAAGGTGCGACGCGATCGACCAGTGCCAAATGGGGGTCGGTAGCAAAAAAAGGGGCGAGGTGTGCGTGACAAGCGGTGGGCGTATCGATCCATGCCAGGGTCACTTCCCGAACCCGAGGCTCGGGGGGGGGATCGGATGCCGCGCGGTCACGCGGGGCGGCGAAGAGTTCGATACAAACGCGTCGCGGGACGACAGATCGAAAGAAGGAGCGCAGGGTCATGAATGGAGACGGTGTTGTCGCGGCACCACTGCCGTCAGTCGAGATGATGGGGGTACGGATCCATCGTGTCAACCGCGAAACGCTGCTGGCGTGGTTGGGGGATGCCCTTGTCGGGGAAGCCTGCCGGTTCGTCGCCAACGTCAATGCCCACGCGATGAACTTGGCATGGGTACGCCCGTCGTTTCGGCAGGCACTCAACTGCGCCGATCTGGTTTTCGTCGATGGCTACGGTGTGGTGCTTGCGGCGCGTCTGTTGCGATTGGAAATCGGCGAGCGGCTGACTTTTGCCGATTGGATGCCCGATTTCTTGCGCGTCTGTGCGACGCGGAAAGCGGCACTCTTCTTTCTAGGGGATACCGACGAGGTTGGCGCTGCGTTCGCCGCGTGGGTACGCGCGCACTATCCGGGCATCGTCTGGGCTGGGCATCATCATGGTTTTTTTGTGCGGTCGGGTGCAGAAAACGAACGGGTGGTCGCGGCAATCAACGCAAGCGGCGCACAGGTGCTCCTTGTCGGGATGAGCATGCCGATCCAGGAGGAGTGGTTCGTAGCAAACCGGCATCGACTCCCCGGCGTACGCGTCGCGCTGATGTCCGGGGGATACGCGCGCATCGCGACTGGGCGAATTCCGCGCGGGCCGCGCTGGATGACCGATCATGGGTTGGAATGGCTCTACCGATTCTTCCAGCAGCCGCGTTACACCTGGCGGCGCTATTGGCTGGGTAATCCTCTGTTTTTGATGCGTGCAGTAGCGTGGCGCTATTTTGCGGTTTCACCCCGCGACTGACGTTCCCATCGCCGCGCCGCGAGCATTGCACCCCAGATGACCCACAGGTAGTAGGGCATGAAGATGTAGTCCGGGTTCGCCTGTTCTTGAATTGCCCACGCGAGCGTACCACCCATTGCGGTCAGCCCGATATCGGCAAAAAAGCCGGTGCCTCCGCGAAACGTCTGCCAACCGTACCAGCTTATCAAAGCCAGAACGACCAGATGGACGATAAGGCCAGGAATGCCCGTTTCGGCCGCAGTCAGCAATGCAAAATTGTGCACCGGTTGGTTGTACCACGAAGCGACTTGGAGGTAAGTACGGTCGTAGCGGTGCATTTCACGGGTATATTGTCCAAGTCCAACGCCAGCAAGTGGCCGGTCGGCGATGATGTTTGCGGCCGTTTCGGCAAGGGGAATGCGCACCAGCGCCGAACCGCGATCCTCTTTGGTCAACCGGTCACGGAACGTCGCCGATGTGGCGTACAACGCGGCAAAGACTGTGCTCACTGAAAAAATCATCACGAGTGCGCCGATGATGACGTTCTTGCCGTTTTTCTTCATCCACAACAGCATTCCCAAGGCCAGCGCAAAGCCGAAACCCAGCCACCCGGCACGTGAACCGGTCAGCGTAAAGGTAGCAAACCCGACGATCAGTGCGAACACGACGAAAGCGCGTTGCCATGGTCTTCCCTTGAGTGTGGGAACGAAGAACCAGAGGTAGAGCAACGCGACTGCAAGAAAATTCGCCAGGGTATTGGGGTGACCGAACGTGCCGCCGAAGCGCAGGAGATAACCGCTTCCCGCGGCGCTTTTGAGCGCAAATTCCGTTTTGAGCAATTCTTCCGTGAAAATGGCCTGGACGGTTCGTTGGTCCAACACCGCGATCGCTTCGAGGATCACCGCGGCAGCAAGGGCCAATCCGAGCCAATGGAGGTGGTAGGGGCGGAGGTATCGTGCCAGGATCCAAAGAAAAAAGACGGCCTTGATTTCGCGCCAGTAGAGGCTCCAGGCAAAGAACGATTCCTTGGCGACCAGGAGCGCATTGGCGCCGTCCCACAAGAGCATCGCAACGAGTGCGATCGCCAGGGGCTTGGGAATCGCGGAGGTCGCAGACTGGTACGTGCGATCGAACCACCACAACAGGGCAAGGAACAGCAACAACAGATCACTGAGCGAAACGCGAAAACCGTTTGCCAAAACGGTGTACGGCCAGTTTTCGCGGAACGCGAAGTTGTTGTCGATGAAGGTGAGCGCCAGTGCGAAAACGGCCACCGTCCACGCCAGCTGGTCGATCGCTTGACGCGAGAGAAACAGAAAGAGAACGGGAAAGAGCGCAATACCGAGTAGCCCCGCCAGCGTTGCCAAAAGCGTAGCCGTATCTTGCTGAGCAAAGGCAATCGACAGCAACCAAGCGCTACTGGCGCCAACAAGCAGCGCCGCGGGAAAAGTGAGCAAGGCGTGTGGGTCGGAGGCGCCAGCGCGCATGGTCGTCACAGCAAGCGAATCAACCAACGGGGCAAGGGGTATTCACGGAAGGTGAGAACCGACCCCAAGACCGGGATGCTCAAGCCGTTGAGCTCCTTGACGAGCGCTGCGACAGCTGGCTTGCGCACGGCGCCGCTTTTGAGCACCAAAACCACGCCGTCGGTTTCGCTTGTCAAGAGATAGCTATCCGGACAACGGTTGAATGGCGGGGTATCGATCACCACCGTCGCGTAGAGACGACGCGCTGAAGCCAACAGGGATCGGTACCAGCGGACTTTTTCCGCAACCGAATAGTTTTCACCGCCGTACAAGGTGAGGATGTTGAGCGCTTGGTCCGAAGGCAGTTGCTGCCAGGAAAAAGGGTCGCCCACAGCGAGTGTCAGCGAATCGTGACGCATCGGTTGGGGTTCGAGCACGAGGCGAAGCAGGAGGGTCCGCCCGTCTGGGGTGCTGCTCGCCAGGTGGTGGGCCAGAAGGAACGTGAGGGTGGAGACGCCACTTTGTGGAATCGGTGCCGCAAAAAGGACGGTGTGAGGCGCTTGCGCATGGCCAAACGCCAAATGGTGCGCGATGCGTTGCACCTCCATGCCCCAAGCGCTGGGCAGTTGGCGAATAGGCGGCGGAAGGATCAGCCGTTTTGGCGCGCGTGCTGTCTCCGAACGGGATGGCTGGGCGACTACGCCCAAGTCGTCCGGGCGCGTGGTGTGGGCCGGCTTCGCCTGAGCTGCGTCACGCACGCTCGTCTCGCGTTGCGGTTTCTGAGCATGCGGCATCGTTGGCTGGGGTTCGTAAGCGGTATCGGGCTTTTCCAGCTCATCGAATCGACCCCAGGGGTCGTGGCTATCGATTGCGGCATCCCACGGGGTTTTGCGCCGCCAGGGGTCTGTGTTGTCACGCGCCAGAATGTCGGAAAGTCTCATGATGCTCTCCCGCTAGCGTGCGGAATGGTCTGCGCGAAGGCGCTTTGCCAGGGGTGTCCAGGCGGAGGGGCATCGAGCGCACCCAAGAGGGGCGCGTACGGTGCCGCGTCGGTGGGGGTATAGATGCGCTGTTCCGCAAGGTACGCTGCTGCCGCTACGCCGGCGGCGACGAAAGGTCCGACGATGAGTGCCAGCGTAAGCATCAAGCCGGGACGGGGAAAGACGGGCGACACGGGCAGTTGGGGTTGCGCAGCGATCGAGACGTTGGCGAATCGTGCGTCGTCTTTGGCTTGGCGAATGCGCGCCTCTTCTTGTTTGTCGACGTAGAGGCCGTACTGTTTGCTTGTGAGTTCGCGTTCGAGTTGTAGTTGTTCGTAGGCGAGCGACCTGCCCGTCAATTGCACCGCCTTGTCGTTGAGGTCGCTGATGCGTGCCTGAAGCGCTTGCAGCGCCGCTTGGCCGCTTTCCGCTTCGACCTTGAGGTCTTCGATGATCTGTTTGAGGTATTGCCGGATCTGGGTGCGCATGTTCGCGTACTGCGCTTCGGCGTCTTGCACGGGTTTCGAACCCGGCTGATAGTCGTTCCGGGCACGCTGCAGATTGATCGTGAGCTGCGCCAGACTCTTTTCCATCTCGATCAGGGCGGGGTAATCGTAGATCGTCGTTTTCGGTAGGCCGACGAGGGTGCGACCCCCATTCTTCTCGAATCGGGTGAGCGCTTCCGAGAATGCGTGGGTTTTGGCCCGGATCTCTTCCAGATTGGAGAGCATTTTCATCCGCTCCTGCTCGAGATCGCGCAGCAACTGCAGCAGGGTTTGGCGTTGGACAGCGGGATCGACGACGCCGGTTTGCGCGACAACCTGTTCGAGTTCGCGATTGAGTTGCGCGAGCCGCCGTTGCAGAAATTCGGTCTGGTTGCGGAAAAATTCGATGCCGCCGGAAACGCGGTTGATTTCGATGTAGTAATCGACGAACGTTTTGACGATCGTTTGCAACACGCGCTGCGTTTCTTGCGGATCCCCCCCTTTCAACGTGACGCGAACGACGTTCGATTCGGTCAGTGGTTCGGCTTTCAGTCGTCCTTTGAGTTCGGCTACCGCTCGTTGTATTGCCGCGGGGTCGTCGCCATTGGCTACCCCCAACCGTTTGGCAACTTGGGCGAGATGTTCGCTCGATTGCAGCAAAAAGATGATGGTGTTGAGGTCTTTCAACGTGACGTCCGAGGCAAAAAATGCTCCCCCCTCAGGCGAGATCATGAACGGGCGCGTGAGCGCCGGTTTGACGAGAAGATCGGCGCTGGTTTCGTAGCGCGGCGGGGAGAGAAGGGTAATGGCCAGCGTGACGCCGATCACGCCAAGCAGCGTCGCAACGAAGACCTTTTTTTTGTAGAAAAAGATGCTGAGGACGTCGCGGACGGTTTGCGTTGGTGTCGTGGAAGGCGGAGGGCTGCTGGGCACGGGAAGATTCGAAGACGCTGTGTTCATCGCGAGATCCTTACAGGTTCCGTTGATAGCTGAAACTGAACGGGCGGGGGATCAACGACCAGAGCTGTTCCGCAGTAAGCGCCGCATCAGCCAGTCGCGTGTTGGGGACATAGATGACATCACCTTGGCGCAGGATCGGGTCTTTCCCCAAATTGCCGGTGGTCAGGATCGCGTTGAGATCGATGACGCGACCCACGGGGTGGTTCGCTTCGTCACGGGTGATCAGCAGAACGGTGCGGGCTTCGGCGCGCGGGTCGAGCCCGCCAGCCATCGCGATCGCCTGGGTGACGGTGGTGGGGCCGATCAGTTCGACGTAGTTGGGTCGTCCGACATAGCCGAAGACATAGGCCCGGTTACCCGTCGCTTTGAGGAGCAGCGTCGAGACGTTGAGACCCGAGATGACACGGGCATACGCCGCGGTGATCGCCCGCTGGGCTTCGTCGATCGTTTTCCCGGCGACGAAGATCGGTTCGATCAGCGGGAGCGTGATTCGGCCGTCGGGTCCGACGACCGTCAACCGGCTCTGCCCGCGCGTTGCGGTGCGGATCGCTTCTTTGAGGTCGCGGATGCGCTGACCGTAGCGTACCAAGCTTACGGTGCTACGGGGCTTTGTGAGCAGTTTGCTGTAGAGGCGATCGAGGTCACGCGCCAATTCCTCCGGGGTTTTTCCTGCGGCGCTGACGTCCCCGATGTACGGAACGGTGATCCGCCCGTCCGGGCGGACGTCGACCGTGCGATCGAGCTGCGGGTAGTCGACGAATTCGACCCGGATCTGGTCGCCGATCGCCAGCCGGTATTCGGGTTGGAGTTGCGTGTCGAATTGGTAGACGATTTCGAGTTCGTCACCTGGGGAGAGGAGATAGTCGCGCCCGACGAAGAGCGCGGTATTTTCCCGCACGTCGGAAGTATGGACGGAAACCCCGTTGGGGATCTCTGGCCGCGGGGTGGCGCATCCCGTGAGGATCAGGGTTACTGCAACCAGTGCCATGAACCCTTTGCGCAGCCGAAAAACCGACATAAACGTACCCCCCCTATTCGATCTGCTGATGACAGTATAGTGGATAAATCGCGCACGATCGAATTTTTGTGGGTGTTTCGTTCGTTATGGCGCAATTTGTCGTGTATATTGTAAGACATGTCGAGCGGGTAGGGAGGTCGTATCGTGGAAGTGCGAACGTCTCGTTTGCCGTTGGTCGCGGTTGGGGTGGTGGCATTGATCGCGGGGTGTCAGTCGGCAGCCTACAACGTGCCGGGAATAGAAGAGAAGGAACGGGGGGTTTTGCCCGCGACGCAAGGGGTCGCGGCGCCACCGCCGAGCGGTGCGATCGTCGAGCGCTACGCCGATCACCTCTTCGACGGACCGGCCGGGCAAGATTTCCTCGGGGCACTCAGTATGGGCTACCGCGAATTGGCGCGCGAGCGCGATAGTGCCAGCGACTTTGCCGACGCCGCAAAATTTTTGCAGCGCGCAGGCGCCGCCGCGCGCGGTGAGCGGATCTGGCCAGAAGAGATCGCCGCGCGCGTGTTGCCGAAATATGCGCTTCAGGATCTCATCTATGCGCGAACCCGTCTGATGCGCGCGTTCGATCAAGGTGCCGACCAGCGTTACCCGCGCATTGCCGCGCGGGCGCAGGTGGCGTTCGACTGCTGGATGGAATCACAGGAAGCCAATCGCTATCCTGAGTACGTGCACCGTTGTCGCATGGCGTACGAGGAAGCGATGAGTCAACTGGAAGCGGGCAACGGAGCCCCCGCCGTGACTCCCGCGCCAACGCCGAGACAACCGGAGGGTGCTGCTGCGTGTGTCGCGAACGCGTGTGCGCCCCTGTCGCTCTATTTCGACCTCGACAAGGATCAGCTCTCGGCGGCGGAACGGGAAAAACTGCGTGACTGGGCCCAGGCGGCCAAAACGCACCCGGGTATGATCGTCGTTGCCGCCCATGCCGACCTTTCGGCGAGCACGCGCTACAACGACGCGTTGGCGCAGCGACGGCTCCGGCACGTGTTGGGCCTTTTGGCGGCAGAAGGGATCGGGCGCGATCGTATCGTCGAAGCGCGCGCGTACGGTGAGCGGCGCGTTCCGGTTCCGACACCAGACGGGGTGGTCGAAGCGCGTAACCGCGTCGTCGAGGTCTGGCTGCTCAGTCGTTGAGCGCGCCTTCTTTGCGCCACCACCGTTGGTGGGGGCCTGGGATACGCCACAGACCCACCCCATAGACCGACGCGCAACCGAGCACGACGATCAGGAATTCCGTGATCGGAGAAGCCGACGGCAAAGCCGTGCGCACCGCGAAAGAGAGGAGCAGCGCGGTGAGCGCCGTCGCCGCAGCGAGCGCTAAGCCTGCGCGGTTCGCACCCAACCAGGGCCGCCAATCGAGGCGTAGAAGTCCCAGTGCGACGGTTCCCATGGTTGCCAAGAGGTAAAGACTGGGGATGAGATGCGCCCACGCTGCAGCGTGCAGTCCCAATGGGGCCGCAACCAGCAAACTGACGGCAAGGAGTCCAAGATAGCCGCTTTGCAGGCGCAACTCTTTTTTGGCGCGGCCACACGCTTCGAGCAGAGGGCCAGCCAGATGGTGCGTCAAATCGAGCATCGCGATCAGCGCCAGGATGCGCAGAATGGGTGCCGCGTCACGCCAAGCATCGCCGTAGAGCGCGACGATCACGACCTCGGGAACGGCGGCGAGCGCAGCCAGGATCGGATAACAGACGAGCGCGAGCGTCTTTTGGGCGTCGAGGAGCGCACACGCCAATTTCACCCGATTCTGTTGAATCAGCGAAAACGCCGGAAACATCACGTGGCCGACCGTAGCGCCCAGGCGTTGCAGAGGGATCGATGCCAGTTGCGCGGCCCGCTGGTAGAGGCCAAGCGGTGCAGGGCCAAGGAGCCACCCCAGGATCAGGCTGTCGAGCGCGCCGCCCAAATAGACGATAAACCCCTTGGCGCTCAACGTGAGGCCGTAGCGCACAATCGCCGTTCCTTCCTGCGCGGACCAGCGTGGTCGCCAGACGCGGATACGCGAAGCGTGCCAGCAAAGCAGGGTGGCGAGTAGCCACCAGGCGAAGAATCCCCACGCGAGGCTGACGGCGCCCCAGCCGTGCCATGCGAGCGTCACGCTGACCGCCGCGTAGCCGAGCGCGTAGCTGAGGAGATCGATCAGCGCCAATCGTTTGAGGTGGAGGTGGCGGCGCAAGAGCGCGCGCGGTACGATCCCTAAGGTCATTACCGCTTGGGTGGCACCGATGATCGGCAAAATGGGTTTGAGTTCCGGCGCGTCGAACCAGAGGCTCAGAATTGGCGCCGCGGCAAAAAAGAGTGCGAGAAAAAGGGTAGCGAGCAGAAGCGAGAGTAGCCACGTGGTTTCGACCGTGGCGCGTCGGATGCGCCGTTTTTGGATCAGCGCCGATCCCAACCCGGCCATCGCCAGCGCTTCGGCAAGGACGGCAAAACCGGTAGCAATCGCGACGACCCCGAAATCACGCGGCGGTAAAAGCCGCGCAAGCGCAACGCCGACACCGACGCTGAGGAAAAGTTGCAGCAACGCGCGTGCGATCGTCCAAGCCATCCCGCTGCCGGTTTTGCGCTCACGGGGATTCATCGCGACCAACCTGTCAGCCACGTGACGAGCACGCGCCCAAGCCACCCTTTCGCGACGCGCCAGTCGGCCTCTTCGCGCACGCGCGGTCCCCATTCGAACTTGTAGGGTTCGTCGCCCAGCAGGAAATCGAACTCCCGCCACCCCTTTGCGATGCCGGTTTCGAGCAGCGCGGCGATGAGCATTTTGCTGGGGCTGAAGCGCGCAAAAGCGGTGTCGAACGCCGGTTGGTAATAGCGGTAGGTGCCTTGGTCGTGAAAGCCGTAGGCGATCGCCCACGGTGTGCCGGGTTCGCCGAAGGTGTAGAGCCCAAGTTGCGCCGAGGCGTGGAGGCTGTGCGAAAGGTCATGGTGAAACGCGACGAACCGGGGGTCGTTCCATGCCGACGCGGCACCGTGCTGGCGCGTGCTCCACTGAGCGAGCTGCTTCAGGGTATCCCCGATCGCGTCCGCTGGAACGGCACGAAGCGTGGCGTTCGGAGTGTCGCGTGCGATGCGGCGGTGCCAGTAGGCCAGTTCTTTACGCAATTTGGGGCGCCAGTTTCGTGCCAGCGCGTCGATGTCTGGGATTCCCGCTAGGGGAATATAGGGGCAGCGCCGGGGTGGCCGATCCCACAGTACGAGCGTTTTCGGCCACGGTAGCGCCAACAGCGCGCTCGTGCTTCGCACCCCTTCCCAGAAGAGGAGCGTGACGTCGGCGTGTGCCACCACGTCGGAGAGAAAACTGTGCCAGAGCCGATCCTGGTGCGCCAGAGGGGCGACGAGGTCGAGATGATCGGGGTGCAATGCGGCACCCAGCCAACGCCAGGCCGAAAAACCGTGCCAACGCACGGCTTCGAGCGGGAGCGCGCCGAGTGGTTCTGCCCCGTCGAATGCAACCCATAGACGCAAGCGGGGGCGATAGTGGCGAACCACGGCGTCGAGCCAAAGGGTGTCGCAAAAGAGGGGGAGTTCGGCCGCAGCAACCCATTCGTGCCACCGTTCCGGTTGTGTTTGCCACCAGGGTTCGGTATAACAGCGCCACCGAATGGTCATCGCGTCACCGCCGCGCCTTTTGGTGGTGCCATTGCCACGCCGCTTGCACGGTGGTCCAGACTCGCTCCGCGTTGTGCGTCCAGGTGAATTCCCGTTCAACCCGTGCCCGTGCCGCGTCGCCCAGGCGATGGCGCAGCGGCGCGTCGCGTACCAAGCGTTCGAGCGCCGCAAAGAAGGTGGAGTCGTCGTCCGGGTCGAACAGCAACCCTTCGCGTTCGGCCGTGAGCACTTCCCGAACACCTGCCGTGTCAGGCGCAACCACTGCTTTGCCCATCGCCATGTATTCGAAGAGTTTGAGCGGCGAACAGTAGGGTTGGGTGTGGGGCAGCACCGCGATATCCATCGCCGCCAGGTGCTGTGGGATCGCGTCATGAGGCAGATGTCCGGTCCAGACGACCCATCGACGTTCGTGCGCGGGCAACTCCGCTAGCCTGCGCGCAACCGCTTCGTCGTGCCGCCCGATGAGGAGCAGCGCGACGGGGTGGCCTGCTGCGCGAAGCCGCTGCCACGCTTCGATGAGCCGTTGCGGCCGGTGCCAGACGATGAAACTGCCGCTGTAGCCGATTACCACCGTCTCGGTTGGCCACTGCCATTGCTGCCGCAGGGGTGTTGCGTCGATCTCGGGGTGAAAGCGGGTGGTATCGACACCGTTGTGATTGACAGTGATCGGTTTCTGGTCTGGGTTGCAGCGGTGTAACGGCGCGGCGATCGCACCCGTGACCGTAAGCGCGCCCGCTGAGAGGGCGAACGCATGACAATTGCTGAAGAGGCGATCGCACCAGGGAAGCGGTTTGACGTCGAGGTAGGTGCCTCTTAGTTCGCCGCGGTCGATGCCGTTGAATTCGGTGACCACAGGGATCCCGCGTTTGTGACACGCCCAGTGGATCGACAGCGTTTCGGCATCATAACGGGTGATCACCAGATCGGGGCGATCGGCGTCGAGCTGCGCGCCTTCTTGACGCGACCGCTGCCACTGCCGCCACAAAAGGAGCAGGTCGCGCAGATAGTAACGCCCCAACGCGCGACGGACTTTGCGCCACACCGTCTCGTTCGTCGTCGGCACCCTGGACCGTTGTGGAGGCGCGACGACACGAAAGCGCACACCGCTTTGTGCGCAGAGCGCTGCGAAAGCCGCGATGAATTCGGCAACATGGACCGCGGAGCCGTCGGTTGGACTCGATTGGTAGTGCACATACCAAAGCGTGCGAAGGGTGGGGTTAGGTTTTGGGTCCATGGTCGCAGTGGCCTGTCGCGGAGGTGCCGTGGTGAATTGTAACCGCACCACACCGAGTGGGGACTTTGGCGCTTTCGGGCGTCAGCGTCAAGAGGCGTGCCCTCAGCTCAGAGATCTGTTCCGTTGGGGCGATGCCGACACGCAAAAACGGCAGCGTTGGGAACGAACGGACAAGGATCTGTCGGGTTGCGAAAAGCGTCGCGGCCACTTCCGGATCGGGATGGGTGAGTAGGATCGCGTAGGGGAAGAGTCCATCACGAAAGGTTTGTGGGGCGGGATTGGAGGGGGTGACCGACAACCAACCCGTTTGCGCGAGCACCGTTGCCAGTTCGTGGTATGCGCGTTGCATGCGCATGAGTTGCCGTTTGTGCCACGTCGTATCGGAAAGCGCAAGGGTCGCGGCCCAGCGCGCGGGGTGGCTGACCGCCCATGGGCCCAGGTGTGCGTCGAGCGCGGCAAGGAGTGGGGGTTCGCCAAACGCAACGCCAAAACGTAGGCCCGCCAGGCCAAAGAACTTGCCGAGCGATCGGAGGATGACTGCGCCACGAGTTTGGGTGGCCCATGCGGGCAGCGGACTGGGGCGGGCGGTGGCGATGGCTTCGGCGTCGGCAAACGCTTCGTCGATTACGAGCAGACCGTGACGCCGCGCCAGCCGCTCGTGCCAGGCGCGGATCTGGTCGAACGACCAGCGGTGGCCGGTGGGGTTGTTGGGTTGCCCCAAAACGAGGGCGTCGGCCGTTTCGAGTGCCTGGTCGATCGCTGAGGCAGTGAGCGGTACGGTTCGGACCAAGCGGCCGGCAAGCGCCCAGGTGCGCTGGTATTCGCCGTAGCTCGGGGTGGGGATCACTACGGTGCGGATCGCGGGAAAGAGGGTAGGGAGGATTTGCAGCGCCGCTTGGGTGCCGGGGATCGGAAGCCCGTCGGCGCCGTAGTACGTGGCGATCGCCGCGGGCAGCGCGTCGTCGGGCTCAGGGAGGCGTTGCCAGACTTCGGGAGGGACCGGCGGGAGTGGGTATGGCCATGGGGCGATTGCGGTCGAGAGGTCGATCCAGCGCTCTGGAGGCCCGCCGTAACGGGCGATCGCAGCGCGCAGGCGCCCGCCGTGGCCGATCGCGGGGTTCGCGTGCTCGGAGACGCTCATCGGCTTACCCACCACGCGGTCAAAAGGAGTACGCCGATCGTGGCGCGGCGCAGGAGCGCAAGGGCGGCAAGCGGTGTTTCTGGTGTGGCAGGAGCGCCGCAGCCGAGCGTGCCGCGCGGTTGCCAGACGCCGTGGTAGGGGGCGGGGCCACCGAGCCGCACGCCCAGTGCGCCCGCGCCCGCAGCCATTACCGGGCCGGCGTTCGGGCTGGGCCAATGGGGGGCTTGGCGCCGCCAACAGCGCAGGGCGTCGCGAACATGACCGGCAAGCGCGTAGGCAAGCGCGGTGAGGCGCGCACTCGGCCAGCCAAGGAGGTCGTCGGCTCGGGCGGCGAACCAGCCGAAGTCACGGTAGCGCGGGGTTCGGTACCCCCACATCGCGTCAAGCGTATTGGCCAGGCGGTGGAGCAAGACCCCGATGCCGCCCGCGACGGCGAACCAGAAGAGCGGCGCGATCACGGCATCGTGGCCGTTTTCGAGTGCCGATTCGGTCGCAGCGGTGGCCACGCCGCGGGCGTCCAAGAGCGCCGCGTCGCGGCTGACGATCTTCGCCACCGCGGCACGTGCGGCGGGAAGATCACCACGCGCCAGGGGGTCGGCCACGGCCACGATGTGCTCTTCGAGACTGCGCCAGCCAAGCGCCAAACCCAGGATGAGCCCTTCCCAGAGCCAGCGCAGTTTCGGGAATGCGGCCAACAGCCAGAGGGTGAGCAACAGCGGCGGGGTCACTGCCGCCAGCCAAGCGAAGAGTCCGGCGAGCCGCTCACGCCACATTGCAGTAGCCATGGAATCGGGGGTGGGTTGGGGCCCGACGCGCTGCGTGTGTAAGCCGCGTTCGCGCGCCCAGCGTTCACACCGCTCGGCCCAGCGTCCGAACGCAACCAGGGGATGAAAGCGCTTCGGCTCGCCGATCAGGCGGTCCCAAGCCAAACCGATGAGGAGCGCAAGCAAGTGGGTCATGGCCGCGATTATCGCAGAACATTAGGTGCCACACGTGGTGCGAAACTGCGCGAGAAATTCTGGGCTGGAGGGGCGCGCCAGGTCGGCGTACGCAGGATTTTCACGGAAGGGATTTTGTATCGCGACCAGGAGCCGTTCGAACGGGGTGAGGCTGCCCGCTTCGGCAGCGCTCAATGCGGCGGTGACTGCTTCGTTGCGTGGGATCAGCCACGGGTTTGCTTGCGCGAGCCGTTCGGCGAGTGCGTGGTTCAGTTGCCCTGGCACCAGGCCCACGCGGTGTTGCCACCGTTCGAGCCATCGCGACAGTTCGGGATCGGGAATGAGCGCGCGCAACGGGGCGTCGTTACCGACGCTGAAGCGCACGAGCGCCCGGAAAGCGGCGGTGAAATCGGCGGCGTGCGTCGCCAGCAGATCAAGCCAGTCGGAGATGAGTGCTCGGTCGTGCGCGATCGTCCGCGCGTCGCCGTCCGGCGTCAACCCCAATTTGCGGCGCATCGCGGCGAGCCAGGCCGCTTCGTACAAGGCGGGAAAGCGCTCGAGGACGCGGTTTGCAAGGGTCACTGCAGTGTGCGGGTCGGGGTCGAGCAGCGGCAGCAGTGCTTCGGCAAGCCGGGCGAGGTTCCACTGCGCGATGCGGGGCTGTTCGCGATAGGCGTAGCGGCCGAAGCGGTCGATCGAACTGAAAACGGTTTGCGGGTCGAACGGTTCGAGAAAGGCGCACGGTCCGAAGTCGATCGACTCTCCGCTGATCGTCATGTTGTCGGTGTTCATCACGCCGTGGATGAATCCGACCGCCATCCATTGCGCGACGAGGTGCGCGTGCTGTTCCGCTACCGCTTCGAGGAGCGCGAGCGCAGGAGGTGCCGTGTCCGTCACGCGTTCGGGGTAGTGGCGCGCGAGCGCATAACGGGTCAGCCGTTCCAGTTTTTCGCGTTCGCCGAGCGCGGCGAAAAAAGCGAAGGTGCCGACGCGGAGGTGGCTCGCGGCAACTCGGGTGAGGATCGCGCCAGGGTGGCGGTGTGTGCGTACGACCCATTCCCCCGTCGTTGCTACCGCCAGTGCGCGTGTCGTCGGGATACCGAGCGCGTGCAGCGCTTCGCCGTAGAGCGCCTCTTTGAGCATCGCCCCGAGCGCCCCCTTGCCGTCGCCGCCGCGTGAGAAAGGGGTCGGGCCGGAGCCTTTGAACATCAGGTCGCGGCGATTGCCGTGGCGATCGACGACCTCGCCCCAAAGGAGCGCTCGGCCATCCCCGAGTACTGGGGCGAATCCGCCGAACTGGTGTCCGGCGTACGCTTGGGCGACCGGTTCGGCTTCTGCGGGCAGCTGTTGGCCGGTGAAAAGCGCTGCGCAGGTGGCTTCGTCGAGCATCGCGAGCGGCAGGTCGAGCTCGGCCGCAAGTTCGTGGTTGAGATAGACGAGCTTGGGGTCGGGGACGGGGTCGGGTTGCCACGGGATCGCGAAATCGGGCAGTTCGCGGACGAAGGTGTTGTCGAACGGAAACGGGGGGAGCGCAACGTGGGGTGTCGACGGCATCTCTGGGACTCCGTGGGGAACTTGGGTTTGGTTGCGGTTGGTTTGGCTCGGTTTGGTTGGGTTTGGTTGGGTTTTGTTGGGTTTGGGTAAGCGTAGCGTGGGGGCGGTGCTTTGGCAACCCAACCGGGTTAGGGGGTAAGCGGCGCTGCAGGTACAATGACGCGATGCACACACGCGCGATCATGATTCAGGGAACGACTTCGGACGCTGGCAAGAGTACGCTCGTCGCTGCACTGTGTCGGCTGCTGCGGCGTGAAGGCGTACGGGTGGCCCCCTTCAAACCGCAGAACATGGCGAACAACGCTGCGGTCACCATCGACGGCGGCGAGATCGGGCGGGCACAGGCGGTGCAAGCACAAGCAGCGGGGCTTGCTCCGCATACCGATTTCAATCCGGTGCTCTTGAAGCCACAGAGTGACCGCACCGCACAGGTGGTGATCCACGGGCGGGTGGCGGCGCAGCTCGACGCGCGGCAGTACCACGACTACAAACGGCGCGCACGCGAAGCGGTGCTCGAATCGTGGGCGCGTCTGACCGCACAGTACGATTTCATCGTGGTCGAGGGGGCGGGCAGCCCTGCCGAGGTCAATCTGCGCGCGAATGACATCGCGAACATGGGGTTTGCCGAAGCGGTCGACATTCCGGTAGCGCTCGTTGCCGATATCGATCGCGGCGGGGTGTTTGCGCAGCTCGTCGGGACTCTTGCGTGTCTGTCGCCAAGCGAAGTGGCGCGGATTCGCGGCTTCGTGATCAACCGTTTTCGCGGTGACGTTTCGCTTTTGACGCCAGGGATCGAATGGCTGACCGAACGTACGGGCAAGCCGGTGTTTGGCGTCCTCCCCTATTTGCGCAATTGGTCGCTCGACGCCGAAGACAGTTTGCAGTCGGCAGCGGTGCGGTGCGACGCCAAGCTGCGGGTGGTGGCGATCGCTTACCCCCGGATCGCGAACCACACCGACCTCGACCCGTGGCGGCTCCACCCGGAGGTCGATTTTCGCTGGTGGGCGGGCGGCCCGTGGCCGGGTGCCGACCTGGTGATCCTCCCGGGGTCGAAAGCGGTGCGCGCCGATTTGGCCTGGCTACGCGCGCAGCAAGGGGATGCGCACCTCTTGCGCCATTTGCGCTACGGCGGCAAGGTGATTGGGATCTGTGGCGGTTTTCAGATGCTGGGTGAATCGATCGCTGACCCCGAGGGAGTCGAAGGGGCGGCAGGGCACAGCGAAGGGTTGGGGTTGCTCGCGATCACGACCACGCTCACGCGCGCCAAGCGCCTCACGCAAGCGCGCGGCCGCATGATCCACCCTGCGGTCGTCGGCGCGACGCCGGTTCCCGTGACGGGCTATGAGATTCACCTGGGGGTGAGCGACGGGGCGGCACTCGCTGCGCCGCTTCTGACGGGTGACGACGGCGCAGGCGACGGGGCGGTTTCGGCAGATGGTCAGATCGTCGGAACCTACTGGCACGGACTCTTCGACGCCGCGCCGGCGTTTGCCGCGTTCGCGCGTTGGGCAGGTGCAGGGTCGCTCACCGCGATCGATGCCGAGGCGCGGCGCGAAGCGATGATCGAGCGGCTGGCCGACAGCGTCGCAACCCACTGCGATTGGCGCGCACTCGTCGGGTGTTAGTCGCTGCGTGCTTGGGGCTTGACCCGTTTGCGTTTATTCGGGTAAGAAGATCGCCCGTTTCGCTGCGGCAAGCGCCGTTTTCACGATCAGCCACAATACGACCGCGGTGGTGAGCGCGACGAGCATGAGGGCAAGGGTGTGCAGACCGCGGCTCGCGGTGAGGTGTGCCATCGTCATCGTCGCGACCGTGAGCGCCGCGAGGGGGAACGAATAGGCCCAGGCGGAGAGAAAGAAGGGTACTTTGGCGAAACGCGCCGCGTTCGTCGCGAGCACCAGCGCCAAAAAGAGGGCGACCCCATAGAGGATGCGTGTAGCAGCGTCGAGCGTCTCACCGTCGAGTTTGAGCCACGCGAGCATCCCGACCGAGGGCGGCGCAAGCAGGATGAAGAGCGTGGGGGCGAGCCGCTGCGGCAGCGGTTCGAAGAAGATGAGGCGGTGCATGACGATCGTCATCAGCACCAACCAGAAGACGATCCCGATCGCGAAAAAGTACCAGCTTGCTTCGAGATGGCCGTACCCGACGCCCGCAAGCGGCGCGACGACGTTCCCAACCACCGGGATGAACCAGGCCGGGTTGATGTGGGTCAGTTGGTAGTGGGCGTGGTGGAGCCAGATGTGCATCATCACGGGAACGAGGATTGCGTGTCCGATCGCGCCGACGAGCCAGAATCCATGGCCGATTCCCGGGGCAAAACTCTGGTACGCGGTTCCCAAGAGCATCAGCGAAATCGTGATCGCCGCAAAGAAGTTGAGCCGTACCGGATGGCGCCAATCCTCACGGATGCCTTGGGGGTTGTGCGCGGCTTTCAAGAGTAGGAGCAATCCGTAAAGGAGGAAGAGCGCGGTTGCCGCAACCGCCACGGCCTGCCCGATCACTGCGGGCCAGTGCCACAGATGGGCGGCTTTGAGCCAGACCAAAGCCAATCCGCAGAGCCCCATGATCGAAGCAAAGAGCGGCAACGGAAAGTAGCGGATCACGTCGGGTTGCACGGTGTGCGACGGTTCGGCAGTTGGTTGACGCATCGGGGTTTCCTCATCGGCACCAGCACGGTACGCTATTCTAGCAAATCGCTATTTTCTGATAAACGGAAAAGAAAAGCGGCGCACGGGTGTGCGCCGCCAAAGAAGCGAAGTTAGGAGGAGAGACCCATGAGACCTGTGCGTTGGGGTTGGAGGTGCCAAACATTGGACACAGGTCAAAAGTTCGCTTCATCGAAGCGTACAGCAAATGGCGTGCCAAAAAATTCTTCTGGGGTGAATTATTGGTAAATCACTGAA